>CALVDR010000057.1 GCA_944326365.1 uncultured Bacteroidales bacterium | reverse complement strand
TGACGACCTCATTGGACCAATACTTCTCCCTGGTCACAGGGTCGGTCTTCAAGACAATGTCTCGCCTGTGTCTTTCTATCATTGACTCGTTTGATTTATGCTCTCAAATCTGTCAACTTTTTTCAGTTCAAGTCTTCGGCGACACCGAGATGGCACGCTTCTCCGTCGCTACCGACCATGCCTTCAAGAACCGCTCGGGCGAAGCGGTCATCGAGACAACCTGGCATCAGGTCACCGCCTTCAAGAGCGACCGGATGCCGGACTTCTCCGCCCTCGTGAGGGGCGCCGGCGTCGAGGTCAAGGGCTGCCTCCGCAACAACCGCTTCACCGACTCGAACGGTGTGGAAAGGACCATCACCGAGATCCTCGCATCCCAGGTCAGCGTCATCGGCGGGACGCTTCAGTAACCCGCCGGGGAGCGGGTTCTCCGCTCTCGCTTGCTTTTCTGCGCCGCCCCGGACAACCTCAGGGGCGGATCTTTTCAATAAGCTAATAACGAGTGTCAGACCTGCTGCCGTCATCATAAACGCTGTTTACATCGTCTTTTTCTTTAACCGGAAGACTTGCTTCCGCTTATGCGGCCCCGTTGATTGGCGTATATCCTTTTCTGCAAATCTAAGCTCGCCATCCGATACGTCAAGCCAGACCAGAGATCCTGGGGAGACGGACAATCTTCCTTCCTTTGGGAGCGTATTCTCCGTCTCCGGCTTGCCTTCATCTACAGGCTCGCTTTCCAAAAGCAGAAAAATATACGCATCCCCGGGGCCGGAAGGCCTGAAACAAAGGGAAAGAAATCGTTTGAGGATATGGAAGATGCATTGACTCTTGTCCTGATCATCGTCCTCTGCCTGGTCTTCAAACCGCTCATCGCCGCAATCCTTCGCGGTCTGGGCAGTTCGGAGCATCGTAGAGATCGGTAGGGTGCAGACGGTGCGATAGGACACACATATAATTGAAATAGGTTGGCTACGGCATTTGACGCGGCCGGCCATTGTAGTATCTGCAACCGTGTTGCGAAGGATTCTCATTATCTTTATGCCTGAAAGAATCACATTAGGATATGAGGACATTCTTGAAGATACTTACCCTTTTCATCGCCGTCGGCGCTTTCGGCGGTGCTGTGATGATGTGGATGGATCCCACCGGCGTCAGCTGGGGTGGTGAACCAATGCTGGAGATTCTTAGGGCCAAGATACCCTGGCCAGATATATTTTTCCGAAATTTCATTCCTTCAGGCTTCGCCCTGCTGGCGGTGAACGGACTGCCCCAGCTGCTGGCGGCCCTGATGCTTTTCAAGAAGCATCCCTGGGCCTGCCGGGGCACGCTTGCTTGCGGCATCATCCTGATGCTGTGGATTGTCTTGGAGTGGTATGTCTGGGGGTTCGTGGCGCTGAGCAACATCTACTTCGTGCTCGGATTGATTGAGGCTGTCGCCGCCATCTATTGCATTCGGAACGGGAAGTAGCTTGTTATGATTCCTCGTTCATCCCACTTTCTATTCTGTTGAGCGTGTCGAAGAACCGTTTGGTGGCAATCGCGGGCCCAAGGAAAAGGACGCCAATGGTATTCCAACCGAACATATGCCACCAAGAGGTGTAGGGAGCCTCTATACCTAATTCAATCGCCTTGGCCTTCAGCTCTTCCGATATGCGGGCCATCCAGACGAGAGGGTATATGAACAGTGTCGGTATACCAAGAAGATATGCGATCCAGTATCGTTGCGTCCTGCGTCCGAGGATATAATCCAACTCGTCCTGAAGTCCGTCAATCGGCATATAGAAGAGGAAGAAAACCCCTGCCGTGCAGAAGTCAATGAGTCCGAACCAGAATCCGGGTCTGTTGGTGTGCCTGAAATACATCAATCGTAGAAAGCTATCCAGTTCGTAGTGTACTTTCCGGGAGTTGTGAACAGTTCCATAACTGTTCCGTCATCCTTGCGATACCAGGAGTAGTTCCATCCTCGTCCCATATCGCAATAGAGGGCGTTCTTGACTCCTAGTTTTTCAAGCCCGTCCATGAAATGACCGAAAGGCAGACTCCTGGCACAGTCAACGATACAGAACTTCCCTCCGATCTCACAAAGAGCTCTATAACGGTTAGAGCGTTCAGGTTTCATACATCCTTTGAAACGCTTTCCGTTATGGAAGAGAAGGCTCTGGCAATATCCCATCCCGCCTTCCGCGGCCACTGTCTTGAGGGGCGGTTCGGAATTCTTGTGAGAGTAGTTGTAGAAATGCCATCCACTCTTGGCGCTCCAAGTGAAAACGCCGTTGTATGGTCCGCACTTGTAACCCTTATGGAAACTGCCAGATGTAACGTGGTGTCCGGCTATGTTTGAATGCTTGAACTCATCCAGAAGCTCACCTGTGAATGATGCTGCACATACGAATATGACGTCCTTCTCAGTCTTCTGGGGCATCTGATTTGTTACGAAGTCTATTCTGTTGAACCTGGGGTAATAGACCGTCAGGCTGTCATGGTCCTCCACTAGGACCCTGGTGGTCTGTCTGGTAGCCGAAACCCCGTTCAGGAGAAAGGTCAGCAACAGGGAAGAGAAGATAATGCTCTTGATTCGCATACATCATTCTGCCTCAAAAACCGTACGAAGAATAACGCTGGCCGAAGTAATAACCACAGTTGCTTTTTGCTTATGTCAAAAAAGAAAAGGCGGATTCCCGTGACTCCGCTTTATTCCGACCAGATGGCGGACCTTCCATCAATGGATCCCGAGAAGGTATTCTTCACAGCCGACACCCATTTCTTCAGCGAAGTAGTCCTTGGCTATCGCAAACGCTTTGCTGATCTGGATGCAATGAACGAGACACTGATTAGGAACTGGAATGATACCGTACCAGAAGACGGGGTCGTCTTCCACCTAGGAGACTTTGCACCGGACACACCAAAAGAAAAGATGATCGAGTTGCTGAACCGACTCAACGGAACGATATTACTCATCAAGGGTAATCATGATGACATTGGCGTGTTTCGCTCCTGGGAGGTTATGACTCAAACTAGACTACATGTGGTTGGATACAAGTGGAACATGTTTCTTGGTCGGCGGAAGATTCTGCTCGACCACTATCCTTATCTCTGCTATGCTGGTGAATACAAAGGCGTATGGCAGCTGTTCGGCCATGTCCATTCTGGACAGGAAACAAAAGGATGCGACACACCGCGCCTTCAGTACCTTCTACCTTTCCAGTATGATGTCGGCGTGGACAACAACGATGACAAGCCTATATCCTTCCTGCGCTTGAAGGAGATTATGGACACACGGTACTATTCGGAACCTGAAGATAAAGAGACAGAATCCCTTCCATTAGAATAAAGAGACTATTGCATTATGTGTTTATAGCTTGAATAGATGGTCGAATTCAACAAAGGGATCTCACCTTCGACGCCAACGACTTTGACGTTATCCGCAGCCAGAGGAATGTAGTATGTCGCATCTCCTTTCTTAGTGGGCTTGAAAAGGTGTAATTCTTCTTTGACCCCACATGCTTCAAGTGCTTTCATGACCTTGGTTTTTATCGGGCGGAAAGTCGATGATAGTGTAATGTCAGGAAAGTGGCTCTCTCTGTTGCTTACCATATGATAAGCCTCTATGTACATGCTCTGTATCCTAGCAGATCTGTCTCTATTATACTCGAAGTTAACACCCCTTTCAACCCCAGCAGAACCACAAAGTAGTAAAATATAAAAAGCAGCTTCTCTACCATTGATGAGAACAGGGTATTTCTTTTTCCCCTTTGAGATTGCGATGGAGAACTTTTCTCCTTGCTCCGACTTGTCAATAACAGGTGATGAACCAGCACGTATATACACTTTGATTTCCCAGCTTTCAATCCGGTCTGCGGCCATGACATCTAACAACGCTTTGTGGAAGCCACCATACAGGAAATCTTTAGACCTGTCGGAATGGCGATTGACCAGGATAGAATACGGGGTCTGACGATTGTTCAACCCGTCTACCCATTCAATAAGCTGCTTCTTGATGTCGTCCATTTCAACATTATAGCAGAGGAAGTTGGCGTATCCTATCCCGTTTACGACACTATTTGGAAGGCGGATAAGCCAAACAGGGCATGACAAAGATAGCCCCATCTGAAGCCTCTCGTTCAATACCCTGAGATAGAAGTATCGGTTATCCATCTCCTGAAGGGACATGACCTTGTTCGAAACCGCATTCGGAGTCAGAGTAGGATTCACTATTGAAAGGAGTCTTTCAAGGTCTTTCTTACTCTTGAACTCTTTGAACTCTTTCGCTACATGGGGAATATAAATGAGCTCAAATCCGGCCATCTCGGCAATCCTACTAAGTTCTTCATAGTTCTTGTCCAACTCATTCCTTCTTGAAGCGGATTCCCTTGAGCTATCCACATAAACGATTTGTGTAGAAAGAATGGGCCTGTTGTTAAATCGCATCGAGAGTATCTGTCCCCTCGAATCGTTGACGATTTCGACTGCGCTTATAAGCAGGGCTTCTGCCCGACAGCATTCCCCGTCTTTCAAGGCGCACTCTTCCATCAACTTCACAATCCTTGCTCCAACCGTCCGATTCTGCTTAGCCACATAATTAACGGCATCCGCCAACGTAAGGGAATAACTCTCATTCTTGTGAAGGGGAGTTATCTTCATGGTATCACAAATACTGTCTAGAGTGTCCATCTCATCAACCGAGATGACATTGTCAGATTTTGTGAGATCTCCAAGGATCCTGTATACGCATCTTTTCAGTTCGTTCGTAGTCATAACTAAAGGGATAATCGCAACAAATATAGTTATTATGACTAATATTACAATTACCTATTGATTGTTATAGCAAATTGTTTTCTAAAAATAAATCTATAAAATAGTAATTATCAGTTATTTGCATCATTAGTATAGTATTATTATAAAATCGCAACATTTATTAATGTGTTCTGATTATTTTCAGTTCAATGGAATACTTGTCACCTTTGCAGCAGAAACAAACGACAACCGCTATGTGCAAGACATTATCATCCTTTGAGCAGCTGGGCAGTTTCCTTCGGGAGATGCCGAAGGTAGAGACTTCTTTGTTCGAAGTCCTTTCGGACAATAAAGCATCGGAAGTCGCCAAGAAGAAGGCGGCTGAGGATCTTGATGCCAAGGTGGACAACATCCTTATGAGAGTAGAATCAAAAGATTTTCTCTTCGGTGTCAACGAGAGCAAAAATGACTATAATGATTATTGCCGTAACCTTGCCGCCCACCTTCTCACCTTCCAGGAAGGGGGAAAGGTTAATCGTATCATGATCGCACTCGAGATGCTGCTTGAGAACATGGCTCCTTCATATAAGACGGAGTTACGTGCGCTCAAAAAGAAGATTATGGACAACGGTGAGGTCAAGCAGCTTGGCTTTGATTGGCAGGCTTTGAAACTCCCGTTTTTCGCGGACAGATTCTCCTTTTTATTCTGCAAAACGTCGGTAGCCCCTAAGGCTGCTCCCCAGATTGTTTATGTAGATAGGGAAGTCATAAAAGAAGTCGTAAAAGTCGTAGAAAAGGAAAAGGTTGTCAAGGAATATGTCCAGGTCGAGGTAGAGGCAAAGCCTAAGGAGGATCCGAGTTATTTCGGAAAGGAGGATCACTATACTGAATTCAAGTCTTCTTTTATAGAGAAGCCTGAATCTGCCAGATACGACAACCAGAAGATTGAAGTTTGCCGGAAGATCTGCGGTTTCCTCAATGCGGATGGCGGAAAAGTATTCATTGGCGTTGACCCTGAATCCGGACATGCGTATCCGGTCCAGGAAGGACGCTACTATTATGGTGTCGCCCGGGATATGTTCGTCCATCTGAAGACGTACACCTTCTGCCATGCACCCATCAATAATCCCGAGATCTATGCCCGGTGGATCAAGAGGGAGATCCATAACATCTTTGAGTCCAGTAACCCGGAGACCATATCTCTCTTTATAAACGAGTGTATCCGCGTAGAGCAGTCAAAGAAACACGAAAACGTTATTGAGATCAGCGTACGTCCCTCCCTATACTGCATCGTCTATCTGAACAGCGTCGCCTACCAGCGGAACGGCGAGGAATGCAAAGAGATGGATTCAGATATGATCCTGGTAAGAAGGCAGAATCTGAAGAGCATCACCAACGAGGTGAAGTTCTATGACAAGCTCATGGACGCGAAGAGAAACCATAAGCAGGCAATACTCTATGGCTATGCTTCTGCTAACAGCGGAATCATAAGTGACAGGCGCGTTGAGCCTTATGAGTTCGTCTGTAATGGAGAATCGGTATTATGCTACGACATGGATAAGAAGGCAATCCGCCAGTTCAAGCTGTCCAGAATCTCTGATGTGAAAGTTCTCAAGGATGACTGGAAATATGCCAAGGAGCATGTTGCGGCTAAAACCGATGTTTTCGATTGGACCGACATGGGGCGTCACTATCATATCTGTTTTGATATGGGCCTCAGGGCTATGGCATATTTCTGCGACACCTATGCCAATGCGTCCAGGTACATGTTTGAGCTTGTCGCCAATGGCGTCTGGCGGCTTGACACCACCATTTATGCACTGGAGCCTGCCCGTGCTTTTTTCCTGAGCATGGCGGATGAAATCCAGATACAGGATACTGAAGATTCGGAAGAACTCCGGAAGAGTATCCGTGACTTTGTATTGGAACACGTAATGTAGTTGATTATGTATAGGTTTGATTACATCATTGATTATTATCCCGAGTCAAAGCTGGACGTGACGGATAGCCAGAGACTTGATCGCCAAATGATTCAAGATTTCATGTTCGGAGACCCTTCCGAGGAGTTGATCCGGCAAATAGTCTCCAGGGCTAAGACGGCGGTAAGCAATGAAGCTATCGATTTGGTATGCTTTGCACCGGGAACGACAGGCGCAAAGACCATCCTTCGCTTCGATAAGATATCTGAAGTCCTATCTGAAGAACTTGCCTGCAATGTTTACATCGATGCTGTGTCTCTTCAGTTTGACTCTGACCCGATTACGCATATCCGGCATTATAAATGTGCTAAGGAAATAGTAAAAGGGAAGAAAGTGATGGTGGTTGGTAGCGTCTATACAACCGGCGAGGCGTTGACGGAAGTCGGAGACCTCCTCATGAAGAATGGAGCCAAGAGCGTATATGGTCTTTTTGTCGCTAAGACTATAATGTAAGAAACTTACTTAGTTAACAATCAAGCAGATATACAAATGGGAAATTCAGTCAACTTCCTTGAGATCGCAAAGTATTGCAAGGACGAATTCGAACAAAAGTGCGCGAAAGCAAGCCACATGAGTGGATATTCACTGCTCTATGTAGCTGTATTTGAAGATGGACAGATGAGGATATCTAAAACCCCTCATATTCTCTCCGGCGCAGACAAGTGTTACCTGATTCATAACTGGAGCCAGTTAGCAGTGAGCTGCTGGTATGATACGTATGACGTTCAGAGTATTAATGAGTTTGGCGAAGTGGGTGAGGGGGTGTTTGATGATGAGTATTCTTTTAGCATCTCACCGGCCTCATTCAATGTCTCTCCTCGAGTCTATCTAAGAAGAAATGGGGAACCTCTCTACTCTGCTGCACTATGGGAATCCGGGATTTCTTCAGACGCAGTTCTAACCAAGGAGTTGAACTATATCTGGTCTTTGTACAAGAAATGCAAAAACGAGTGCCACTCGATGTTCGAGAGTCAACTTCTTTGTAAACTTGCCCAGAAGGAGCAGAGCATTAAGTCTCTTGAAGAAAAACTTGAGACTGCAACTGCGAAAGAACTGTATCTTCAGAGCGAAGTCTCTGCATATCGCACCTTGTTGGGCGATATCAAATCAGCCCTTGAGAAATAACACTAGTGTCCGGAGAAAAATTCTCCGACAATGTTTTAATTATTAAACATCAATAAGTTACAAACATCAGAAAATTTTTCGATTAGAACATCAGTAACTTTGCGGTAGCCATCAAGAGGTTATCCGCAAGCCATGAACAAA
>CALVDR010000056.1 GCA_944326365.1 uncultured Bacteroidales bacterium | reverse complement strand
GATTTCGAAGAAATCGTAACGTCAGTTCGACGAAGTCTCTGGTACTAAGTAAAATAATTCGTCGAACTGACGTTAAAGTTAGTAATTATTTCAGGCAAAGATACGGTATGCTTCGGCAAAATTATGGCAGAAGTTAAAAATTATAGAAAAACATTATGTATTTATTTGTCTGGTTCCTTGTCCGGAATTCACATTTTATGTAATTTTGGAATCAAATTCCATTTTTGCATAAAATGAATTATATAAACAGAAATATCGAGCAGACCATATCGGAAGCCGCCAAATATTTTCCGGTAATTGCAGTCACCGGCCCACGGCAGAGCGGAAAAAGTACATTGCTGGGGCATCTTTTTCCTGAAGCCATAAAGTTTTCTCTTAAAGATGTCAATATAAGGAGTTTTGCAGAAAGTGATCCGATTGCTTTCCTGAATCAGACCGATAAGCCGCTCTTCATTGATGAAGTCCAGAAAGTCCCGATGCTGCTTGAATATATACAAGGTATCGTGGACAATCACCCGAACAGGAAATTTTTCCTTTCGGGAAGTTCAAATTTCGAACTTATGAAGTCTGTGTCCGAATCACTTGCGGGGAGAGCCGGTGTTTATGAACTGTTGCCTATGTCATACACTGAAATCCCGGCATACGCTTTCGGGAAGGATATGGACACATTTCTGTATGACGGACTGTTTCCGGCAATATGCACAGGTAAAAATATTGCCGGGTTCTTCTATCCGTCATACGTAAGGACATACATAGAAAAAGACATCCGTGACCTGCTGAATATCAGGGATACCATGCAGTTTCTCCGTTTCCTTAAATTGTGTGCGGCAAGAATAGGTTCGGTATTCAATGCAAACGAATTGTCCTCAGAAGTGGGGGTTGACAGCAAAACGATAGCGGCATGGCTGTCCGTCTTGACCGCATCCTATATTATCTATCTGCTTCCTCCATACTATGAGAATATCTCGAAACGGCTTGTAAAACGGCCGAAACTGTATTTTACGGATCCGGGGCTTGCCTGCTACATGCTTGATATAGAAAGTCCTGCCCAATTGTCAAAAGACAAGATGAGAGGAAATATTTTCGAGAACTACATAGTCATGGAAGCCGTCAAGCACAGGACGAACAGTGGAAAGGAAGGCGGAGTATATTTCTACAGGGACAGCAATGGCAATGAGGTAGATCTCCTTATCAAAGAAGAAGGTATGCTGAAGGCTTTTGAAATAAAATCCTCTATGACCTACATTCCGGAATTCGGCAATACATTGAAAAAACTGTCAGGCTGGCTTACGACCCCGATTGAAAGGAAATGTATAGTTTACAACGGAGATTTCGAAAATACTGCAGGAGATATTGAAGTCATCAATTACAGGAATCTGAAATTCATATGAAAGTGATGACGGCATCCTTTTCACCGACAGGATGTGATTTCAGAGTATCTGCGTGATTTTGAACTCAAATCCTGTTTATGCAGAACACGGCGTAAAGAGGGATGGACTTGATTCCGTTGGCGAAACCGAAGTTCCTTGAGGATATCCGGTAGGCAATGCTGCTGTTGTATTCCTTGACGAAAGTGTTCATGCTGATGGCCTTTACTTTCGTGCCTTTCTTGACTTCCACTGGAATGACATCGGTATCATCCTGTATGACAAATTCAAGTTCGGCAGTGTTCTCATTCTTCCAGTAGCGGAGGTCGATCCCATTGGTCTTGAGAGCCTGTCCGACATAGTTTTCCGTGACGGCACCGAGGAATGTGTTGTCGACCGAGGACGCATTCAGAAGCATCGGGACAGGCATTTGTGCCTTTGCCCCGAGCAGGCCTACATCTGAAAGATATATCTTGAAATCACTGTCATCTTCGTATGCAGATAGAGGAATGTATCCGTGAGTGACAAGTTTGCATTTGAGGACGATACCTGAAAGGATCAGCCAGTTGATGGCTTCGCCGAAAATTTTTGCCGTACCACCTTTTCGTGCAAGTTTATACTGGAATTTCCTGTTTTCCTTTGCCAACTGCGCCGGGATTGAGTTCCAGCATGCCCGGATCTTTACTGCGGTTGTCGGATTGGCGTATTTGCTCATGTCCGCATCGTATCCGCTCAATATGGCTTGTTGTACTGTACGGCACTCGATATAACTGTTGGTCTCTGCATATTTCCGTACCGATTCCGGCATTCCTCCCACGACGAGATATTTCTGGTATAGATCCAAAGCCATGCGATGCAGCGAATCGGGCATGGCTTCATCATTTTCATAGTGCCTGCGAATCTCATCTGCAAGCACAAGATTTCCGGTTGCCCACAGAAATTCTTCGAAATCCATCGGGAAGAGGAACATTTCATCCACTTTTCCTACAGGATAGGAAAAATCTTCATCTGATTCGGTTTCCGCAACTGAGTCCATATCTTTCTCCTCGGACATCTTTTCCCCTCGATTTACAGCAACTCCAAGCAGGCTGCCGGCAGCCATGATGTCATATTGCGGATATTCTTCCTGAAAGTATTTCAATGCAAGCAATGCCCGTTTGCAGTCTTGTATCTCATCCAATATTATCAGAGTTTCGTGGGGTACTATCCTGATATTGTACAGAGATTCAAGATATGCTATGATTTCTTGCGGGTTGATATTTTTTTTCAGGAAATTCCGTACTTCAGGAACAAGGTCCAGACTTACGCGGACACAGGTTTTATAGTATTCTTTTCCGAATTCTTCAAGAATATATGACTTTCCGACCTGCCGTGCGCCCTGAAGGATGAGAGGCTTGTGGCCCGGCATATTTTTCCATGCGACTAATTGTTCGGTAATTTTCCTTTTCATAAGCCAACTGATTTATTTCCAAAAATAATTAAAACTATGAAAAAATCATAATTTTGATTACTTTTTGGTAGTTTTCAGTTGAATGTTGCTTGTGCCTTCTTTCAGAGTATCTGCGTGATGAGCGGGATGCTGAGTATCGAGAGGAGGGTGGAGATGAGGATTCCCTGAACCATGACGGTCTCGTCCTTGCCGTACTGGAGGCAGAACATTGCCCCGTATGTGCCCACAGGCATGGCCGCGAGGACGGTGTTGATGCCGAGAATGTCACCGCTGAAGCCGATGAGACGGGTAAAATAATAGATGACTATCGGCAGGACCAACAGCCGGAGAACCGAGATACCCCAGACCAGTTTTCCCGAGAAAATCCGCCGCAGGTCCATCTGGGCCATGGATGTACCGATTATCAGCAGGGCTGCGGGGACCGTGATGTTTCCGAGCAGGGTTATCGGAGTGGTTACTATATTCGGCAGCCCCTTGATGTCGAACACTACTATCAACGTGGACAGGTAGCAGGCTATCATGGCCGGGCTTACGAGTATTTTCCAGTCCAGTTTCAGCCCTCCAGGGCCTCCCTGTATCATCTTTTTCCCGAGCGAAAAGGCCAGGAGGGTGAATGGGATATTCAACAGGCTTGCATAGAAGATGGCGTATTTGCCGAAAATCGAGGCGACTATCGGATAACCGATGAAGCCGACGTTGCCGAAGGTCAGCATGAATCCGTAGATGCCCTGCATGTCCTTGTTTTTCGTTATGATGCGGGAGAGGAGCATGGCCACGGCCACGAAGAAAGCGTATGTCACGCAGCCTATGGCCAATACCGGCAGAATCAGGTCCTTGTCAGGTGAAATGTCGCCCATTACCGAGGAAACTATCAGGCAAGGGCTGCTGATATTTATCACGAACACCGACAATTGCTGCGAGAAACGTCCGTCTATTATCTTGAGTTTCGCCGCACCGTATCCCACGAGAATCAGGATGAACAGCGCAGCCATCTGGGAAATGATCGTCAACATAAATTCTAAATTTTCGGGGCGCAAAAATAGCAGTTTTCGCGGAATCCGGAAAATTTTTTACGGAATTTGCACGTGAGGGCAAAAGACCTTAATTTTGCCGTTCCGATAATAGTCAAAAATCCAGACAAGTTATGGCAGAGAAAATAATTGTGGATATTCAGAATTATGTCGCACGGTTTTTCAAGGAACTGGACCGGTAGTTGCCGGGATGCTTTTATGATTCAATTATGATTTTGAAAGACAATGTAAAGGTCATCGCTTTCGACGCTGATGACACGCTTTGGGCAAACCAACCGTATTACGATGCGGCGGAGGGGAAACAATCCGGTCCTGCAAATCGGTGGTTATGGGGCCTACATCCCGTTCCATACTACATGGCAGCATGAGCAGGCGGAAGAATTCGACCATCCGAGGCTGTTCAGATTGGAGCGTTTCGAGGATTTGTGCGGGATTTTGTAGCGGAATTTTATCACACATAAATAAGGAAATGGAATCCGAAATATTGTACTTTTCTCCGACCGGAGGAGGCAGGAAAGTGACGGAAGCCATACGGCGAGGGATGGAAACAATCGACGGTGGCAATATCGTACCTTGTATTTTTGTTATCCCGGTTTATGGTGGGCACATGCCGGAACTTGCCAAAAGGAAGTTCAACGATGTAGTCAGTCAGGACCATCGTCCTGCCGTGTTGGTGGCCGTCTATGGCAACAGGGCGTTCGAGAATGCCTTGACGGACCTCGATGCGTTTGTGCGGGAACGTGGTTTCAATCCTGTTGCTGCAGGAGCCTTTGTCTGTGAACATTCGTATAGTTCGGCGGAGACTCCCATAGCCGCTGGCAGGCCGGATGCGGATGATATGAAAGCAGCTGAAGAATTCGGACGGCAGGTCGGAGAAAAACTTGCTTCCGGCGATTTTTCGTCCGTAGATGCAGGTGTCCTGAAAGATGAACCTTCCCCTGAAGAGTCCGTAAAGCGGTTTTCCGCATTTGTCAGTGAATTTCGGGCAAGCCAGGAGGCCAAGCCTCATAAATTGGTCCCGAAGTACGACAGGGAACTGTGTACAGGCTGCGGAATCTGTGTCAGTGTGTGTCCGGCGGGTGCACTCAGGGATGATTATTCCATAGACGCTTCATTATGTATCAATTGCTGCGCCTGTGTAAAGTCGTGTCATGCCGGAGCCCTCGATTTCAAGTCCCCGTTCGCCGTCCCGTTGTCGGAGAATTTCTCGTTAAGGAAATCCCCGCGTTGGATTCTGTAAAAGCCGAGGCACTCAGGCCGTACGCTCCTCAATACATTGTTTGAGCACCGGAATATATCTTTTGCTGCCGAGATTACAGACAAAGTCCACTTCATACTGCCGCTGTTCCCGAATGCCACGGTCATTCGTATTGCGGACGGTCACTACTCCGACATCCACATTATAGCCACGTGTTCTCAGTTCATTGTATATGATGTTTTCTGTCAGATGAGACTTTTCAACCCGTTAAGGTATAAATCCCGTTTGATTTCCATAGTCTGTTCTCTTTTTTGTGCCATTTGCCACTAAATTTCCATTAAAACTGACATCGTCCTGATTTCATGGTGTCGGGAACATCCTTCATCCGATGACAAACCGATTCTTCAGAAAAATTATTAACTTAGCATGGTTAATAGGACAACACATCTGTCATGTCAAAGCAAGGCTATATTCAACGGTATTTGTTAATTATCCGTTTGATACGGAATAACCGGTACATTTCGCTTCCGGAACTTATCCGTAAAGTGGAGGACGGTCTGGCATATTATGAAGATACGGAAGAAGTCGGCGTTTCCCGAAGAACGATTCTGCGTGACCTGAAGGAAATCCGCTCGGGAATGGGTATCAGCATTGAATACTCCAGGGCTGAGAATGGCTACTATATACCGGATGATGAAGACCAGATATCCGATATTGAAAGGATATTGGAACAATACGACCTTATGACAACTCTTCATGCACGGGAAGAACTGTCCTCATTCGTTTTTCCGGAAAGACGAAAGCCCCGTGGTACAGAGCACCTGTCTCCGTTGATTCATGCGATCAAGCGCAGCCTGATAGTGGAATTCACCTATGTCAAATTCAACAATTCGGTTTCACGTACCCGCAGTGTCATGCCGTATGCCTTGAAAGAAGGACGCGGAAGATGGTATCTGCTCGCAATCGAGATAGGGGAAAATGTCCGCCATGCCGGAGAAATCAAGAGTTGGGGGCTTGACCGTATCCGGGATCTGAATGTCACTATGAACCGTTTTATGAGGAATCCTGCGATAGAACCTGAAAAAGAGTTCAAGGACGTCGTAGGAGTCTATTCCAATAGCGATCTTCCTGTTGAAGAGGTCATCCTGTCGTTCTCCCCGAAAGGCGGCCGCTACAACGAGGCATTCCCGCTCCATGAATCGCAGGAAACATTGGTCGACGACGGTAATGAATTCCGTATCCGCCTGAAAGTCAAGATTACATATGATTTCAAACAGGAACTCCTGTCCCAAAGCGATGACCTTGTCGTCATCGCTCCCGAACATCTCCGCAAAGAACTTTGCAAAGTCTACAAGAAAGCGCTGAAACGGAACAGGGAATCAGACTGAATGACTGTTTTGCCGGAAAGTTCAAAAGACAGGAAAGTCCGGGCTTTGTCTGAATTTGAAAACCAAAATTATTTTTTAATTTTGTGGAAATTGAAATACCGCAATACTTCATCTTGCCTGTTGGAACCTGACAATTTCAAATTGATGCAAAAGATGAGGTCTGCTTACGCATAGCGTGGGCTTTCCTTTCGTGCATCAAAGGTTTTGTCAGGACCTCAACAGCCGCTGGGATTGCCCACGCTTTTCTGTCGGCAAAGATGAATGACCATAGTGCCACAACATGACACCCTGCACGGTAATTTTGCAACCAGATACGGAAAACATTAAAATAGGATGACCATGAAAGATCAAGGACACGGAAGCCATTGGGAAACGGTATTGGGAGAGGAAAGTATCGTTGCAAAACTTAAGGAAATCGTGCAGAATAGCGGTGTACTGTCGAGAAAACGGACTAAGGTAGACTTTGGCGCCGGTCCCGAAGAAAAGGATGTGTTTACGCTTGTGTGCCCGATATCTGAAGACTCTCCGTTGGATTTTATGACACTCCTTGCTGAGAATGACGGATACAATGAATTGGTATCCGCTTATCCATTTGTCAGAGAAGGTGCGTTGCTGAAGGGCAAAATTACAGATATCAAGATATGGGACAACAATGTCGAGGCGGTTGTGACGATGGAATTCGGGAAAGACCGCGAAATCGGTTTCTTTACCACTGATTACAATATCAATAAGGATAAATACAAGGTTGGAGCATATTTCGAAGTCAAGCTTGTCGCCTTTGCGTATGAATGTAAGGTGCAGGATACGCAGAAACTGTCTTTTCAGTTGGAAGGGGACGCTGCAAAAAAATTCCGGGCGAACTTAGGCAAGGAAATCATGGAAAAGATTGGTATGGACGAGCACGATGAATCTCCGATTTCTTTTGATACATCTGAAATGACGATGTTGCGCCCGATAAGTGAGGATTACAAGGATGATTACCGATTTGTGTCTCCGGTACAGTATGTCAGTTCTTTTGAAGTGCTGGGGGTCAGAATGTTGCAGGTAGGAATCTTTGTGGATGATATTGATGCCGCTCGCCTGCCGCTGCCTTTGTTTGTCAGGGAATCAATGTTCGGCGGACAGGATAATCCGAAGCCCGAGGTGGGGAAGTCTGTAAGCGGGGCATTTTGGCTGCAGGGGCATCTTGACAAATGGTATGAAGGGCTGGAGAAGCCTGAACTCGAATATGAGTCTGAGCATGAACCGGAAACAATTTCCTCAAAGGAATGCATATCTGACATCTTGTGTGGATCCTGGAAAAAGTTTCGTGAAGTAGCATCCGCTTGGGCCAATATTGACAAGGAACAGGCCTGCCAGGTTTTTGCTGATATTATCAGAGGTTCTGTACCGGATGAGGCAGGATTTTTCGTACGGACAGATGTCTTGCCGAAAGGTTCTGTCGGGAGGAAGAAAGTTGACATAGTCTGTGGATTTGAGGAGGACGGAGAGGTGTATTCCTGTGCTGTCTTATTGAAAGTCATAGATAGTGACAATGCGTTTACAAGCAGGATGTTCAGGATATACAAGGATTTGCATTTCCTTGAAAACATTTTGTGTGGCAGGGACAATGTCAACGGCTATTCGGAATGCCGTTTTTATATGGTCACCGGTGCTGATGAATACAGAACCACGCCTGCGTACAAGACCAAATCCGAAGATTTTCCTGAATTCGGGCTGAATCTGCCTATGACTGCAAAATATGTCAGGTATCACGATGCGCGAGGAACAGGGGAGAGGCAGGAACTCGTGTTCAGGAATGAATACTATGTCAGTTGGTATCCTCTGTCTGGACACTCTGAATGGCATTTTCTCGAAATAGACGTAAATGAAAAATTCGTGGATTGTATAGTAGGTGTTTTCCGGAATCTTGAGGAGAACGGGATGGTATACAATCATGCTGTCATTACTGAAAAAGAGTATGATTCCTTTCTGAAAGGGGATTCCGGTGATGCTCTTGAAGCGGTGTTCCGGCTTTCGGAAATTCCTTTTGAAAATGTGGAAAGTCAGCCGTGGTCCTTGTCAAACGGCAAAATTCTCTACGCATCGGATATTAAAGTCAGCAAGTCTGCACACTCTGTAATATGCGATGTGCTCAATGACTTTCTTGTAATCAATGCAGCGGAAATGGGCGGCAAGACATTGAGGGTTAAAATGGAGGACAGGAAATTGATAAAGTATTTTTCCGAAGCGGAAGATTATCTTTTGGTTGGCAAAGAAAAATCCGGTATTGTCGGCAAGGTCAAGGCAGCCTATTTTGAGGTGGATGCGGAAAATTTTGAATAGCCAATGATTTATATACAACATTAAAATTCAATAATTATGAAAAAAGAATTGCAATTAATCGAGAATGACCATGCGTCAAGAATGAAAGAGATACTTGACGATGCTTGGGAGATTTTCAAATGGCAGTTTGTGCATCAAACATTCAATACTGAAATTAACTCCGAGGCTGGATTCCAGTTTTATTTCGCTTCAATAATCAAGAATATCGGAGAAATGCTGGCACTTAATGACGAGGTCTTTTTTCTCGAAGTGGAGACAAAATGGAATACCGATAGTGAGAACGGAAATGAAAGAATAGATATAACGTGCGGATTTAAAAAAGGAGCTAAAAAAGTTTATGCCTGTGCTATAGAATTGAAATTCTTCAAGGATGGTCATAATTCTACACACAATCTGTTTAGTGCGTATGAGGATTTGTATGCCCTGGAAAAAAGGGTACTGGCTTGTGGAGAAGAAGGCATTACACAATATTCCCAGGGGCGGTTTTATCTTGTAACGGGTTCTTCCGATTACCGAAATAATCCGGCATATAAGACTAAAACAGATGATTTCCCGAAATTCGGTTTTAACAATGGTGTAACCGTGAAGTATGTAAAGTATCGCGAAAGCAAAACAAGACCCTCCATTGAATTGCGATTTAAAAAGGAATATGAGGTTTGCTGGAGTCCTAAAAATAAAAATGAAAATAGCAAATGGCACTTCCTTGAAATTGACATAACCAAATGATTTCTTGGGCAGATTTACAAATGTCAGCATCACTTAAAAAAATCACTTGTGCCGCAGTTTGGTACAACAATGTGTTTACTTTGCAGCAGAAACCGATAAGACGTACAAATTATGGAAAACAAAGAAATGAAAATTCCGGCATTCTTCGCAGAGCATGGCATCACTTCAACATCGGCAAACCACTTGTCCAATGTTGCCAAAGAAAATTATATGGCGATAGAAAAGCAGATGTCGTCAATGGAGTTCTACAAGACTACAGTCAGTTTTATAGGCTCTGAAGAAGAGACTGTATTGTCCTACGGAACTACGCAGGAGACATTTTCCAGGATAAATGACTGGGTAAATGAAATGATCGCCTGCAAGAGCCTGATTGCATATCTGCGCGAAGCGATAAAGGCAAAGGACAGGCTGAAGCAGGGCCTGAACGATTATGGCGCAGACGAAATAAAGAAATTTGCCGGACAGGAACCGCAGAAGGAAGAAAGACTGACATTTGAACAGGTGCTGGACACATTCTCCATTAAGGAACGGAATCATTATCTTGAACTTGAGACAAGGTGTGCGGTCATAGGCAAATTCATACATCCGGACGGAGAGTATTCTGAAGCGAGAAAGGATTTCATGGACAGGAAGCTGTCGCCTAAACAGGTCAAGGAGAATGGGAAAGATACGTTGATATACTCATATTATCCCAACATCGAAGAACAGGAGATAGATGCCCTGTTTTTTGCCCTGCAGTCCGAACACCGCAAGGCGCAGGCGGAACTCAACGGGATGAAGAATGAGATTGAAAGGCGTATTGATGAGGACTGGAGGCGCAAGAATGACAAGTGGACGATTGAGCATGACAAATGGGCGAATGACCTGGTCAATCTGAAGGAAAGGATCATGCGGGAAAAGGAAGCCAGGTCCAGGGAGATGGAAAATCTGAAAATTGCCATTCCTGATTCACTGAAACCGATATATGAGAAAATAAGGACATTGTGACAAATAAGGCAGGGCTGGGTGCTTGCACGAAACCTGCCTGAATGGGTATGCCTGACAGTCTGAATTTGATCAGAATCATTGGATAAATGATTTCCGGGTCTTTATCTGCCTATGGCAGATGACATGTTTGGCTGTTCCGCTTTTTATTCGTTGAATTTCTTTGCTCTTGCCATTGATTTTGATGCGGAACAGGTTCTCGATATGGATATTGTTTTTGTGCTGTCGGGCATATCCAGTTTGTCTTTTTAATCATGACACTATGACAAAACAACAATTTACGGAACTCTACAATGACAACAATCCCAATGCGGCAAGAAGCATCAGAGTTGAGATAAAGGACGGGCTTGTCACATTCGAGCAGCAGGACATCGGTCCGCTGTGTGATGAAATGTTCGGGGACTCTGACTATGAACGGGTAATATCCGACCTGCCAGTAGAACAGTTGAGGTCTGCTATGGATGTCAATACCGACAAGGAGCTCATCGCGGTACTGAAACGGGACTACAGCACATCGGATGCATTCGACAGGTTTTCGAAGTTTGTCCATGATAATCATCTGAAGTACAATATCTATTGCGGTTAAAAATGATTTTATGGGACAGGCAAACAGAAATGAAGAGCAGACATTTGTGCCGACATTAGAAGATTAGTTTAGAAAATACCATGATCAACGAACAGACATACTGTTTTTACGCAGAGGACAGACCACACAAAGTTTGTGAAAATGTCACTGTAAGAAGAACAATATCCATGACACTTTGGCGAGGATTGATGACAGTTGATTTTTATGATTATGCGGATTTGTCGCAATATGGAGATTATTCCGAACGGATAGAGGACATTCCTATAAATGAGTTGATAAAAGCATTGAAAGTTCGGACAGAAAATGGAGTATGGCGCAAAATGAAGAAGTTGTATAATGGCAGATCAGACGCATTCGAAAGTTCCTATAACTTTGTTAAAGAAAATGGACTGACGCATAAATATCAAGTTTGGTTGCCATAATAAACGATAATGAGATTATGTTAAGTGTCTATATGGGGGCTGTAAAATCTGGAAATTTCGATTATTACAAACCGTATTCCGGACAGGACAAAGATACTGCTTCCTATACTTATTGTCCTGACCGCATAATAAAGTCCGATATCGCTACTGGTGGAGATTTGGTCTGCCCATTATACTATGCAATATTGGACGACAAAGACTCTGTTCAGACAGATTGGGGTTGTTGGGTATTGAAAAAGACCAAACAGGACTTGATACAATTTGTACAAGATAATCATACTTGGGAGCCTCGTGTGCTTAAAGAAGTGATGAATGCTTTGAAAGACGGGGAAGAATACCTACTTACAGCCTTTGATGATGGCTATGAGTTGAATGATTGATAAATATGACAATAGAAGAAACATTACAGATTGCGCTTGATGCGCACAAGGGGCAAAAGGACCTGGACGGTAAGCCTGCTATCCTGCATCCGATTGCTGTTGGCATTATGGGCAGCAATGACGCTGAAATCAAGGCAGGTTTCCTGCACGATGTTGTTGAGGACTCGGATTTGACGATAGATGATTTGCGTCGGAAAGGTGTGGATGAAGAAGTGCTTGCTGCCTTGGAGCTGCTGGCCCACGACAAGGAAACGGACTACTTCGAGTATGTGTACAGGATAGCCCATTCCGGCAACTATACTGCAATACATACTAAAATCAACGACTTGAAGCACAATTTCGACCGAGGCAGAAAGTCATACAAAAGGGCAAAGGAACTGAACGACACGGAAAAGGCGGAACGACTTTCCAAAATCAACGAGAAGCACCAAAAGGCATTGAACATTTTCGGGTATATACCCCTGTATAACAGTCTGGAAAGTATTGATTTCTAAAAACCGAGGGGATAGGGAAGAGTGCCTGATATCAGCACCGGGTCAAATCCAGTCAGTCAGTACCCTAATACCGTCTGATGTGGCTTCTCACCCGTTCAACCTTGCCGAATCGTATGCGTTTGTACGCCTTGACTCTGACAAGCCTGATAATCTCCGCCCTAATGGAGATTATGACGAATTTGCAATTTGTTCTCTTTTTCATATTGGATTAAATAGGGACTGTCGTAAAAAGAATAAAACTTTATAACGAATTGATTGCCAATGTAATATAAAATTTGTATCTT
>CALVDR010000055.1 GCA_944326365.1 uncultured Bacteroidales bacterium | reverse complement strand
AAGATACAAATTTTATATTACATTGGCAATCAATTCGTTATAAAGTTTTATTCTTTTTACGACAGTCCCTATTTAATTCATTCCGCCATAATACAACAATAGCCGAGTACGCTGACAACAGACATCCCCGGCTACCGTATTATTAAGACAGTTTTACAAAAATAAATGTAAACAATTTTCGCTATTTGGCAAGAAAAAATTTACATTCAATTTGTTTTAGAATACTTGCAATAATTATGCAAAAGCATCGTTAATATCCTATGATTTTCCAGCAATAATATGGAAAGTTTCTCACCATTATCGAAAAAAACGTAATAAACACATTCCTAATATGGGCTGAATCATGTAGGTGTATTGGCAAGAATTCCTGGCAGAAAGAAAACAACACATTCAATACATGAATCAAAACTACTACATTACTATTACCCTTCGAATGAAATGGAAGTCTGTAGGGAGATTGGGCATAATGCTGTCAGCGAGGTAAGATTACGTATGAAGCGCAGCGGAATATGAAATCTTACTTGGCTGACTCCGCTCTGCCCATCAGACAAGTCTCCTGACGGCTTGCCGGCCGGAGTCTTGGCGGGCGTTTGACTGCTTCCGGCAGACGGATGCAGATTGCATTCAACAATCTGTATCTTTCTGCCGGAAGTTCATTTCAAACAGGTCAGTGAGGCTGATTTCCGGGAAGCGCGAAGGAACAACGGAGCGATGTCCGGAAGTCGGGCTGACTGACACCGCTTTTGACGAAGCAAGTGGCCGGATGCGGAACGCATTGAATGAAGAAGAACGGAGTAAGCCTGAACGAAGTAAAAGCGAGCGTAGTGGCTGAAATGAAAGGAGTGGATGCATGTGGCCTCTTGCGATAATATGAATGTAATATATCTGCATTGGTAACAATGCGGATATCCGAATATGCTGACGGGGTATCGAATGTGCTTTGTAAATGAGACAGTCCGTCAGCATGTCAGTGGACTGGAGGCTGCAACGAAGCCGCTCCAGACATCGGAACGAATGGAGCACAGCGAAAAGAGTGGTGTGTATAGGGAAACAGCGGAGAAAAGACAACAGTCGACTGACACCGCTCTGCCTGTAAGACAAGTCTCCGGACGGCTTTGCCGGTTGGAGTCTTGTGGCGTTTGACTGCTTTTCTCAGACGGATACAGATTGACGAAGCAATCTGCATCTGTCTGGGGAAAGCACAATTAAGACAGGTCAGTGAGGCTAACTTCAAGGAATCGCGGAGGAACGGAGTGATTTCTGGAAATCAGGCTGACTGACACCGCTTTTGACGAAGCAAGGGTCTGTAGGAGAAGTGACCGATAGAAAGAAGATGAAACTATAGACGCTTGCGAGAATTAATTACAAAGAAATTTAAGCATATTCATGTACCAAATTTTCGGGGCGTAAACTGAACTGTGTCAAGTTCAATTTACGCCCCAAATAATTTCAAATCCTCAGCATTTTTCTCCTGTAGTTTGTCGATTCCCGGTATTCTTTCTTCAGTCTGTCAGACAGGAAAGACCGGTCTATAAGACTGTCAGCCATAGGGCTGTCTTGCGAGAAACGGATTATCTCACGCTTTGCCAGAGTTTCAGGAACTCCGATACGTCTTCCGAACTCCATAAATTCCGTCCAGCCTACTGAATGTATATCGTCCGAATACATTCCTTCCCGGAACAAGCCTTTATCAAGTGCGAAAATTTTCGGCTCCAGCAAATGAAGCGAGGTGTTTATCAAGTCATAAGAAGGTGAAAGCCGGTATTCGTCACCTCTATTGATCAGAGAAAAATTCTTAAGGTGCGCATCATCATTCAAAGAGATGAAATTGAACAAAATCAATCTGAAAAAACGAAGAATATCAACACGGTTTGCCTTTACATAGCGACTTATGACCGCTGCACACTCCTCATAACTACCATTGCAGTATTTGTAGTCGCTGCCACCGTTTGCCTTGGTATATCCCATAATGGAAGCGAAATCCTCCTGTTGATATTTCCCGCCAGGATGCACGTCAAAACGACGTATAAGGTAAGCTGCTTCATCGTCTGAAAAGAAGCAAAGACCATTTGCTCCAGTTTCTATCTTATATACCTGCGAAGCAATCTGCATTGTCAGATGTTCGTTAGCGGCACAATATTCCTTGTTTATCAACTGATAGCCGTTCGGACGAGGTTTCAGTATGTAGTTTCCCTGCTCTCCTTGTCCGGTATACCGCAGAGACAAGTCTTCGCCTACTACAACAGAAAATTTAGGTTGCGCTCCGGATAAGGATATGCGGCCCGCATTCTTTACTGCTTCCTTCGCTTCTCTGCTATCTGTTTCAGGACTTGGAATGTCCATATAATGAGAAACCGCTACTCCGTCAAACAGAGCCTTTCGTGCTGCCGGTGAATATGTATCATATCCTTCTGCCAATGTGGAAGGACAAACTTTAAGGTCAATCATTTCGAAACCGGTTTTATAGTCACTGCACCTATCGTGTCTGTATGGGCCGTGGCAAGCAGGACTCCGAAGTCATCATCCGGAGAAATGTGCAGAAGTTGTGACTGAAGCCTACGGTTTTCACCCTCCGAGAGCATATTGAAAAAATAGGGGAACAGATTCTTCGAATAATAAGGCTCTTTGCGCAAGGGCATTGTCAAACTGACCGGAGGATTGTTTTCATCCAGAAGATAAGTCCGGTCATAAACAAACTTATATTCCTTATTATCGAATTCTGTCAGTTCTCCGGCTCTGATTCCGTTTATATATACTTCACATTTTCTCATACATTCACTGCTTCAATCTGATTTCCACCTGCAATCCCAAGGTGTCGGCTACGGCCATCAGTGTTTCCATTTTAGGATTGCCTTGCCCCCTTTCAATGGCTACAAGTGTATTGATACCTATTCCTGCCAATTCGGAAAGTTCGAACTGGTTTATACCGAGGCTTTGCCTGCGACTTTTGATAGTCTCTCCAATTTCTCTTGCATTCACAATACAGTATGATTTTCTTTCAAAAATAAGGCTTATCAATTAAAAAAGCAATGGAAATCACAGTAAATTGTGATTTCCATTGACCTTTCCTGACCTTCCCTGAATTTGGTTGTCACTTTTAGTTTATCACAATTTCGTCAGTGAAGAGCCATGCACCGTCTATCTGTGGCCTGACAGCCTGAAAATAGATGTAACGGCAACTTTCATCACAGACCAGACCGTATGTCTTGAAATACAATCCGTCTACGGTTGCAGGAAAATCTCTGAAGACTGTTCCGACATGGCTGAAAGTGCCCCCATCAGTCGATACGGAAATCCTTACTTCTTCAGGCATATAGACCCACGCTGAAATTATCTGCATGAAAGTGGCCCCTATATAATGGACAGGTTTCACTTCACCGAGGTCCACCGTGACATCCACGTCAGTCAGGAAGCCCTGCCATCTTCCGTCTCCGTATGACCAGCTGCCTAATAGCCCGTCTGCCAGAGCCTCTTTCCCTGTCGCCGGATATTTGGAATCATATCGTATCGAATAATCCACCGCCGCGCCTACTGCAAGATGCTTTATAGGGTTAAGGCTTTCCTTACGCTCGCCATACTCATTTTCAAGATCGAAAGTCTTATAACCTTTACCCCGGAGAAGTTGCAATAATCCCAAAGTTCTGTTCTTGAAATTCCCGAAATCCTTGTTCTCCTCCTTGCTCCACCCGGTTTCAGCTATCGCGAATGCCCTCGGGTAATACATGTATTCAGCCATGCAGTCATCAGGCAAATACTCAGCCCACAAGTTACCCTGAATCCCGATAATATGAGATGCAGCATCTTTATCTATTCCCGATTCCACAGGATCATAGGAATATACTTTATCGAGAGTAACATAACCGCCTATGGATTCCGGTTCTTTGAACGGAGCATCCTGAGTATAATTCAAATAACAATAAGCATTTGGAGTCATAATTACATCATGTCCGGCTTTTGCGGCGGATATTCCGGCTTCCGTACCTTGCCATGACATGACCGTAGCATTCGGAGCCAGACCGCCTTGCATTATCTCGTCCCAGCCTATTATTTTCTTTCCGTGTGAATTTACAAACCTTTCTATCCGATGTATGAAATAACTTTGCAATTCATCAACATCGGCCAGGCATTCCTCCTGCATTCTCCTTTTACAGTCTGGGCAGGTTTTCCACCTTTCTTTCGAGGCCTCATCACCTCCTATGTGCACATATTCGGAAGGAAACAGAGCCATCACCTCTTCCAACACATTTTCCATAAACTCATAAGTTTCCTCTTTCCCCGGACAAAGGTCGCAGTTCCCGTATTGCCTGCCGTCACAGGACAATTCAGGATAAGCCGCAATCACCTCGTCGCTGTGTCCCGGCATTTCTATCTCTGGAATGACCTCAATATGCTTTCTGTCGGCATATTCCAGAATTTCTTTGATGTCCTTTTTCGTATAATAGCCTCCATACGCTCCGACTGTTCCGGACTCGCAATAATTGCGTTCAGAGGACCACCAGTCGCTCCATTTACGGTAGGGCCTCCATGCGGCAAATTCCGTAAGCCTCGGATATGATTCTATTTCTATCCGCCATCCGGCACCGTCAGTCAGATGAAGGTGCATCCTGTTCAGTTTCACAAGAGCCATCGCATCCATCTGCTTCATCAGGAATTCCTTTGTCCGGAAATGCCTCGACACATCGAAATGAAGTCCCCTGTAACCGAATCTCGGACAGTCATATATCATGCAACATTTTATATTCCTGGATTTTTCCGCCATCTGTACTATACTTTGTAATGCATAAAATGCCCCTGTCGCTGTCATGGCATTAATATCTATCCGGCTCTGACCTATTTTCAACACATACGCTTCATCGGACATCATACCTGCAACATCTTTTCGTTGTCCAATAGTTATAAAAATATCCGCATCCTTACAGTTTTCAGCCATTGTCAATCCAAAAGGCAAAGAAACAATCTCGGCATTTAAATTTGAAATATCCTTGTTCAAGCCAGTCTTCATGCAATAATCGTTGTCTGGATAGTCAATAAAATACGCCATGCCTTTCTCCATAGTAAAATGACCGTCATATAGATTGCATCTGACAGGCTTCGGAATAATATCATCAGGATCTGACAACAACAATGATTTTGTATCCTGTCCATAGGTTACAAGAAAAATCTCAAGAAAGAATAGAATACAATAAATGCGATGTATCATGGCCTTTATAACAAATGTTTGAATATGACTATAAATATACGATTTATTAGACGGTTTTCTTTATCTACACCGAACGCCTTGCCTGATTCCATGAAAATATTCTATTTATCATTGCAGACAATATGATAAAGTACAGCCTGGTGTTATAGAGTATTATCGTATTAAAATCGCTAATAATTAACGATTTATCATGCTGAAATTATCAGTTAATTCCCTATATTTGCGACAACGGATTAGAAACAAGAGATGACTGTATTATCATTTTTTTCTGCTAAAGGAGGGACAGGAAAAACAACATTCAATATGTTGTTTGCGTCATTCCTGAAATACAAATTAGGCAAGAGTGTCTTCATTCTGGACTTCGACAAGCCTGAATACAATTTCTCCTATACCAGAAAAAGAGAAACAATCCTGCTCGATCAAAATGAGGAAGATTATGACAAAAGCGTTCTCTATCCTATAGAAGAAGTCGAAGCCCTCGACAGGGAAGACATTATCAGAATTGCAGGTATGCTGAAAGGCATCTCTGACGAAATAGATTATGTAATTATGGACTTCCCGGGATCATTTACCGAGACTGATGCAGTCTGCATTTTAGCGACAAAACAAGTGATCGATCTTATTATTGTTCCTGTGGAACTTGACGGGATGAATATAGCATCGTCTAAAGCTCTTGCACAGATTCTTCAGGAATATGGGCAGAAAACCCTGCTTTTCTTTAACCGGGTGCATGGAAAAGAAAGGCCTGAGCTGTATGACGAGCTGCGCAAATGGTTCAAAGAAAATGACATAATAATATCAGAGAATATAATCAAGAATAACATTTCCATGAAAAAAGAAATGGGAAGTACCGGTTATCTTCGCAGTACAGTCTGCTTCCCGGAAAAGATAATCAAAGAGAAGAACCCCGGCATATTAAGTCTGTTCAATGAGATTGTAGGATATGAGAAGAGAGAGAAAGAACAGCATTTTGTCCTGGCTGACTGACAATATATTCCGAAGACAGAAAATACCTGATTCCGGAAAATCCGCTATGGATATTTCGGATATTATTCCATGCGTGAAATTAAGTCCGATCATACTGTCTGAATCAAAGCCCGATATTGGAAAAATCGGGACCAAACCCAAAAGGCCAGACACAATTGCAGAAAGATTCACCGCTGACCTCCGTGATCTTGAAAAAGCGAGCAGCATATTAAACAAACATAAGTGATGAAGAATAGAGGAGAAAAATTTGCTGTTATTGTTATATTTTACATTCTGCAGACAATCAACCTGAATGCTCAGGACGCAATGTCCTTTTTAAATGAAGCAAATGCCCAAATAAGAACAGTCGGGTCCTTAATATACCAGATTGTCATTGCTGTACTGAGCATAATTGCCATAGTATCACTTATAACTGTTGGCATCAAATTATATAGTGGGGATCAGGAATCTGCAAACAAGGCTTTAGGCTGGTGCGGCGGTATGGTCTTCTGCATAATAGCCGCATTAGTCCTGAAAAATTTCATAGGACTATGAGGAAAACGGTATACAGAAATCTTGATCGTCCGTTTTCACTGTTTGGGATTAAAGGGATTTTCATTGGATTCGCAGGTGCCGGAATTATAGGAATAATAATTTTCTGCATTATCATTGGCTCTATGACAAATACCTTTATCGGTCTCTGCTCTGTTGTCGCATGTCTTGTCACAGGTTATCTTGCACTGACTGAAATCCAGCAGAAATTCGGGCAGAAATCATTAATGAGGAAAATTTCAGGACTGAACATTCCTCACTTCATAAGAATCAACTCAAAGGTATGGAGAAGATAGATATAAGAGACTGTTTTCCGGTATTCAATGGCGGAAATGGAATTATTTTATCTAAACGCGGTGATCTATGTGTCGGATGGGAGCTTACCCTGCCCCCGGCATTCAGGTGCAATGAAGAAAAATATGACAGTATAATCAAAAGTTTCAGTGCGGCAATAGCACTGCTTCCGGATTACTGTATCATACACAAACAAGACATCTTCATGTTTAAGAGGTATAAAGCCGCTGAAGCTGAAGAATTCCTTGAAGTCGCTTATGAGAAACATTTTGACGGAAGAGAGTATCTTGATCATACATGCAGAATCTTTCTTGTCTTTTCCTCTTCTAAAAATGTAAAAGGAACTTCGTCCGGATTGCTTGGGATCAATCCCAGATTAAATATTCAGCGAGAACAAATTGGCCGGAACATACAGATTGCCAATCAATTTGAAACAATTATCATAGCAAACCCGCTTTTAAGCATGAGAAAACTTGACGAAGATGACATATTCGGTGATGATAACAGACCGGGCATCCTACAGGATTTCCTGAATTTCACTGACAAGGGGAAGGATGTTCTGTCTGATATGGAGATGTCTTACAAGATGGTAAAGACCGGAGACAAAAGTATTGTGTGCCATATGATAGCCGATCTGGAGCAACTGTCATCGGAAGTAGCATCGTGCCGTAAAGTAGGTACATTAAGCACAGAGAATTCCACAGTAAACCTGTCTTCTCTGTATGAACTCGGACAGAGTCTTAATTGCGAGCACATTATAAATCATTTTATTCTGAAAGAACCTCAAAAGGACATTTACGGGTCTCTTGACACCAAACGGCGCACCATGCTTTCAATGTCGCTGAAATCAGCAGAGAATCGGATGTACTCTGAAGAAATCGGGAGTTTTCTGGAGGAAGCTGCTGCAAAGCAGATTACTACCGTAAAATGCCATATAAATATTTTATCAGGAGGTAGGGCTGAAGATATTGATACAATTAAAGATAAAGTGACTGCATCGATATCCAAAGCGGGAATCACTCCTGTCTATGACATATATGATACTCCAAAACAGTTCTGGGCATCAATACCAGGCAATGAATCAAGCATTGGCCATAATGAATATATGACGATGGAACTTGAATCGGCATTGTGTTTAGGATTGTATGACGGGAGTGAATCCGGAATTGAGGGTGGAATCCTGAAAATGTGCGATCGCCAGACATTGGTGCCTGTCAGATTCGACATTCAGGAGAAGGCTTTTGAAGCCGGATTGATCGAAAATTACAATATGTTCCTTTTGGGACCTTCAGGAAGCGGCAAATCTTTTTTTATGAACAAATATCTATGGTCCTGCTATGTTGCCGGCCAGCATTGTTTCCTGATAGACGCAGGAGATTCCTATAATGCTCTTTGCCATATCATAAATGAAACAAGCAAAGGGAAAGATGGGAAATACTATACTTCCGAGAAAGGGAAACCTATATCATTCAATCCGTTCAGAAACATACAGCGATTCCGTAGCGCAGACAATGAAGCTATGGATTTTCTATTTACACTGATGTGTTTTTTATGGAAAAACGGAAAAGAGGATATCAGTTCATCAGGATTGAAATTCGTAAAAGACAGCGTCGTTTCTTTTGTCAACAGTTGGGACATTGATTGCGATCCGGTATTCAACGACTATTTTGTTTTCGTCCGAGACATATTCAGCCTGGAACTTGAAGAAAAAGGTATAGGAAAAGAATATTTCGACATGAAGGATTACTTGATCTCCTTGGAACAATTCCATGAGAACGGGACATACGGATATCTCCTGAACTGTACAGACAGCATAGACATTCTGAATAACAGGTTCGTTGTATTTGAGATTGATCATATCAAAGGAGAGGCCATATTATATCCGATAACGACTCTTGTGATAATGGACGCCTTTATGGAGAAGATGGCATCAAACAGTGACTTTAAGGTCATGGTCATTGAAGAAGCATGGAAAGCAATAATGGGAACACAGATGGCTACATACATGATGGAGCTGTGGAAGACGGCCAGGAAACACAGGACTTCTGCTGTTGTCGTGACTCAGGAACTCAAAGACATAACATCGTCGACAATAATAAAAGATACCGTAATAGAGAATTCTGCAGTAAAGATTTTGCTCGATCAGACTAAATATCTGAACAGATTTGAAACTCTCGCCCAGCAATTATCTTTGAGCGAAGATGACAAGTCTATGATTCTGTCCCTAAACAGGCTTACATCTCAAAAAAGTAACGGCCGAGAGGTTTTCTTCAATCTCGGAAACAAGAAGTCTTTCGTAATGAGACTTGAAGTTTCTCCCGAAGAAAGAATTGCGTTCTCTTCCCAGAAACAAGATAAAAACAGACTGGCCAAAGAAGTTGCAAAGACAAGAAGTCATATCAAAGCCATCTCCAGAATAGCCCATAAAGTCATACAAAATACATAAATAGCCTTATGAAAAGGATAATTTTCATCGTTACACTATGGAGCGGAATGCTCATTCCATCATTGAAATCACATGCCCAGTTTGCCACCATTGATTTCAGCAATCTTACACAAGCAATCCTCTCTTTTCTACAGGATGGTGATAATATGGCCACCACTACTGCCCAATTTCTTCAAAACTTAGGTGTAATGCAGGAACAACTGGAATTTTTGAAAGAAATGAACGAAAGGTATAAGGAAGTGAGGTCGGATCTGTATAAAGTCCAGGAAGTCATCAGGATTGCCAATAATTATGAAATGAATATCCGAATGTTTTCCTTTTATATTGATCGCCTGAAAAACATAGACAGCGAACACTTGCAGTATTACCAGATCAAATCTCTGGTAAATCAAGGTTTCCAATATTTGCTGATTTCGTCAAGAGAAGTAAAACGAGCAAGAGAATATTTAAGTTCAAAATCGGAAATGAGCGAAGACCAGCGCAGGCGTGGACTTGAAGATTGTGACAGAAAGCTGTGCAAGGCAAATGTTGCAATGTACAACCACATTGATGATACTTTTTCAAATTTGGATAACGGGAAATTACTTGCCAATGCAATAAACGAACTCGTTTCCTCATTCAAAATGGGCTGGCAATAATATGGAATTCAGTTACATAAAGCTACTTGATGAAATCAAGATGAGTCTGTTCGCTGGCGACCATTCCGGTATATACATGCTTGTATGTGCGGTGGCATGTATCTGTGCGTCATTTTCTCTGATATCATGGTATAACAGAATGCTGAACGAACCATATGGACAGCTGGATATGAGTGCAGTCATCCGCAGTGCCTTCATTTTGATTCTAATATGCAATTTTTACACTTTAGTCCTGATTCCATTCGACTTTTTGACAAATACATTGACACGGGGACTGACTGCATACGTCGACAATGACAAAAGCGGGATGGCAGGACGGATAGCTTCATTATTTGAAAGCACAGAAAGGGAATATACCGTCAGTACGCTGTCTGAAGAATTCAGATCCTCTGTTATCTCTGAAACATCGGATACTGCTGACGAATCCGGTTTCTCATACGGATCTAATGCAGTAATGGAGTCTCAAGCTGAGACAGAACTATCTTTAAATGAAAAAAGAGGATTCATAATAAAATGCTGGGATATAATCAAAACAACTGCGACTTTCACCCTGGGCACACCCATAACGAATATGTCCACATCACTGTCATGGCTAATTTCGATAATTGTAAAGATCGTCCAATATATACTCCTTGCTGTCAGCAATATATATCTGATCATACTTGGACTTGCCGGCCCTTTTGTATTTGCATTGTCTCTGTTGCCAGGATTCAGCAATAATATCAGTGCTTGGATAGCAAGGTATATCCAGATTTCATTCTGGGTTCCAATGTCTGCTTTGGTGGATTTTGTAAACTTCAAAATGAAAGATGCTGTGATCGCGTATTTCTGGACATCAATGGATATAGGGAAATTCGCAGCTCCGATACATCTTATAGTTCTTGACCTCATAACATTGATTTGTCTACTTGCGGTCCCAAGCCTCTGCTCCTGGATAATATCAAGTGCGGGCGCAAGTGATGTAAACAGAGCCATTATCAGTGCCGCCGCCAAAGCTACGATGTTGAAAAAATAAAACCATCAAACATAATGAACAAAATACGGCTCATAACTAATGACATTGAAAAATCCTTTCATAAACTAGAACGGATTTCAACCGTTACAGTGATTTTTTCATTTCTGTTTGCCACAGTTGCAGGAATAATGGCCTTTTCTTATGCTGAAAAACAACGGCAGAAAATCTATGTGCTTGACCAAGGCAAATCTTTGCTACTTGCCTTACAGACAGATGCCATAATGAATAAGGAACTGGAAATCAAAGATCATGTCTCAAGATTTCATGAACTGATGTTCACTTTATCACCACAGAAACAATCCATCCAGGAAAATCTGGACCGGGCATTCAATCTTTCAGACAGATCGGCTTATGAATACTCCCAAGATCTGGCGGAAAAAGGATATTACTCACGATTGATATCAGCTAATATATCGCAACAAATGATTGTGGATTCTGTCAAGTTTGAAGACAATTCATACCCGTATAAAATCAGGACTTATGCGCGACAGTATGTAATCCGGGAAAGCTCTATGAGTGAATATTCTTTTGTATCCACCTGCCAAATCACTAACATCGGCAGGTCAGACGTCAATCCTCACGGTTTATTGATAGAAAAATTCAACGTAATTGAGAACAATCTTATTGAAAGCAGAAAGCGATGAAAAACGAATACAAACGGACAAGATACTTGATATTGGCCCTTGCTGTAGGAATGCTGGCCACAGGAGGATACTTTATTTACAAAGCAATAAATCTATTCTGATTATGGATAAAAACAAGAAAAAGACATTGGTGATTTTCGGACTTCTATGCGGTCTTATTATCTCCATTATTCTCTATATGATATTTGGTGGCGGTACAGAAACGTCCGGAGACGATAGAATTATAGGATCTAACATAAAACAGGAACTTCCCGACGGAATTCCGGAAATTATGCCGGATACAAAGAGCGCATCATATAAAGACAAAAGGACCATATCTACTGAAGAATATTTTAATATGCTTGCACATAATGATAGTGATATCTGTTTAGTATCAGAGGAGCAATCTGAAAAGGAAAATTCAATTGAAATTCAAGATAAAGAATCTGCCGCTAAGCGAGTTTTCGGCCCGGTTTCGGAGAAACAAAATAATTTTCCAGAAAAAGATAAGTCATATTCGTCTTTCAGATCAGAAACAATACCACGTATGGCTCCAGAAGAAAAATTGGAATATGATCGCAAGAGAGCCGAGATGGTTAAGGATGTCTTAATAGGATCTGAAAATACAAACATCGGATGTGGCACAGCTGAAACAGTACATATTGAAAAGCCTGATAAACTTCTTATAGACTTCGACGTGGCGGCTGATGATAGGATAATCTCAAGTCTTGATGATATCAAAAATGACAGCGGTTCAAGCGAGATGCAGGGAATCAGGCGCTCGTTCAAATGTATGTTTGTCAAAAATCAGAAGATACATGACGGAGAAAGAATACGGGTACGTCTTCTGGAAGACTATATTGCAGATGGAATATCAATTCCGGCAAATACCCACCTTACAGCTATATGCAGAATAGGTAAAAGACTGGAGTTGTCGGTACTCAGTATGCAAATGAATGGGATTATAGTCCCTGTCTCTATGGAAGCATACGATACAGATGGATTACCGGGAATCTATTGCCCTGAGACGATTTCATCCAAAAGTGCAACACAGGCTTCGAACGATGCCATATCTGCAGCTGGTTCGACTTTCGGAGGCCTTGTCGGAGATATTGCAAATACTATTATCAGAACCGGAGCGAATCTGGCAAGATCTGCTAACGGGAAAGTTTCTGTCAATGTAGTTTCAGGATACGAGTTTTTTCTTGTCAAGAATGATAAAATCCGTTAAGTATGAAATCTATTATATTAAGTGTCTTCATATTATGTGCATCAGAATTATTAGCAACTGCTCAAGACGATACACTTTATGTATCTGATCTTCATACTATACATATAAGATTTGACTCTGAATTAGAGTATGTAAATCTCGGTGATGATGTACTTATTGCAAGAATCGTTGATGCTGACAAAGAATTTCTTGCGGTAAAAGCAAAAGAAAGATTCGATTACACTACATCAATATTCTGTATTGAGACTGACGGCGATATACATTCTTTTCCTGTAAGATACTCCATGAAACTTGACAAGCAAATTATTGACACAAGAGAGCATTTGCCAGGCTTGAAACCGGAATCCTTTATCGTTGAAAATGAACATTATGAAACTGCAATATTCGAGAAATTCAAGAACGGTTTTTTCTCTGAATTGAATAAAGAACTGTATCATATAGGGTGCTATGGGTATGGAATTAGTATCACTTGTGACAATATTTTTTACAGGAACGATTCACTATACCTTGTAATGCAGGTAACGAACAAGTCTGCTATTTCATACCAGTTTTCAGAACCGCGCTTTGCTGTGGAGAGTAAAAAGAAAAGCAAACGAAATCTGGAATATGAGAAAAATATTATCCCTCATAGAATATATGGAGATGGAAAAGTGCAGCCTGAAGAATCCGTTAAAATAATTGCTTGCTTCGACAAGATTACATTGATCAAAAAGCAGGTACTCAGAATATATTATTATGAGATAAATGGGCAAAGGAATTTTATTCTGACCATCAGCATGAACGACATCAATAAGGCAAAACGGCTATAAATCCGTATCGGGGTCTAAAGATGATTTTCTTTCCTTAAATAAACGTAGCGCATGTTCTGCGTCTACTACTATTTTCCTGCCATACTGGGAAACAGCCTCTGTAATCACTTCGTCTTTCAGTTTTTGTGCTGTTGAGTGTGCGCAATTGAAAAGTTCGCAGATTCCTTTCAGCCCATACACATACCTTCTGTGAGAGGATTGGAATGTCTCAGTTTTTTCTATTCTATTCCTGCTGAGCAATTCTTCGAATTGCCCGACAGTCAACATCACTAGTGGAGTATTAGGGGTTATCTCAGCCATATTACATTACATTTGTGTCCATAATTATGGACACAAATGTAATAATAAATTACTGAATTACACAAACTTTAATAAATTTAATTACAATAAATATTACAGAACAGGATGCTACTGTATCATATCATTCGTTATTGAACATTTCCATAGCTTTTTTCTTCGAGGCATCAGATATTGCGACATATGGCTTCATAGCTGCGTAATTGGAATGTCCGGTAATTTTCATTATAACTTCTGCCGGGATTCCGAAAGCCAAAGCATTACATACAAATGTACGTCTGGCTCCGTGTGTACCCAGCACGCTCCATTTAGGATAAACTTCTTCATGGCGGATACCTCCTTGATAATATATATAGGTCACTGGATCAGCAAAACCGCATATCTCGGCGAGATCCTTAATATAGTCATTCATCTTCTGATTACTGATTACCGGTAGTGCAAGATCTCCTGGAAAAGTCTCGTCTTCGTATTTTGACAATATTGTTTTTGCATATTTATTCAATGGAATCGTCAGGCTATCGTTTGTCTTTTCCGTTACTACTCTGATTGTGCCGTTCCTTACATCAGTCTTCCTTAGTTTGGCCATATCACTGTATCTAAGCCCGGTGAAGCAGCAAAAGCAGAAAAGATCCCTCGTTTTCTTCAACGAAGAACTCCTTTTTACAATCTTCCTATAATATTGTCCGCTAATATCACTAACAGTAATTTCAGTACCATCGTCAGGAATACTCAAATTATACAGCTTCATAAGTTCCTCCCAAGTAAGGTAGACGACTTCCTTATCTATTATCTTGAATTTCGGTTTGAAATCAATAAAATCAAGTGGCATCCTGATGCCCATTTTGACCGCTTTCTTCAGTATCAGTTTCAGCAATTTGATTTCTTTCTGAACGGAAACATCCTTCATTCGGAGTTTTGAACCCAAGAAAGTTACGTAAGCGTTTAGCTGCGTCTCAGTCCAGTCGGCAAACTGGATCTCTGGTGAAAATTCGTGCAAGTGATTCTTTACTGTAATATATTTTTTCAGAGAACTTGCAGTCCATTGTCTGATTACTTTTTCGGTTGCGATGATTTCGTCAAATGTTTTAAAGAAATCAGGTTCAGACTTGCGCGGTTTTCTGCTTTTCCCATATAAAACAGAATGCAAGAGAGCTTTAAGTTCATCCTTTGTAACTGGAGCACCGGACTGTTGTGCATCATAATCATTAAATGCCTTGGTAATTTCAAGAAGTTTGTTGTTGATTTCAGTGTACTTCAGCCCTTTTTTATTCTGCGCCCCTTTCTTGACACATTGCTTGGCGTCAAGCCAATAGTCCGGACTAATGGATATGCCAATTGTTGTTTGAAGGCGAGTGTTGGATACATAAGCAGAAACAGAAATCGGATATTCTCCGGATTTCAGCGGTCTTGGGAAAAGATAGAATTGTACAGCCATGATAATTAATACTTTAGTTACACAACAGTTTGTTCTTTTTTGCAAAACCGTTTGCTAACCGTTTGTTTTTTCTTGTGGAACCCTGAATTTAGAATATTTAAATTTTGGATCCAGGCATCATAACATCGCAACCGTTTGTTTTTACAAAAATACAAACAAACAACAAACGGAAAAACAAACGGTTGTCTGGAAATTCCATCATACCCCAAAAATACAAATCGGCCTCTGACATACATCAGAGGCCGATTGTGATACAAAAAAAGACGGTGTTGAACCGTCTTTGTGCTCCCTCAGGGGCTCGAACCCTGGACCCCAACATTAAGAGTGTCGTGCTCTACCAACTGAGCTAAGGAAGCATATTTTCTAATACTGTCCAGAACAGCATCCTTGTGATCCGTTTGGGATTCGAACCCAAGACCCCAACATTAAAAGTGTTGTGCTCTACCAGCTGAGCTAACGAATCTTCCCATTTTCCCGGATCAGAAATGTGCTATTTCCGAATTGGGATTGCAAAGGTATGTTTTAAATTTATATTCTCCAAATTTTTCTTCAGAAAATTCGATAAAATTTCATCATGGAGGTACGGCAGCCCCCGCAGCGGTTTCTACAAGACCACGAGTTCCTCAAGAATACGCCTTCTGGCAGAACGCGCCCACTCAGGGAAAGCCTCGTCAGGAGTGAATCTGCCGGCGAACTCAAGAAGAGCGGACAAGTCGAAGAAATCCGAACTGATCCCCGCCCCGCTTCTGACCGCGTCAAATGCATTGCATTTCTGCTCGATATGGGACGGCACCATCAGTATCGGCTTGCCGAAATACATCGCTTCGCATACGGACTCGAAACCTGCAGTGCTCGCATACGCCATACATCCTGACATCTGTTTCAGGAACTCCCTGTCATCCAGAAGATAGAAACTCAGGGTATCATCGATTTTCTTTACCGGGGTTTCGGACCACCGGTCCCAGAAAAAGCGAAGCTCCACCTCGGGATGCAAGGCATGCCATTTCATCACATCCTCCGAGAAACCGGCATTCAGCATATATCCGTGGATATATTTCCCCTGCACAGGTTTTGTCTCCAGGACAGCCTCCCTGAGTATCGGAGGCACCACCTTTATTTTCTTCTGGTCATCGTCTGCCATGCTGCGGAAAGACAGAGCCAGTCTTTTGCACGCCCCTATCGACGTAATCCTGGTGAAAATCATCAGTCCTTCCGTCCCTGAAATCCCCGAATCGCCAAGACGGAAATCAGGATGATGGAACAGATACTGATGTCCGATACTTATATTCGGAATATCTATCTTGAAATTGAAATACGCTATACCGGTAAGCAGTTCATAGAAATTCACCACCACGTCAGCCCCGGAATCACGGATGGCATCTTTCAGGAAAAGTATGCTCTTCAGATACTGCGGGAATTTCTCGACATTGTACAACACGCTCTTGAGCATATTCACAGTCCTGTTCTCGGCAGAAGGCTGGAAATTCACGCTGTCGAACTGGCGCACCGGAGCAGACACTCCCCTGACGAAAAAATCCGGCAGCTGCCTGGCCTGACTCTTTCCCACCAGCATCCCCACGACCTGATGACCGTTCTCGTTCAGAAGTTTCTCCAGAGCCATAGCCTGCGTCAGATGTCCGCGGCCTTCACCCTGGACTATAAACAGATATTTCAGACCTTTACCCATAAGGAAAATTTTTCGGCCTTACGGCCAATATCGGTTTCCCATCCGGCCTTACGGCCAATGGTATCATAGATATTCTTCCCTGAATTTCATTATCCTCCAGTTTCCCTGCCCGTCTTCGAGCAATGCCGACATGGACTCCACCCAGTCGCCGGAATTCAGATAACGTATACCGTCTATCATCCTGTCTTCAGGATAATGTATATGCCCGCAGATGACGCCGTCACAACGTTTTGACCTCGCCAGATCTGCAAGCATGCGCTCAAAGCCGGAAATGAACGACACAGCCTGCTTCACCTTGTGCTTGATCGCCTGGGAGAGAGAAAAATAGGGTTTTCCCTGACGGCTGCGGAACTTGTTGTAAATGCTGTTGAAACGCAGGAGGGCCGTATAGCTCACGTCACCGAGCTTCGCCAGCCATTCCATTTTGGAAGTGACACTGTCGAACACGTCTCCGTGCGTAACGAAGAAACGGTGCTCCCCAGATTCCAGGATATAGTCCTGCAGGACGCTTACATTCCCGAGAGACAGAGGGACAAGATTGTCCAGAAAGTCATCATGATTCCCGCGCAGATAAATCACCTGCGTATCATGCACCTCCATCATTTTCATGATTACTTTTGTGAAACGGGTGTACTCCGGATTCCATTTCTTGGAAGAAGATTTCTTCTGCAGCTGCCAGCCGTCAATGATATCCCCGTTAAGTATCAGTCTGTCACAGTCCACACTGCTGAGGAAATCCGCGGCTTCCTTCACCTTCGAATGTGCGGATCCTATATGGACATCCGATATGATCACAGTCCTGTAATGTTTTCTCTCTTCCATACCTTCTTTCATTTTCCGGCAGAATATTCCTTGATATGCTGTTCGTCAGACATGCGGCAGACCAGAAGAGCACCGTCCTTCTCCGCCACGATGAAACCGTCAAGGCCTTCCAGCACGGCAGTCTTCACGGAAGGAAGATGCACCACGCATCCGCGGCAATGGAAGAGCCGCACATCATCCCCTACGACAGCATTCCCGTCTTCATCACAGGCCATGTGCTCTTTCACGGAGCCCCAGCTGCCCAGATCGCTCCATCCCAGCTCCCCGGCTATCACATAAATGTCCGGGGACTTCTCCATCACGGCATAATCTATGGAAATTTTCTCGCATTGCGGGAACAGCTCCTTGAGAGCGGCAGCCTCCCCTTCGGTATTGAGATACGGAGCCAGCCTGTCCATGACTCCGGCGATGCCCGGACAGTAGCGGCGGAACTGCGAAATGATGGTACCGGCACTCCAGACGAAAATGCCGGCATTCCAGAAATAATTCCCCTCCGACAAATATCTTTCAGCTGTGGCACGATCGGGCTTCTCCCTGAACGACCGGACTTTTGTCACCTTTCCGTATTCGGTTTTCCCGGCACAGATATAGCCGTAGCCTGTTTCCGGCCTGGAAGGGACAATACCTACGGTCACTACGGCCGCATTCGCCGCGGAAAAAGACAAAGCCTCTCCGATCACCTTCACGAAAGTCTCTTTCTCCAGAACCAAGGCATCGGCCGGAGTCACGACGATGTTCGCATCCGGGAACTTCGCGGCAATCTTCCAGCAGGAATAAGCTATGCAAGGGGCCGTATTCCTGGCCTCCGGCTCCGCCAATATGTTTTCAGCCGGAATATCCGGAAGCTGGGCCTTCACCGTATCTGCATATCCGGCAGAAGTCACCACCCAGAAATGAGACATGTCGCATAGAGGCCGGAATCTGTCCACTGTCAGCTGGATGAGGGATTTTCCCACTCCGAGAACATCGATGAACTGCTTCGGAGCCAGGGGCGTGCTTGCAGGCCAGAGCCTGCTGCCTATGCCCCCGGCCATAATGACCACATGTGTATTCCTGTCCATATATAACGTTTCGACGGGTATGTAAAAACAAGGGGTGACTCAAAAGGGTGCTTTCACACCTTTTCGGGTCACTCCCCAAATATAAGGTTTTTTTCCGACGCAGAGTGAAAAAATCTTTTCAAACTGATAAAACATCCGCGATTTGCGGATCAGAATGATATTCCGAGTTTGAAGCCGGCATTGTTCAGCCCGTTTATTCCGAAAGCCTCGCTCCTGTTCGTGGCATAACTGTAATAGGCCGACAGCTGCAGGCCAAGATTGCTTTTGTTGAACGGATGGATGACCACGCCGATTTCAGGGGACACATAGAAACCCCACTGCGAGTCGGCCGCACCGAAAGTGGAATAAAGCTCATATTCCCTGGCGTAGTTTGCACCCAGCTTGGCTTCGGCATAAGGCTGGATCTTCTTCCACGCAAACCGGTAACGGAGCGTGGCGCCGAACGGGACCTGATACAGGGAATGATACATGTCAGTGGTCACGGCTGTACCGTTGCCCGCATCATAAGTCTGTTTCGGGAAATACTCATTGTTCGTATTGAAACTGGCAAAGACTCCTGCGGCCACTCTCGGTAGGAAATAATATCCGCCTTCGAGATATGCACCCCATCCTGACGCATTGTCCGAGAAAACATTCGACACGGTACCGTTGAACTGCCAGCCGGCATCCACATAATAGCGTCTGCCTACTTGCGCGTGAGCGCATATTGCCGTGAGAATCACGGCCATTGTCACCAATATTGTCTTTTTCATCATTTTTCCTCCTTCACTTGAATCAGTTTTCGTTTCCGCCGATATACTGCGACTGGGCAAAGGCCTGGTCGATGGCAGTCAGGAATCTCCGGTAGTCGACGTTGGCATAGCCCGCCTCACCGTTTATCATGCAGCTCCATACGACAGTCAGCTTTTCGTCCTCGCCTTCTGCCGAAGTCAGATCAGCCATGTCGACCATAAGAGAATGGGTGGAGAACTGGTAAATCACAGGATACGGATAGTACCAGCCGCCTCCCCAGCTGCCCCAATAATATGATGACCAGTATCCCGGGTAGTCGAGCCACCAGTAAGAATCCACATAGTCCACATAATAGTCGGTATCGCCTACATACGTAAGCTGGATGGCGAGATCCGCTTCCGCAGGATCGTTTTCATCCCTTATATCTTCTGCAGGCACGTAAGTGTAGCCTCGCTCCTCCATCTTCTGGCGGAACTTCTCTACAAGTCTGTCAGTGAACGAGGTCTTGACAGTGTCACAGCGTAAGTAGGAATCCAGGACCAGTACACTGTCCGCCACAGTAAATGTACTGTATTTGCTGAAATCAGTTTCCTTGTCGTATGATGTGGAAACCAGGAATTCTCCGTCGGCATCTACAGCCGTCGGGAATTTCTGGCAGGATACAGCTGCAGCACCTGCCAGTACCATAAGCATCAATATATTCTTTTTCATAACATTTTTATTTCCGTTTTCATTCGTCATTCCGGGTGGGTCACCCTCTTTCAGATGGAAGTCCCTTCGAAGACACGCGAGTGCTCTGCAGGAACCAGATAGCCTTCCAGCCGGACATCATTCGAACTGAATGTAGGGGAAACCTGTACGACAGCCCTGTTCGTTCCCGGCGTCATGGTGACAGATACGGTAGCGTTCACCGCCCTCCCGGTCACATACATGGAGAAATGGATGCGGCCTTTCTTGTCGGAAGTGAGACTGACATTCGAAACGGTTCCGTCGACAGTGATGCCTCCCACTCCGTTCGGGCCTCCGTATACGTAGCTCGGGGAAATCTGGATGACAGCCCTGTCACCTTCCATCGATATGAAGTTCGTAGTGGAATTCACCTGGACTCTCGTACCGTACTTGAATGTCACGGCATCAGCCTCAATTACGAACGATGAATCCTTCAGGGCCTGCTCCGCCTGCAGCCATGCTATGGTATCCAGCACCGCCTGATTCTGTTCGGTTCCGCTGCGGCCTTCATTGAATTCTGCCATATCGCTCTTCCAGCGGGCGATCCTCTCCTTCAGGGTCTCCTTGTTCTGGGCTGACCCTGATACACAGACTGATATCAACATCAGTATAAAAACGATTCTTTTCATAATTTTCATGCTTTCTTGTTCAAGGTATCTTGTCAAAGTATGTGCCACCGGCAATCGTACCCGACAAAACTGCCATTTTATCAGATTAAATCCCTCTTGCGCCGAAATCTTGCTTGCGGCGGATGACAAACTGAAAATATTGCTAACTTTGCCGTCGTTGTCCGTTCCGGACAATTTTCGCGAGATGACGCGGGCCGCATGGATGTGGAGGCACGCAAGCGTGAAAAGATTCAGAAAGAATCGTAACACATATAAAATTATGGAAGCTATTACCAAGACCGATTTCAACTTTCCGGGACAAGTGAGCAAATATGTCGGGAAAGTCCGCGATGTATATGACATCGACAACGACTATCTGGTGATGATTGTCACTGACAGAATTTCAGCATTCGACGTGGTGCTGCCGAAGGGAATTCCCTACAAGGGCCAGGTTCTGAACCAGATAGCATCAAAATTCCTGGACGCCACCACTGACATCCTCCCTAACTGGAAAATCGCAGAAGCCGACCCGATGGTCACCATAGGCCACAAGTGCGAGCCTTTCAAGGTGGAGATGGTCATCCGCGGCTACCTTTCAGGACATGCATGGAGAGAATACAAAGCAGGAAAAAGGACGCTCTGCGGCATTGCGCTGCCTGAAGGAATGGTCGAGAACCAGAAATTCCCGGAGCCTGTCATCACGCCTACCACAAAGGCTGCGGAAGGACATGACGAGGATATCTCCAAGGAGGAGATCATAGCTTCAGGGCTTGTAAGCCGCGAAGACTACGAGCAGCTGGAGAAATACACCAGGGCCATTTTCCAAAGAGGCACGGAGATAGCGGCTAAAATGGGGCTTATCCTGGTGGATACCAAATACGAGTTCGGGAAAAAGAACGGCACCATCTACCTGATGGACGAGATCCACACTCCTGATTCTTCACGTTATTTCTATGCCGACGGATACGAGGAGAGACTGGCCAAGGGCGAGAAACAGAAGCAGCTTTCAAAGGAATTCGTACGCGAGTGGCTGATGGCCAACGGTTTCCAGGGGAAAGAGGGTCAGACTGTACCTGAAATGACTCCGGAGATTGTAAGCAGCATCACCGACAGATATATCGAGCTGTACGAACATATCACCGGAGAAAAATTCGTAAAGGCGGAAGAGTCCCGGAATGTGCTTGACCGCATCTGCGGCAATGTCACAAAATGCCTCGTCGCCCTTATTAAATAACGTGAGTTCGATGAAAAGAACGAAGTGAATTTCAGAGAACTACCTCTTTTAGAGGATTCGTTTTACGAATCCGTAGGCAAGGTGGGTGGGTCAAAAGTCACGAAGTAACCGCGACCGGAGGGAGCGAGATCCCCCTAACCG
>CALVDR010000054.1 GCA_944326365.1 uncultured Bacteroidales bacterium | reverse complement strand
TTCCCTACCTTTTTTATTTATAATAGGGTCCTTTTTGGGTGGTTTTACTCCGAAATAATCATCGGTTTTCTGGGGGCATTTGCTCCGAAATCGCCAAGTTCATCGAGCGTATAGCGCTCGCCAAACTTGATGGAAGTCTTCTTAAGGTCATCAACCATATCGAGAAGAACGACCTCGTCATCTTTGACGACTTCGGACTGCAGCCGCTTGACAACAACTCCCGTCTAGCACTGCTCCAGATCCTTGAAGACTGCTATCAGAGGAAATCAGTAATCGTCACATCACAGCTCCCGGTATCCAAATGGTATGACTACATCAATGAGCCGACATTGGCTGACGCAATCTTGGACCGCCTCACAGCTAATGCGCTTCAGGTTGAACTGAAAGGTGACTCGATGAGAAGAAAAAATCAGAAATAATAATAACTTTGCCGAACCGAAAGCGACCATGTCTGAAGTGGTACATTTGAAAACGCTCCAGGGGGTAGATTCAATGTGATATAGTCAGTTGGATATGGGGGAATTTATTTTATAAATCTGGAAATTAACACAAATCATCTTGGACTACAGCAGAAGTTTAGATGCTCAAAGGCAAATATCCCTATTTTGATTCAAAGAAAGAAGGTGGGAAAAGTCCCTCTTGAAAGTCATTTTTGTCCGAAGAACTGCAAGTAGAATCATTTCCCGGACGATTATCTGTCGATGAATTTCTTTTATGTTTTGTAGTTCTAGCCTTTTTTTCTTCTTTTTGACGTTGCCTTTTATCCTCTACTTCTTCTTTAGTCATTGGTCTAATTGACGGATCATACTCTGGATACCTATCCTCTATGTACAGTTTTACAAGTCCCGCATGGGAAAGCGGCTGAGAAATATCTCTTACATCAGTATTGGTATTATAATCCAAGAAAACTAAATCATGATCAATTGACCTCTCTTTGATACGCTTTAAAATGTGTTGGACACGAGGCACATTATCAAGTACATATTTATAAGTAGGCAAATAGATTAACATTCTTGCGTCGAAGTAGTTCAAAATTTCATTTCCAAATGCGCCTTTTAAGTGACCCTTAGGAGCCCCATATTTTCGTACTGTCCGTTTTAGATTCTGCATTGTGTCGTTACGGAAAGTATTAAAATCCACGCCATAAGTCTCAAACACCTTCAATCCTTGCCAAACAGCCTCTACACAGGTTGCCGTTAATCCTTCCGTAAATGGAATTGGGATATTTCCATGCGGATAAAATGGGCTAAGGACTTTAGCATATTCAGATTTAGAAGTCAAATCGAGAATATCAGCATTAGGAAATTCTTTCTTGATGCTTTCATCCTTTCTTTTTTTATTAACGACATATATCATAATTAGCGAATTATTGGATTGTCAATATTGAGGATGTATTCTAACGGAATACAGGTTTTCACCATTACTTCAGCTTGATGAGGACCGAACATTGCAGAACTTTTGTTCAAATAATGCTGTTTAACAGCATTGAAATCTATCGAATTAAAAGTCTCGATATCATCTCCATGGCGATGATTATGAGCAGTAGCATTAATGTCTGAGAACAATGTGTCTTTGGCCCATGCAACATCAACTTTAATCTTAAGAAGCACCAGATTGTAGCCCGCGCATTTCAATCGCCACATCATTGGATGATCGTCGCAAAAACTTAACCTCACATAATCCTCCAATCCAAATTTCTGATCATTTGCTTTCGAATCAAGATTTCCTCCCTGTTTTGGGATTGATATATCGTGTTCTTCCAAATACTTCCAAGAATACAATCCACCATTTTTTATAATTGATTCAAGGTTTGCTCTATCGGTAAAGTGATACAAGCAAGTAATGTTGTTTTGTGCTAGAGCTTGCTTAATATGAGAGGCGAACGATTTTTTGATCGATAGTGCATTGACAAAAGCATTACCAGCTTGTGATGACCTTGAAATGAGTGACTGTACCCACTCCTCATGCCATCGTTTATATTCTGATATTCTCTCTTCCTTGAAGCGAAGCGCTTCTGAAACCGAATAACACAGTTTATCTTTAATAAACCATATACACTCAGCAAGTTCTGATTCGCCCAGGACAAAATAGGATTCCCGATATAATTTTAAAAGCTGATTAGCAAGATCTTCACTTCTAATGTTTCCTCTTTCGATAAGTTCACCGAAAGTCGCATCTTCAATATCCACATAGCCACCAGTATCATTCGGAATCAAAGAGCCATAACGATACATCTTCATCGCATCTTTGAAGCATTCCTCAAATATGATTGATAAACCATATCGGTCAGCAATACTTGATGCCGTTGCCTTATCTGCGATGTATTGAATGTCTGGGTTAATGCCAATACCAAATATCACACTGAATTCTGTGCGATAATCATATACTAAATTAGCTCTGATCGACAAAAAATTCAATTTATTAATCAGGCCTGCCGGAATATGCTCACCATCCCACTTACCATGTGACGCAATGTCTTCGTCACACATATATATTGCCCTTGAAATATACAGATATGCTAGTTGCAATAATCGGTATTTCGAGTCAGGAATAATATAATCCAATGCATCCATCCCTGCTCGTCCGAGAAGGTACTGCATCATATGTATTCCTTCAGCGCAACTGTATAGCGCCGTAGGATTATCCCAATAGATATTTGGATAACTGAAGACATACGAGAGAACCTTTTGCAAAAAAGGAAGCCCTATGTCATACTGTTTTGCATTAATGAAAGCAGATGCAATCTCCATATTAACATATGGATGATAGTGCGAAATATATTTTTCAACTAACGGAGAGAAGTCAACCTTTTGATATGCAATCTTTTCGGTTATTGTCCGATAATGCTGTACATCTGCTTTCTTAAAAAGATACTCTGGTTTTTTGTCACCGTATGCCTCATTATGGAATGTACAAATAATTGACGCATCGTCAATGCATTTGGTTTTATTAATCGAATGAATGCCGAGATGGGATTGTTCAACAAATTCTGAAAACTTTTCCTTGGCTATCTGGATAGATATTCTTAAATCATCGGAGTAATAATACTGCTGACTTGCAAACTGCGCATATTCGCTCAGAAGAATATCCAGACGTTGTATGTCCGGATGTTCCTCAATAAAGTCATCCATCTCCGGAAAAGATAAAATAAAATCCGCGATTCTTTGATATTCTTCTTTATCTAACATTACATTATTTTAATGCCTTTGTTTTCTAAGAATCTCTCAGTGATTAATTCTGCGAACATTCTTTTTGTTGAACCATAATCAAGCTTAGCAATCATTTCAACTTGAAAATTTGTCAGCCTTTCAATAGCCTTTGCCTCTGTTTCACCGGCTTGACGCATTGCGATAAAATACAACACCATCTTATCATTCAACAAATGATGCAAATATGATTTCTCCATCATATCTAAGTTCTTTCTGCTTTTTTCCGCATCGGTGGCAACTTCTTCCATAAACTGATAGCAACAGTTACCAACCCATTTTCCCGGATTGTTCTGTAACCAATTCAGCAAATTGGAATTTACTTTTTCCACTGCCAATGTGCCATATCGCTTTACTACATAGACGACAGATTCTTGAAAAGATGAGAACTTCGGCATCATTCCTGATTCAAATTCATCCCATACCATATCTGTAGTGTATGCTCGATACATAATGTTAATTAGTATCTTGTGAGGGTATTCTTTAGAATTGTAACGATTGCGCCAAGTTTGAATTTTTGAAACGCCTTCTGCAAAATCATTAGATAAATCAATCATAATTGTCGTATTTATTAGTTATTATATCCTACCATAACAACATCGTCTATATCAGGGAAATGCTCTGTTAACTCGCACCCATTTATTGACGCTCTAGTCCAGAGTTTATTAGCTTCAACGATATTTCCGAGTGCCTTTTCAGACAAAGCCTGAAAAGCGAACGAATCTCCAGAATGTGGTTTGATTATTTGGATTTTCTTACAAGTTGCGATTGTATCCTCATACATTTGAGCATAAAATTGGCTCAACATCAAATTAAAATACATTCGATAATCGTCAGCATCCAGTTCAGGAAAGAAGCCATAGCCCTTCATCGAAAAATATTCAGCGAATAACTTTGCGGCGAAAGAAAAATTCTTTTTCTGATATGCTTGTACTGCAGTCCAAGCCTTTACCTTAATTTCAAATTCGCTGTGACGTGGTCGTCCAAATAATGAATCAAAAATACCCATCGTGTTATTTTCTCATGTAAGTTATTTCCAGTTTCTGAGCCTATAACAATATGTACAAATAATGCATGCCTTCCCCATAAGCGCCACCGCCACCACCTGTGGCATTAGCCATCTTTTCGTTGTACTTAGGATCGGTTCTATACAGATTAACAAAATCTCTTTCAAGTGATCTCACATATGATTCTGAAGTAGTGCGGTATAAGAGTATCATTCGCTCATGGTTGCGCCATTCATGTTCAATACTTCTTCGATATGGCCGGTTTGTTATTCCGATATAAAACCATTCATTTTTAGTGATATAATTGCTTACAGAGCATTTTAGCCGCATCATCAATCCTACAGTTAAATGTCCGTGTCTACAACGATCTTCCGGAATAACGTGGTCCTTCATATTGAGAATGTATTATTGGATGCTTAGATACTTAAACAACCCCGTGATTATACTTTTTTCTGCTGAGGACAAGTTACTTCCTTTCATCTCAGCCAACTGGATTTTAAACTTATCTTTCCCCATGTTGTAAATTCTCATGGGATCATCTATGTATTCAGGATGTTGGGACCGTAAAAGTGCCTCTATCGCATCAAGAGCACGAAGACGACGTTCTGGCTGTTTTAAGTATCTCTTTGCCAGATGATCTTTAATATATGATTCCTTAATAATTTGCCAAGTCATAGAATTGGTATTATAATTTTGATAATGACTCTACTATTGAAATGATTTCATCTTCAGAATTATATTTTCCAAGTGAAATCCTCACTGTTGATTGTGCAATGTCATCAGGTAAACCGATAGCCTTCAAGACGTGCGAGACAACAGTATCCTTGCTGTTACAAGCAGAACCAGTTGAAATACATATTCCTTGGAGGTCAAGTCTGTGAAGTATTGATTCTCCCGAGTGACCAGGGAAAGACAAACTAATGTTACCTGGAACATGATTATCAGCACCGTTACGCTGATAAATGATATCTGATTCATCAAGCAAACGCAAAATCAGACTTTCAAGGTGCTGAATATGAGATTGATTCTTTTCAAGAGATTCAATATTTTCCCTTAACGCTACCGCCATGCCGACAATCGAAGCTACATTTTCAGTCCCTGAACGTAATCCATACTCTTGACCACCGCCACTTATGTATGGTGACATATCGATATCTTTTCGGACATATAAGAAACCAATGCCTTTGGGGCCATTAAATTTGTGTGCCGATGCAGATAGCATATCAACGCCCAAATCATGGACATCAATCCTTATGTGACCAACGGCTTGCACGGCATCAGTATGAAACAAAGCACCTTTCGAGTGTGCAACTTCGCAAAGATCCTTTATCGGTTGAATTGACCCTATTTCATTATTGGCCATCATTATTGACACCAAAGTCTCAGATCTGCCAATATTTTGGGCAAGATTGGTTACAGATACAAGGCCATCATGGTCAACTGAAAGGTAAGCTACACTTACACCTCCTTGTTCAGCCTTTTGGCATGGGTGCAATACAGCGTGATGTTCAATTGAGGATGTTACAATGTCATATCCTCGTTCTATTGCTTCATGAATAGCCCAGTTGTCACTTTCCGTACCACATGAAGTAAAGAAGATTTCTTCAGGAGACGCGCCTATACATTCTGCTATAATCTGACGAGATTCTTTGAGTGCGTTTTTTGGCCGTTTAGCAAATGTATATAATTGTGAAGGATTTGCATATTCTTTAGACAAATAACTAATCATTGCCTCCAGAGCCTGAGGGCTTAATTTTGACGTTGCCGCATTATCTGCATATATGAATCTCTTCATAATTATCTCTATGAAAATAGTTTACAACCTTCTTCTTTAAATTCTTCAATTTTATCGAAGATATCCTGGACGTCACAGCCAAGATAATCAGCCAGACAATTGATGCAATAGAACGTTTTGATATCTTCACCTATCAACTTCTTATTGATGCCAATAGTGTCCTTATCAATAATTTCTTCTCCGCAAGCGATACAATTAATTTTCTTCATTATCAAATCCTTTTACTGAGAACTGCGGCATATCCTTGCCTTTATATTGACTATCAAGCATTCCAAGTTGTCTAAGAATAATCTCTCTCATCTTCTTTGCAGGTCTCAAGCAGTATTGCTGGAACTCTCTAATATTGACGTCGGAGACTGAGCGCACATTCGGAAACAATAATTTCATGAAAGCTGTAGCCAAACGCTTCACAGCTTCAGTATGACGAGTATCTGCATTATCCGGATATTCAACGATTCTATCTACAATTGCACGATAAGAAGCATCATCACGCAGCAAATGCATAATCGTTGTAAAATACTCTGAGTTTAAAGCCCAGCCTTTAATTTTCAGTCCTTCATTCATACGAGGGATATCCCATCCTTTGATGAAGCCATGGATTCTATCGATTAAGGCACTGGTCTTGAAAACAGAAGGCAGCCCATCAAACATATTCTGCCACTCATCCATCTTTTCTTGATCGATGTTTCCAAGCATTACGAAACCCGCATCAGCCACATCATTCTTATCCCCAATTTTCACGGTACCTTGTTCCATATAACCTTGGAGAGTTTGGGTCATTTCATTGGGATTGTCAAACTCCACCTTCTGTATTTCATCAAATGCGATATAATCGTGGAAGAACACCAATCCGTCTTCTCTACGACCTAAGTCATAAAACAATTTAGCTCGAGTCATCTTGCCTGCAGACAAATATCCATATCTGCTGATTCCTCCAAACAGATACGATTTACCGGTCCCCTTTGGCGCTAGCTCAATTATATTTACCCTTTTTTCGACGAAAGGAAGCAGTCTAGAAATCATCGCCATTTTCTGATGCTCGTCTTCATATCCAGCCGCATTATAATCCATAGCGCCGAGGATTATGTCTATCCACTCATGGACATTGAACTCTTTTCGGACATCCTTGAAGAACTCAAGATCAATCTCGTACGGGCAAAAATTCTGGAAACTGATTAGTTTTATTTTACCTGTAGTATGCGAGTCCTTATCTGGGTAACGATAACCAAGTTCAACTACACCCCAAGTTTCGTTGGCTTTGAGCAATTCATCACGACACCTATCCCATACTTCCGGTTCAATAATAGTATCCTTGTTAGATAGAGCAAAATCAGGCAACGCGAATGTCACCTCCTGATTATGAACACTAATATCAATGGATACTCGCGTGAGCATTTTCACATGCTCTCCTTCAAGAACAATTCTGTCTTTAATTCCCTTCCAGTCACCTTTTGATGGGATATATGAATGGATGAAGTTCGTTATTTCTTCTACATCGAATTTTCCTTCGTCGTCTTCAAACATTTTAAGCAGCCAGTCACGCAGAAATGAAGGCAACTTTAGAGCCCTAAAGAAATTGCTTTCCTTAAGGTCCTTATAGACGACCATATCCTCAAAATATTGTCTTAGTTTTTCTTCCATAGTCTTTCTGAATTAAAAAAACTTTCTTTCTGTAGCACCTTCTTTCTTTACCTCGAAAGAAAGTCCACGTTTAATAACATTCCCATTCACATGAACTTCGAAGTCATAATTACCGACTTTCTTGATATCCGGGAGAGGAATCTTATAATAGAATTTTGACTCAGTCTTTTCAGCCTGATAAATCTTTCCACCGATAGCGATTGCCACATTTTCAGAATCTTCTGCAACAAACAATCTCAACTCTGCCTTTTTCTTAAAACTTACTGTTACAACCTTGCTATCTGCACATACACTGCACTCAATGGCTTTTCCGACTTTTGTTATTTCAACGATAGGAACAGCCACTTCTTCTAAAGACGCACCACCATGCACTTCAACATTAGCTTTTCTCCCACCTTTAAATCGATCATAATTGGCAAGACACCAAAAACCATTTTCTTCAGTTGCGCAATCCGGCTTCACTGAAACATCTGCCTTAGGACAGCATCTGCCAGAATGAAGACCCTTTTCAGACACTTCAAGAGATGTCTCAGATTCATTAATAACTGCTAGCCGACTTGCACCGTGATCTGATACCATTATGACTTTGTCAATTCCTCCAGACACCAGTTCTGTCTCAATCTTTTCAACCCATGAAGAAATCAATCTAAGTTCCTCTACAATATGAATTGGGGACTTAGTATTTTCGTAGTTATAATTCTTTTGGCCAGAATGTTTAACCTCATCAAGTTCTTTAGTATCGACAAGCTTGCATCCAACCTTTGTAAATGATTCTACAAAGCCTTTATTTACGGAAGTGATTGAAGGAAGATCACAACGGCCAATATTCACGTTGATTGCCAAGCCTTTCTCAAAACATTTTGCCTGTAAGAAGCTTAAGTATTCTACACCGAATGCATCAACAAAGTACAAGACTGATTTTGACTTATCAATTTTATCAATGAAAAGGTCTCTTGGGCTCAATTCTTTGTTATACTCTCTTGATGTTGCCTGTTCCTGAACTTTCAGCATAAAGCTTTCGCTTATGCAATTAGTCACCTTACAGAACTTGTAATCATCAAAGTAATAATCAATTAGACGAATACCGGATTTATAAGACTGTAAATAGTAGTACAAATCAGGATAAACCCCACTTAAAATATCCATCAACCCCTGACGAGAGTATGAGTCTCTATAGCTATTGATTACTTCAATGATTTGCTCTTTCTCAAGCTGGGTCAAATCCGTTAAATAATAAATCGCTTTATCCTTCTTATCTGTAAGTTTTTTAAGGTAATTAGCCAAAAGAGGATTATATCCTGTTATCCCTTTAAGAATTTTTTTTCTTTGATCGTATACTTGACCAAATATGCTAGTCTGACAATCAAACCGGAGTAATGAATCAAAAAGACCAGCGACAAACTCATCAAAGGTAGCCGCCTCGCTCAAGACTTCGGTCAAATACTTATTGCCCTTTGCGCCATGTTTCCTCAAAGCGATAAAATATGCCCACTGTTTATTGACGTCAAATGATGAAAAATGTTCAATTGTTGGAAGCAAATTTTCAATGCCGCCAAACTCATAATCCAAAAATTCAGCCCATCCACCACGTTCATTTAATGACCGAAGAAGGTACTTCCATTGTTTTTCAGTACCGCTTTCTTGTCCTAGATCTTTAAATCCGTCATAAGTATGAATAAGTGCGCTATATGAAGAATCAATTTCCTCTATAGAAATTAGTGAATCTGGAAAATCTTTTTTCGATTTTGTGGTTTTAACACAAATTACAGGATATTGATCAATTGCTTCATATAACTTGGGCATTTGGCTAATGCCGCGAACACTTGCAGCGACCTTGTAATCGATGCTCTCTCTCACAAAAATCACTTTGGGGGCAATAGAATACTGTCCTGATGCTACAACAATTCGAGAAGACTCCATCAATCTCGGATCTCCGTATTCTAGATAATCCTTGCACTGAAAAGTAAGAATGACAAGTTTATTTGCCACCGTCATATCCAGCATACGCCTTAGTTCCTTCTTTACCGTCAGTTCTCCTTGCAATTTTAGATGAGTAGACAAGCCCAGAAGGAATGTTGGTTTCGCTGAATTAATCAGCTCATGTTGCATTTTATCAATCTGCGGAGTCTCATTATCCTGGCAATAATGAGAAGACCTAATCAATTGATTAGAAGCCACATTATAGTGTGTCACTAGCTCCTCAAGCATCATAGGATCAGGCACATCTACAATTATTGGTGTGCTTTTATCCGATGCAAGATAAGAGTCAATTATTGAATATAGTCTATCCATTAATTCTGCTACTTCTTGTTGTTTATTATCTCGACTCCAACAGCCATATTATTTTTAATTAGATCCTTAAGATATGCTTTCACCAAATCAGCATCCATCGAATCAATTTTATTGAATGCCGCCTGATAGCCACCTGTAACATATTTATGTTGAGCCAACTCATCAAGTTTATTATCGACCGCAGAAGAGCCGTTCCAATAATATGGCTCGTCAGTAATATGGTCACGCAAATATTGTTTTACTGATTGGATATCACTGAGCATTGCCGCTCTTGATTTCTTGATAATCTTATCTGCAAAAGCCTTATCCCGCAAAGACGCATCTGACAAGACATCCCAGAAAGAAACGTTTTCCAAAAACGACAAGGCTTTCTCAATAGCCTTTTGATCAGGATTACTACTATTGATAGTAGAGAAAACCTTTCTACACTCTTCTTCATCTTCAGGTTTCATCATGACCATTATTGGCATTAAATACTGCCTTGACCAAACCAATGGAGATGCTGTTCCTGTCTTTTCTTGCCACAAAGATTTGAGTTTCTGAGAGCCAAGGTTCTTTTTATAATTATTAACCAAATTGTCAAGTGACGGTTCATACTCGGTCTTATCCTTTGTAAAACTATTTGTGTGAACTTTTAAGAATATAGAATCGATGTCACTATCAGTTAGCCCAGATAAATAGAAAGAGCAGACTTTCTTAAACACAGGCAGCTGAGCACCATAGAATTGTTTGAAATCCGCACCATAGTTCCTAATGCTATTCAAGAACTCTTCTTTCTGTAAATCTTGTATCTTTCCATTGATACAAAGTTTATACAACTGTGACATCAATGTATCCAATTCGCCAATAACCGGCTGGATTAATACATACGGCAATCTGATATTTCTACATTTATCTATCCAAGACTCCAAAGTTTTCTTATATGTAGATTGTGTATCAACCACTTTGTTGCTTTCTGAGATAATCTTGTATTCACAGATTAGATCTTCAATACGCTGGTTAACCGTTTCTTTCTTCCATACCCAATTAGCAGCATCGGCATCAAATTTTGCTCGCAATGCATTAATGTATTGTCCGCCGTCATTAATCTCCTTTGCTAGTTGCAACAACTCGCCACCATTATATGTTTTCAAATAAGCCTCCATACCCTTAGTACAGAGCTCCTTGGTAAATAACCCAGACAGATCTGCTGCTGCATCCGGACACTCAATACATTTCTTTCCGATAGCGGCGGCAATATCATTATCAGTTTGTCCTGATTCCGCAACATTATTGGCAATGCCAAAATATAAGTTGATTAAGTCTGATATGTCCTTAGAGTCAGTTTCCAAGTCTTGATCCCCAAGAATGGATAACAATGTCCAGATTGGGAAAGACAGTTCCTTCATTTTATTTCTTATCCTCTCTCTTGCACTTTCTACAGAAGAGCATAATGTTTTATTTATCCCAAAGGCAATAGAAGTAGCAGAAATAAATGACTTCTCCTCTTCTGTCATGGCAACGATATATTCATCTTTGTACCTTGGCATAGGAGTAATATCATTTTTAATTACTCGCTCAACCATATCTTTAAACCTTTGCTGAGAAAGTTCATCGCTTACAGTTCCATCACTCCATGTGTACTTCTCACTGAGTATTTGTTCTTTAAGCAAGAAACCCATAATAAAGGCTGATAAGTTGCACGGCATAAAGCCAAACGGTGCATCTTTCAAAAAAGAGTATATTTCATAAATTGAAATGCGACCATTTTTCTCAATAATCTCATCGAAATATTTATCAAGATTAATCTTTATTCTTGATATGACCAGAGATGGTTGACTCTCCCAATAATTATCGACAAGCCAGGCGCCATTTAGAGCAGTTTCCAGCTTTGTCGTAGGGTTGGAAGATTTATATGTTCCTTCTACCTTCTGAGTTAATCCGCAGCCGACACCTTGTTTCAAACCTACAGACTTCCACATGTTATCAATAACATTAAAGCACTCCAAACCGAGTTTGAATCGCTTTGCGTTTATTGTCGACAATACAGAGATCATAGCTTCTGAATTTCCAGCATACTCACCATCTGGCTCAGCATTACTATACACTACATATTGGCCGCCTCTAATTTTATCTTTCCACTGACTAAGGACTTTCATCGCATACTGAGCGTACTGAGTAGACTGGCCATTATCTTTACCTTGCAGGTAATATGCGGTTGCTTTATTTTCCACCCATTCAGCGAAAGCATCAGTACCTAAAGGTGTTTTCCCACAATCAATAAAAACAACAGGACAAGTCGGATTTTCAACAAAGCGTTCCTTTATTTTCTTTGAAATGGCACTGCTCTCATTCGAATCCTTTGCAAACGTAGCAACCACATATATTCTTTTGTCGTCACTATCAGCAAATGAGGACGCCTTTTTCGCAATCATTTCAAAATCATTGATGCTTGCATAATCCAACTTGCAACGCAGTCTCAAGGCAGCAGTCAATTCAATACTTTCACCAACAGATCCTTCCTGGATTAAAGTTGATGTTGACTTCGTTTCAAATTGCTTCTTCGAATTTTCAATTTGGCCGGCATCCATAGTACCAGTCAGAATTGAATAGCTTACTTTATCTTTGCCTTGCGGCTTTTTATAAAGAATACCATCGCGAACCAATTTTTCAGCACACTTAGAGGCCTCACCGGACTCCATATCCGATCCCTCAAAAGCGTTGTTTAAGTTCTTTTCATTCGGAATGAACAAATCAACTGAATCATCCACCTCCAAAGACATTGCTTGCATCAAAAGTATGGCCTTTAAAATTCGGCGTTCGTCTGCACTTAACTTCGTTTGAAGTCTCGGATAATAATCCAAAATAATTCTAATTTTCGGTGCTAGGCTTTCTTTGCCCATATCATAGAAAAAGCTCCATAGCATATCTATCGTCAACAAAGGATTATCATCGTACGGACCGAAATTATCAATATACCATTGGAATCCTTTAATTTCCTCCCCTCGATCATTCTTGATGAAGTCAAACATACTACGTTGATTTGAATCAAAAGAAGTCGCAATATGTTTCAAAAGCACCGCCGTATATGGATGTATTGGAAGTATTCCCGCCAAGTCTTTATCATCAATCTTGGCCATCTTCTTTACAATATCCCTCGAATCATGGGTTCTGTCTGTCAAATCAAGAATAATATCCTGCCATTCTTTCATTAGTAAAGGATCACTTTCCTTTTTTCGCATGGCTGCCCCCATCAGCCTGAATGCCATATTTTCAGGCAACTCTATACTACAATATGGGCGTACGAATCGTCCAATAATTTTAGTTTTTTCTTTGTCAGAGTCTGAAATCAGTGCCTCACTTTGATGTGAAACAGGAATAAAACAGAACGGATAAGTTTCGCTGATTTCCAAAATTTCTTGATATCCTGTCAATCTATGCTGATTATTCTTGAAATACTCAGAGAACTCATCCCAAATGAATACTAGTGCATGCAAATGATTTTTGTCAATCACTTCTTTGATCCAAGCAACCATATTTTCTTTTGTCAGATATAGTGCTCGAATATTCTTATCATTCGCCAATTTGAAGATTTTTCCCATCAAAGTAGCTAATGGTTCATCTTCATACTCATCAAGATGTTTTATGATATCATCAACACTCTCTCCTCCAAATAAAGCTGAATAGCTACCCTTTACATATACCTCAAAACTTCGCTTGTTTTCTTCTTCAGAAAGGTAATTAATAACAGCTGATCGCAAAGCATCAGTTGCTTTATTGTCAATCCCGGCTTCTTCAAGAGCTGTTTCAATACTCTCTTGCATTGCCAAAAACAAGTCATTATCACTTAATATTGATGAAGATCCATAACGATGAACTGTTACGATCTTACCTTGCTTCTTTATTCCCAAAAACTTGTTGAGCAAATCATTATCTAAGCCGAACTGTTCAAAATATTCTTTTGTGTCTTCTTCACTTGCATCAAGCAAGCGTTTCAATGTCAAGACAGCATGTGACTTTCCTGTTCCATATGCACCTTCTACCCAAACGTTTAACTTTTGTTTCCTCGAAAGCACACTGACCACATCACGAACTAATTTGACAAAAGTTTCATGAGGATAAAACTTCTTCCATAAATCAGGATTCTTTTTTATCACATCAGCATTGACCGCTGGGAAATATGTCGGGTCAATATCAAAATAATTACGATAAGTACTCATAGCTGCCTATTTAAACAAGTTAAGTACATCACTTGAAGATTTATCCTCTCGCAATGTAATATTATCAAGATCATGAGTGAAAGATGCAGAAATGAAATCAGGATGATTAATTGACAAACCTTTCAAGATACTGGTCATAGTTTCTCTATCAAGACCAAAAATTTGTGAAGGCGAAATGCCATCTCTGTCCAAATCTTCATCCATCAAACTTGACAGTGTAAATTGATAATAGTTACCGCATGCCTCTGCAAATTTATACAAACTGTACAGTATTACTTTTGGATCTGGAGACTGCCATGCAATTCTTGTAAAGCAAGTACCACCATATTCCTTTCCAGCTTTTGCACTTGAGCCAAAACCGACTTCAGATAACGGCAATTGTGATATTCTTTTCAAGGCACTCGGGATCGATTTCAATGCGCTGGCGCTGACTGTGTCAATATCTGATAGTTTGTTGATAATCGCATTTTGCGTAATAGTGGTTTGGAAATCAAATGAACAAACAAACCAACCAACCTCAGGAGTATAACTTAGGTTAACTAGCATAATTGCCCATACCGACAAATCATCTAAATTAGATTCACGAAGCATACCCCCAAGTGGTGTTTCAATATCACCATCAATTATTCCCGAATCACGGAGGAAACGGTTAAACATTGGTATCTGATTATTGCCCAATGTATGCTCAGCCTTAAATCTATTGCCAAGCTTAACATACTGCTGGAACCACTCGATTTTCGGAGCATGTGCAGCATAACAGTCTAATGATTTTGATTTGTTCATATTGCCTAAGCCTTTCGATAACCATAATGATTTATATACATAGCATCCAGTATCAATATCCAAACATTGTCCGCAGCGTTTACATGAATTACTAACGATAACATTGCCTTCACTATCAAATGACAAGTTACCAAATTTGCAATTCGCCTCGCATACCTTACAACCGACACAATAATGACATTTTCTGAACACCTTCCTTATATTCTTAAGGAATAAAATATTTGAAGTGGTAGATTCATTCGACGTAGATACTCGAATGTAGCTATCTTCAAGAAATAACAAGAGCAGTTCATGGCTGGTTCCTTGGCAATCAATAGTGATCTTGCTGTTGTCGTCACTATATATCACCTTACCTAATGTTTTAAGCCATTGTTTATAAGCATCCCCTCTATTCTTAAAAGTTATTAGGAGGCTATTCCCGACCACTGATTCATCATAATCCTTAGGCGAAATAGAAATGTCTCGTCCATTTTTTCTGGCTTTCCAACCATTATTTTCCACATAACTTATCTGCTTATCTGAATTCTTTTGTTCACTAGTATTGAGTTCAAAGATAATGTCAGTAAGAGCCTTTGTTTCTTCTGGATAGCATCGATAATTGAGGTAGTCATTCCTATTAGTCGACATAGGACATACTAAACAACCAGCTCTTGTATTACCTCGTTTATATGCAGTGTTCAAACGCAACCCATTCATATAGATATACAAATAAACCTCAGCCGAATTCCATTGAAGAATTGGATTGCAACTCCATTGTCCCCTATGCTTCATTCCATAAGACACATAGTCATAACCGCTTCGTCTCACACTCTCATCAGCACGGACACCAACAAAAGCCATCTCCGTAAAATTGTCTTTTTTTAAGATGTCTTTAAGTAAAAGTAGCTGTGGTGTAGTTTTGTGAACGCTACAACACCATCTAATCGTTGAAGTCGGAGGACCAAACATTCTCCATGAATCTGCTGGCTTCAAATGTGATTTTGCAATATAAAAGCTAATACCCATCTGCTCACACTTAGCTTTCGCATCTTCAACCATGGCATATGTATCCGGGAACTCCATACCAGTATCACCAAATACGACAACAAAGTCAGTATGCGGTAATGCTCGTTGTACAATATCTAATGTTACCTCACTGTCTTTTCCCCCGCTAAATGAAACATGGAAAATATCAACCTTATCCCTATGCTCGACGTAAGTATTATAGACCTTTTTTATTGTTTCTGCCACCAAGCCATCCATTATCACTTGATTTTTGATGAGCATTCGGTCAACATCTACAAATCTCAGCTCGCCATTCCCAGGCTCAGGATCATCAAAGATAATAATATGGGGTGCAGTAAAAAAAGCACCGCCCTTTGTTTGAGCGACCAATTTACCTCTGTAGTAATAGTTATTTGCCTCGGCCCACATATACGGTGCGGAATCATCTTTTGCATATTTCCAGAACCTGTCAAAGCCAAGAATATCTAGCTCCTGATAGTAGACAGGTCTAGGCTCCTTGCTAAATTGCAAAGGAGAACTATTAAGCAGAAGACCGCCTGTTTCAGAATCCCAAGTATATGAATACATAATTATATCTTCTTCCTATTTCTAATTATTGCTGCTTTATCCAACAACGAAATTTTACTCAAAAAATCAGAACGTCTACGAGCAATATATCCCTTTTCCTGAAGATAATCTAACACATCGTTTTCGTTCAAAGGCACTTTGCTGTTCGCAACTGCATCAATCAATATCTCATCATAATCAGAAAATGCCGAAGTCCTTTTCACAATAGCCCCAATCGTGTTGTCCTTATTGTACCTACTATGCATTAACTTAAACTGCTTGCTATACTGAGCCACAAAACTCTCCAACAAGTAGTTGTTCCATCTATACGAACAATACGGGAATGCTACAAATGTGTTGATATCAAGGATAGTGACATATTCACCAGAACAATAATTCGCGATGGCCGCATCAGTTGCTGGAACATCGAAAACTATATTATCCTTTGAGACAAATTTTGATTCTGAAACTCGAACACAATAACGAGAAATCGCATCAAAATTTATAAGCGTTCCTAAGTCGTCCGCAAGCTGATTTACTTCTTCTGTTGTAAACGTCGCTTTGCTTTTACAAAAATCTTCAAATACTTGATTGGTATCCAAACGAGAATGCATCGAACTGATCAAGTTGTTATAAAACGAGAATTCCCCCTCATACAGATTTGAAACGACATTGCGAAAACCAATAATTCCATACTCAGTATTATCTGACAATACTGAAGGATATTTGATTTGAACGCTTCTAGCCAATTCTGAAGTAGTGAGATATCCCGTAGACTGTATTGACAACTGAATTATTTCTCTAATGCCATTCTTTTCTATATCGTTGATTCTATAATTATCAATGTGGAAACGACATCCTCTACCACATGAAATCAAGGTGCGATTATTCCTTACAACACACCTTACAACATAATCTTTGGGCATATAATGGAAGGCGTTGAGAATTTCATTTTCCGTCACAATTCCACCTTGCATTCGTACAAAGTCAATAATATCTTGATCTTGATTGACTGATACTGAATTGGTTTTTGAAATATAGAAAGTTCCATACGACCAACCATACACATCATAGTACTGTAAATATGCCTTCAGTGTTTCCTTGTCAAAGATTTGAGAGTCAACGATATCTTCCGAAAATTTATCCAGTATCGCATCATAATAGATGTAATCACTTGACTCAAAATGGCTCACTATGTATAACTGAATTTTATCCCTAACGTCAGTAGCAAGCATAAATTCCGGTAAATAAACCTTATTCTCATGCTGAATACCAAGCATCGGAATCATCATGCTAAGCTGCAGTGTCGCAGGGAACTCTGATGAATACTGTTTTTCGTAAAATTGTTTAAACCGACGTTCTTCAATTGTTGAATTCAGCCTGAATCCTCTAGAAAAATATGAGCGCAGCACACCAACAACTTTCTTAGACATAGAGCCATCCCGATCACTATCAGATTGCTGTACGTACACAACATTATCTTTAGATCCGTCTTCCAATATCTGGCAAGCACTCTCAGTATTCATTTGATAATCATCTACCTGTCCTGACACGATAGGATATATCTTCTGTGCAAGATTGAGTTTCATGTCAAAAGAAGGTCTATCCTCAGTGAATAGAGACGCCATCCTGGAAAATAAAGCACTACCCCCGGGTAGCCCAATTTCGCCATTTGTCATAATATATTGCATCGCCGACAGTTGCAATGCAATACCGTTTTCGTTGCGATACGTTTCACTAATCTCCACACCTTGACTAAGCATACGTCCCCTAAGTCTGCTGGAGAGTTCTGGAATTACGTCTGATTTTGATGCCTCTCCAGAGATCACCTTATTGCAAGCTTCCACGAGGAGAACTGCTTCATACTCGTTCCAAGGAATATTGATTGTTGCCGCCATTATTTCTCAATTGTAGATTTTAGTAATGAAAACACTTCGACTTTGAGAAGACGAGCAATTTCGTACAATTGTTCTACCGAAGGTTGGGCTTTATTTGATACCCAACGTGAAACCGTAGTTTCAGATTTCCCCATCTGTTCTGCAAGCCATTTGCTTGTCAAGTGTTGCTCTGCAAGTTCTGCCTTAATACGATTGTAGTTAAATTCGGCCATTTTCAATAATGATTTGACAAAGGGTCAAATATAGCAAAATATTTTGTAAAAATAGCATATTCTGATAATAAATATAAATAATCTTTGAAATCACAGCAAGAAGTTTGACCTTCTCTGATTTAGGTTGACACTTTTAGAGCGGATTAACTAATATGGTTTACATTATCACTGACTGGATTTACAGCCGGTGTTTTTTATCTCTAAAAGTCACTTTACAGAATCACTGTTTTGATTTACAGTGTTTGAACTTGACTGGCTGGTTCTGTTCAGGTGCTGCGGTACCGCAGCACCTGAACACGTCGGCAAATATATGCCTATTTTTTCATTTTATCCCATGGCATAACTGTTTTTCCAGCACCGCCTCTGTTCTCCTGTC
>CALVDR010000053.1 GCA_944326365.1 uncultured Bacteroidales bacterium | reverse complement strand
GAGATTTCGAAGAAATCGTAACGTCAGTTCGACGAAGTCTCTGGTACTAAGTAAAATAATTCGTCGAACTGACGTTAGTTAGTCACGCACGGAACTGCCGGGACGTAAGAAAAGACGTCGGCCTTTTTACAGAACCGACGTCTAAACGTGTACTAAAACCTAAACCTGCACTAAAGATGCAGACATCTGCCGCGATGTTGCAGGTCTTATGAAATATTTTGAAACTTTATTTTTCCAAAGACATCCACTGCAGCGCTTTCCTGCAGTCCGCCCCGCGGCACCTGCCGCCGCCAGCCTCAGTCCTCGCCATCTCCCTCATCTTCATCATCTTCAAAACCGAATTCGGCAGCAAACCTGTCCGCCACATCATCCGGGACCTCGAAACTGAGTACATCCCAGAGGGAATCCATCTGCCTTCTCTCTTTTTTTGTAGGCCTTCCGCTGCCTCTGTCCCGTTTCAGGAAGAAGGTTTCCACCGGAGATTTGAGTTTGTCCAATTCTTCCTGAGGAGTGATGTTTTCCGCATACTGGGGTACCAGTTTCGCTCCCTGGCGTTTGTCTATCAGAGCGATGACCCTGTACTGATATGTGACGGCTCCTTTCCTGACAGCGATCACGTCACCTGGCCTGACCGTCCGGGAAGGCTTGATGTCATTCCCGTTTATCCTGACCTTTCCGCCCTTGCAGGCATCCGTAGCATCGCTTCTGGTCTTGAATACCCTTATAGACCAAAGATATTTGTCTATCCTTACTTCTTCTGCCATTTTTCCTTATTGAGATTTACCGGAATCATTCTCCGATATCAGTTCCAATTCATATTGTGGCGGCCTGAAGGCCCGCCAATGCCGCCGTCACGCCTGCCGGTTCCGGCAGAACCGTCCAGACCCTCTGCCCGGATATTGTCCTGGACTGGCATTTCTTCGTCCTCCAGACCTTCATAGTCTTCGCCTTCGAGAAAAGGTTCAGTGTCAGGATCTATGTATTCGTCAGTATCATCACGTTTCCCGGCGGTGACTTCCAGAAGTACGGTATCCCTGTCGACAGGCAGCGCGAAAAAGTCCGTGACCTCGGCAGGGACCAGCATGACTTCACCTTTTTTCAGCCTGTATTCTTCCATGCCTTTCTTTCCGTCCGGTCCGGTCACCGGTATCTGGAAAGAAGCCTCGCCTTCTATACCTATATATAATATATAGCCGGTCTCCTGTTCGCTGGAGCTGTGTATCGGGTCTTTCAGAACAAGTTTCGAGACATCGAACTCCGGACTTTCCAAGAGTCTGGCCGCGACATCGTTCCTCCCTGCTCCTTTCCCGTGATCATCAGCCGCGTTGTCCGTATTTGTCCCTTCCGGCACTGCATAAGGCCTGTAGACTATGAAATCCATAGCCTCCGCCAGATGTCCGCAAGCGGATTCCGTATCTTCTTCCGGGCCTGAAGAGAGCCTGAAAGGCAGTTCTGAAGATTCTTTCACCACGGCTATTTTCAGATGACCTGATGCCGAATGCACGAGACCGGGCTCTATGACCAGCACATCACCCTTTTTCGGACGGATGACCTTCATCAGCTTCCGGACGCTTCCTTCCAGACAGCTTTCATAAAGCTCCTGTGCGGATACTTCGCTGCCGAATCCGAGGAAGATCTTCGCATCATCCTCTGCTTCGGTTATATACCACAGTTCCTTTCCTCCGAGAGCGTCATATCTCTGCTCCGCCACTTCGTCGTCGGGATGCACATGCACTGGCATTTCTCCTTTTATGTCGAGGAACTTCACTGCGACAGGGAATTGCCTGCCGTAATACCCGTACACGCCTTCGCCTACGACCCTCTCAAGATAGGTCTCCATGATGTCGCCGATCGAGTTTTCCGCCAGCCAGCCTTCAGCGACCATGGAATCCTCTACTCCCAGATCTGCTGCCGCAATCCTTTCTTTCCCCCACGGGTGTTCGATGTCGATGGGGACAAACCTCATCGGATATAATTTTTTCTTTTTTTCTTCCATGACAATCAGTTTCCGTAAGGCCAATCCCATATTGGCCGGAGGCAAAATTAACAAAAATCATGTCACTGACAATTGTTCAGACCTATTTGTGACAATTTGTCAGTCCGGGGCATTGGCATTCCTTTTGTCGGAATGGACGTCGATTGCACCGTCAGGTGCATGAAAAAAGATAAAATTCAAAAACTATAAAATTATGATCAAACCATTAGCAGACAGAGTTCTGGTCGAGCCTAAAGAGGCCGAGACCAAGACAGCGGGCGGATTGTATATCCCTGACACAGCAAAAGAAAAACCTCAGCAGGGTACGGTATTGGCCGCAGGCCCCGGAAAAAAGGATGAACCGATGGAAGTCAAGGTCGGTGATGTAGTCCTTTACGGAAAATATTCCGGAACCGAGATTACGGTCGACGGCAAGAACTATCTTATCATGAAACAGTCAGACATTCTGGCTACACTTTAATCGAATAGGAGAAGAAGATTATGGCAAAAGAAATAAAATTCAATGTTGACGCCCGCGCCCAGATGAAAGAGGGTGCTGACGCTTTGGCTAACGCAGTAAAGGTGACCCTCGGCCCTAAAGGTCGCAATGTAGTGATTGACAAGAAATTCGGTGCTCCTCAGGTGACCAAGGACGGCGTGACTGTCGCCAAGGAAATAGAGCTTGAGGACAGGGTGGCCAACATGGGCGCACAGATGGTGAAGGAAGTGGCTTCGAAAACGAATGATCAGGCCGGTGACGGTACTACCACAGCTACCGTTCTCGCCCAGGCTATCATCAATGTCGGTCTGAAGAACGTGACTGCAGGTGCGAATCCTATGGACCTGAAGAGGGGTATTGACAAGGCCGTGGCCAAAGTGGTGGAGAGCCTGAAGGCCCAGAGCCAGGAAGTCGGTGACAATTATGCCAAGATCGAGCAAGTGGGTACCATTTCCGCCAACAATGACGGCTATATCGGAAAGCTGATCGCCGATGCCATGTCAAAAGTGAAGAAAGACGGTGTCATCACAGTGGAAGAGGCCAAGGGTACCGAGACTGAGGTCAAGGTCGTGGAAGGTATGCAGTTCGACAGAGGCTACATTTCTCCGTATTTCATGACCAACGGTGACAAGATGGAAGCCGTTCTCGATGAGCCGCTTGTACTCATTACGGACAAGAAGATTTCTACGATGAAGGATCTGCTTCCTATCCTCGAACCTATCGCACGTGAGGGCAAATCCCTGCTGATCATAGCCGAGGATGTGGACGGCGAGGCTCTGACCACGCTGGTGGTGAACAGACTCCGCGGAACTTTGAAGATAGCTGCAGTGAAGGCTCCTGGTTTCGGCGACCGCCGCAAGGAGATGCTTCAGGATATCGCTACACTGACAGGTGCTGTCGTGGTTTCCGAAGAAAGAGGTTTCACTCTGGAGAATACTACTCCTGACATGCTCGGAAAGGCAGAGAAGGTGGTCATCACGAAGGAGAATACCACTATCGTAAACGGCGCCGGTGACAAGGCTGCCATCCAGGAAAGGGCAGACCTGATCAGGAAGCAGATATCTACTACTACTTCTGATTATGACCGTGAGAAACTTCAGGAGCGTCTCGGCAAACTCGCAGGCGGTGTCGCTGTCCTTTATGTAGGTGCTGCTACCGAGGTAGAGATGAAAGAGAAGAAAGACAGGGTGGAAGATGCCTTGAATGCCACGCGTGCAGCAGTAGAGGAAGGTATCGTGCCTGGAGGCGGTGTAGCCTACATCCGTGCGGCCGAGACTTTGAAAGGCATGAAGGGTGACAACGAGGATGAGACTACAGGTATCCATATCGTGGCCCGTGCCATCGAGGAGCCTCTGCGTCAGATCGCCGAGAATGCCGGTCTGGAAGGCAGCGTCATCATCAACAAGATCAGGGAAGGCAAAGGTGATTTCGGTTACAATGCCCGTACCGACGAGTATGTGAACATGTTCGAGGCAGGTGTCATCGACCCTACGAAAGTGTCTCGTATCGCTCTGGAGAATGCGGCTTCAGTAGCAGGCATGTTCCTGACTACCGAGTGCGCCATCACCGATATTCCTGAGAAGGAGCCGGCTCCTGCAATGCCTGCAGGCGGAATGGGCGATATGATGTAGTCTTCTGCAGACAGTTTCAAGTGTTTTTGGAGGGCGGCTGTTTTCAGTCGCCCTCCAATGTTTTTGTTTGTCCGGCACGCGCATTTTCTGTCCGGATTTATAAAAAACTGACTGTCAACGATATGGTGTTTTCTCCTGAAAAAAGATGAAAAAAAGATGAAAAAAAGTTTGGAGGGAAACAAAAAAAGCGTACCTTTGCAATCCCCAAACGAAAAGGGGGTCTCCGGAAGGCGCCACGGTGCCCGGGAGAAACAGGATTTGAAGTTCATTTCGAGTTGATGTCAAGGCGGACGAGTGAGGAAGGGAGGAGTTTACTGGAGTAAATGACTGACAGACGAGACGAAGTCCAACGCAGAGATCGGCCGAAAGGGACGAAAAGGATGAAAGTTGTTTGAAAAGACTGGTAAAGTACAAGCAAGCAAAGCAAGAAGTCAATTCAAGGCCGGACAGACTGAGAGAAATAGATATATACAAAGAAGAGTTTGATCCTGGCTCAGGATGAACGCTAGCGGCAGGCTTAA
>CALVDR010000052.1 GCA_944326365.1 uncultured Bacteroidales bacterium | reverse complement strand
CCCTGTGGGAGTGGAAAGAAATATAAGAGGTGCTGCGGACGCTGAGCGAAAATAGTATCCCGATGTTCAGGGGAGTTCAGCACGGCCGATATGGCTGCGGAGAGACTCCATGGTATGAGCCTTTTTCGGCTGATTACAGGGAAACAATGCATTCCAAACGTCCGGCCATTACAACGGCTTCCGAATGGAAAGAGTGATGGGATTCTATATTGTAGTCATTTGAAGAGGAGAATAGCCAAGTGGCCTCGATACCATGTCGGCGATGTTGCGGATTGTTCTAAAGCTGTGTATAATAGCATTACTCTTTGGAAAGGGGGCAGCAGGCATGGCAGTGACAGAATACATCTTGATGAATCAGGATACCCCGGTGTTGGAGTTCACCTGCCGGAGGAATGAATTTGACGAGCCGGAGTTCTTTGAAGGCGCCTGGCTTGTAGACTATCGCCCCATCGGTTATCGCGGCCTTGCCGCGTTCCTGGAACATCGGAAGGCCCCCAAACATCGTGAACATATCCAGCAGCTCCTGGCGCAGTATGGCTGTGATGACTTGGAGGGGTTTCTTCAAGTTACCCATGCCTTATCCCTGAACGACACCTTCTGGGTGAAACGGCAGGGGGACGCGCTGGACTGGCCGGATGTCTCCCTCTACACCAATCCCTTTAACGAAGTAATCAGCGAGGCCGCCTTTGACGGGACCATCAGCGAGACGGATTTTTCGTCCACTTCTCCGGAGTTTGGGACGGACGGATACTACGCAAAGTGCTGGGTTCGGGAGGAGAGCGGGATCAAACTTTATAAGAGCGGCAGCGCTTTCCTGGAGATTGAACCGCTTTCCGAGTTCCTGGCGTCGCAGCTGGCGGAAGTTATCTGCTGGCAGGCGGTTCAGTATGACCTGGACTACTATCACGGAAAACTGATTTCTAAATGCTCACTGTTCACCAATGAAGAGGTGGGTTTGGCTAAGGCAAGCGCGGTGTTCCACGGAGCTGAGCATACCATCCCCGATCTTCTCAGCTATTTTCGGGGGATTGGGAGCGAGGACGCCTTCCGGCGGATGTGTGTATTAGACGCTATCATCCTGAATCCGGACCGGCACTATGGGAATTTTGGCGTTCTGTTCGACACCGCCACCATGGAAATCCTCGGGATGGCACCGGCATTTGACAATAACAAGAGCCTGCTGCCTGAGTTGGACAATGACCAGTTGGTAACGCCCGAATGGTATATCGCCCGGTGCCGCCCGCGAATTGGCAGGGACTTTATCCTGACCGCACGGGGACTGCTGACAGAAGAGATCCGGGCAGACCTGGAGAGGCTTCGGGACTTTACCTTCCAGCAACACCCAAAGATCCAGGCGGAGCAGGTACGGCTGGACGCATTAAGCGGTATTGTTCAGAAGAGAATCAGACAGATCCTGGAGTAGATTGGAAGTAATTCACAATGGTTTTGGGGACCACAGGTATGCGCCTGTGGTCCCCGTTTTTGCGTTATTACATCATAATTGTATGTCCTTTATATCGGCAAAACTGATTAACCAGCGCAAACATCACCACAGGCTCAACTGCTGCTCTTCAGACCGAACCGCCAAGGCCGGCGGGGTCACGGCCAGGAGTACCTCGGCATTGGAGCCGTCGGAAAGCCATTGCTCGGCTTGACTGTGGGGCAGGATCAGGGGCATCCGGTCATGCACTGGCTTCATGGAATCGTTGGCTGCGGTTGTGAGAACGCAGTAGCAATCCTCGCCGTCGCGTCGGTCGAAGAAGCCTGCCATATAGAAAACGGGTTCCTCCGGGAGAGTGAACTGATATTTCCGCTTGTCGGCGTCCCATTCATAGAAGGCTGTTGCAGGGATCAGGCACCGCCGGGCAGCCAGACTCCGCCGGAACAGGGGCTTTTCCTGGACCGTCTCCGCTCTTGCGTTAATCACCAGCGTGCCAGGTAACTGATACCCCCATTTCATCAGAGCAGGCGCGTCACCAGATCCCTCCCGCACCAGGACCGGCGCCTTGGCCGTGGGACAAATCTCACCCGGCATCCACTGCCCCGCTCCGTATTTCCTCTGGATCGCATCTACAATTTGACGAATTTCCGCGCACTGCTCTGCGGTAAACTGATAGCGTCCGCACATGACATAGAGCCTCCCATGCAACAAGTTGTACGCTGCGGTACAAAATATAGTATATCACGGTTTTGCACAGGACTGCTACCTTCATCTCGGTGTGGAGAAAATTTCCACTTGACAAATCGAACAAATGTTCTAAACTGAAATTAAAGAACGATTCGGGAGGTGCAGGGCATGGCGAGGCATATTTTGCATGTGGATCAAAACTGCTTTTATGCCTCGGTGGAAATGCAGAGGCACCCGGAACTGCGGGACAAGCCCCTGGCGGTATGTGGGAGCCAGGAAGAGCGCCATGGGATCGTCCTGACGGCCAACTACCTGGCCAAGCCCTATGGCGTCAAGACTGGGATGGCCATTTGGCAGGCGCGGCAGAGGTGCCCCAATCTGGTCATCCTGCCCCCGGACATGGATGAATATATCCGCTTCAGCCGCATGGCAAGGGATATCTATGAGGACTACACCGACCAGATCGAGCCGTTTGGCCTGGACGAAAGCTGGCTCGACGTGACGGGGAGCGTGGGCCTTTTTGGAGACCCTATGTCTATCGCCAGGGAGATCAGCGGTCGCATCAAATTCGAGCTGGGCATCACGGCCAGCATCGGGGTATCGGACAACAAGATCACCGCCAAACTGGGGAGCGACTACAAAAAGCCGGACGCCATCACCAGGATCGAGGCGGATAATTACAAGGAAATCGCTTACCCGCTGCCGGTGGAGGATCTGCTGTATGTGGGGCCGGCTACCTCCCGGAAACTCCGGGCCATCGGGATCCGAACCATCGGCCGCCTGGCAGAGTGCCCGGTAGACGTCCTGGTTCGCCGGCTCGGGAAGATGGGGGCGGTGCTGCATACCTTTGCCAACGGGCGGGACGTTTCGCCGGTCCAAAGGAGCGACCATATCCCGAACATTAAGAGTGTCGGCAACAGTGCGACCACGCCCCGGGATCTGGAGACGGAGGCAGACGTGAAACTGATGCTCTATCTCCTGGCGGAGAGCGTCTGCGCCCGGATGCGGGAGCTGGTTTCCCGGTGTACGGTAGTGGAGATCTATGTGCGGGACACGCAGCTCAACTCTATCGTCCGTCAGCGAAAGCTCCAGGCGCCGTCCTGCTCCAGCCAGGAGCTTGCGGAGACCGGGTTGGACATCTTCCGGCGCAATTACCGATGGGACCGGCCCGTCCGCAGCATCGGCCTGCGGGGTGCCGGGCTGGTGGAGGCCCAGGGGACGGTGCAACTGTCCCTCTATACGGAGGATCAGAAGCGGGATAAGTGGGAGCGAATTGATACGGCGGTGGATCACCTGCGACAGCGGTACGGCTATATGAGCGTCCGCCGCGCGCTGATGGACAGTGATCCGCTCTTGGGGCACATCAACGTGAAGGACGGGCACACGGTTCATCCTGTTGGGTATTTTGGAGGATAGGCCATGGATAAGCGCAGAAAACAATATGTGCCGGTGGTGGTGCGCTTTGATACGGAGGGGAAACTGCGCCCGCTGGTGATCGAGTTTGACGAGGAGCACAAGTATCCGGTGGACAAGGTGCTGGACGTCCGCCGGGCCGCCTGCCAGCGGGTGGGCGGCGTGGGAGACCGCTACACCTGCCGGATCAATGGGCGGGTAACCTACCTGTGGATGGAGAAAGGCGTCTGGTTCGTGGAGGCGAAGGAATAGAAAGGAATGGGGCAGCGGAGTTGCATCGACTCCTCTGCCCCATCTGTTTTTCCGCTCCTTTATTTCTTCTGGCGCCTGCTGGACAGGTGACAAGCGGGCACCACATCGAGTCCCGAGTACTGACCAATGCGTTGGGAGCAATTTATCTAAAATCATTTACTGCCGGAGCGTTTCTCCAGTGCTTTGCCATAGCCTTCCCTCATTTCTTGTTCCAGACGATCCATATTGGCGCTGGAAACAAACACAACCTCTGCATCCACAGGCAATTTTGCAAAAACCGCTTGGCTGGCCTTATGGGAGCAATATCGGTACCAGAAGAAGGCCAATTTTGTAGACGAACCTATGCGAAGTCTTTCAGCGCCATCTACACCGATGACTGTCCATTTCGGGTGAGCATTTCGAATGTTTTTCTGGATGGCTTCCCACCCTCCGAGAAACACAACGCCTTCTTCTGGAAGTTCTGCCTTTTGAGAAGCACTTGAGATGGTTTCTTCGTCTTTTTCTTCAGGTAAGAGGTCTTGCTTTTGCCGTTCCTCTCGTGGAGGAGCCTCTGAAAGAGCATCAACTTGCCGCTCCAAGATACGGATATATCGGTCTTTCGCAGCAAGGTCATTGCAGTGATTTTCCTCGAGCTCCTTTACTTTTTCACGCCAGGTTCTACGCTCTTCGCTTTTGGCTATATCAGCTGCAGCTCTGGCCCTTCTATCTGTCTCGGCGGTTTGCTTTTCAAGTTCATCCTTCAGTTTTTGGATCGCTTCAAGATAGATCCGACCCTTTTCAATTTTTTCTTCCTGTTTTCTCCTGGAATCCAGTTCGACTGCAAGGTGCGCTGTTATGAGGCAAAGCCAAATATAAGGCATTGCATCCTCCAAGTATGGGGCAAATGAAGAGAGACCCTCTGTAGCAAATACCTTCGGGTCGTACATCAGCATTCCGTATTCAATAGCCAGGAGCCATTCGTCCTCAGTAAATTTCCTGGAACTTTTCCCATAGCAAGCAAAAGCATTCGTCGCCGCCATCAGGTAGAAGAATGGCAATGTATGTATGACATTGCCCGTTTCCTCATGGGCGCTTTCATACTCACTATACACATCCCGGAGCCGCAGTGGATTTTCAGCCCAGTAGCCCTTCTGCTTAATCCTTTTCAGCGTTATCATATTTCGCCTATGGGCGGCTGGGCAGTGAGCTTTCAGAAGATTCTTATCGTCTTCTGTTAGGATCTCTTCGTCAGTTTCCCGCAGCTCATTCTCGAATGTTCGATAATAGCGATAAAGCATTTCCGAACTGGTGAGAGCAGAAAACGCTGTTGGCATTTCATCCTTCCCAAGTTGTTGGGCAGTCTTCGAATCGACGGGAATACCGGATGGAAATGCGTCCTTATCGCTTAGTAATTTGAAAAAATCTGCCACAACATTTCCTCCATCTTTTTAACCATTCATCCTGTGGATGTGCATTGCCCTGTCTCGTGGCTTCAGCCCCTTCATAGGGTTCATCAGCGCCTTTCGTGTTGCATGCGGAAATAAAGAGCCGGTGAGGTGCGGAAACTGGAAGAAGGCATTGTTCAGACGGTGTCCCCATTGAGGGAGAAGATCGACTGCAGTGTGGAGAGGATCTCGGGGACGGTCACATCTTCCACACCCAAGCTCCGCAAATCGATCTGCTCATGCTCCATAGCGGCGATAAAACTGGCCAGGTCAGCCGAGACAGTTAGGCTGACCGTGATCCTGCGCTCCGGGTCAACAATGGCAAACAGGCGGAACACATCATTCTTATGCTTTTTCAGATCCCGCTCGTTCACGTGTTCGCCTTTGGCCTTTCGCGCCGTGAGATCAAGCCATGCCTTTGCCTTGAAGGCGATCAGATACTCCGCATCCAGCACAGAGACCCCATCCACGGTGCGCCGTCCCGACAGCATCAGGTCATAATAGTCATCATTCAGCATGATGGCGGAGAGGCTGGAAATATCCTCCGAGACCGGTAGCGGTGTAAGATGGATCTCCGGTTGTTCCAGTTGGAAGTCCGGCCGCCTGGAGAAAAGCTCGATCATCTTGGGGTAATTCGAGTCCCGAGGCTCCGTAAAACGATAGAAGTGTGGCACATCGGAATTGCGCCAGCCGCACCGATAGCCGCCTGCACGCACATAGCGCCAAAAGACGGGAGCAAATTCCTCAAAGCGGTTTTCGATCAGCAGGATCATGTCGATATCCCGCGTTGCCCGAAAAGGCAGTGCGGCATCGCCCATCAAAATATCACATGCTGTGCCGCCGATGATCGTATAGCAGTCCTCGTAGCCCTGAAAGTGGGTGCGAAATGATTCAAAGCCTGTTACCAATGGTATCCCTCCAGCATTTCATCTACAGCCATCTCGATGCGCTCGTCCTGATGGGTTCCAAACGAAGCAGCCAGGGACACAACATCCACGGCACCTGCCTCGACATACGGGACAGGGTCATATTTCCAAACCTGAAGCTCCATATAGTCCGATTCTGCGCTCCACGCAGGATCGACCCGCTGCAGCTCCGCCTCCAGCTGACCGGCGTAGGCTTTGCGTCCGATTGCCCTGCTGGACACGGGGGGCGTATTGAGCATGGTGCGCTCGCAGAGCGCGGATTCCCCGCACAGCGGTAAAGTCATCAAGTTGTCCGTGCGCGCGACATAGATACGCTTTTGCACCGGATCGATCAGATAAGGCCTGGCACGCTCATACAGTTCCCGGCCCGTGCAGACGGAGGAGACATAGTCGCTTCGCCCGGCTTTTTCCTCATGGACGAGACTGATCTGCGCCAGCTCCTGAACCGAGCGGGTCACACTCATAGGAGAGATCTCCAGCTGCTTGGAGAGCTGTACCTTTGTGAGAGGAGCGCCGTCCCGGCGATAAAGGAAATAGAGAAGCAGGAATTGTGAGGCCGGGGTAAACCTTACAATGTTTTTCCGCGCTGCTGCAGTCCTCTCCTGAAGCAGGATTCCAAGGCACGGCAGGTAGACCTGGCTCCCCGGCACAATAAAAGAGACACGGTTTTCAATCAAGGACTTGCGCTGGTAGGACGTGAGCTTATCAAAGCAGAGGACGACCTCTCCAGCCCAGTATTCGCGCAGTTTTTTCTGCTGCTTCAAAAAAGCCGCAAAATGGAAGCGGTCCGCTTCGATGCGGATCAACAGAAGTTCCGTGTGTTCAATGGAGAGGATCGAGTAGGTGCGTCCGCTGCGCAGATAGTGCGGCAGCTTTTCCGCGGCATCCCAGCACCGTTCCTCAGCAGACAATCCAAGCGTTTCATTCAGATACGAGAGCATGTGCGTCACCTCAAATTAAACTATAACACATCGAATGTTAGTATGCAATTATTGTGTTAGTATTATTCGAGAAAAAATGCTCACAGCTGCGCCGGACGATCTCTGCAACTGGCTTCAGACGGTGGAATGACATTGGGAAAAAAGCAGTTGCCAGCCCACAAAAAACGTTCTGGGCCTGCTATATGCTCGGATAACTTGCCGGAAAAAATGAGGCGCAGACAACCAGTTGATTATCTGCGCCTTTTCTATGACTTGATTGCGGACTCGCCGGTGATGCCTCCCACCTGTCGCCATGTGTTCATGGTTCGTGCGTGTATTGGCCCGCAAGCCATTCTTCCATTAGATGTTCCTTCTTCAGATAATTCTGTACGAGGCTTAGAAAAGTTCCATCAAGTTGCCTCCGCACATGCGCAGAGATTTCATGCTCGATCTCCTCTTTCGACATATCAGCGTGCCCAAAAAGCATCCCGCATACAAATTCCCTGTCTGGGTAATGATCTGCACTGAAAAATATCTCTAAATAGTAATAGCCGCAATCAGCATGACGATTCGGATTTTTAGAACATTCAGCGTACACATAGACATGATGCCCTTTGACATCTGGCCCGCTCACTTTAAAGCGTTTGCAGTAGATTTCGTCATTCTGGGGGGTAAGCCGGTATTGGGAATTGTATAACATTTGATCCCCCCTAAAAACATTCAAGTTTTCTATTTCCATAGTATCTGAATTCAAATCAGAAGTCAATCGTACCTTATGGCTACCTGTTAAAACAGAGGCCATGTTGATCGCAAATGGCGCGCCTATTGCGGTGCACGTAAAAGCAGCCTCTTATCAAAATCAGGGCTTGATCAGGGAATAAAAAAGCCGTGCGATCCTCTGCTATGGGAGGATCGCATGGTTTTGCATATTCAGTTAAACGGTTCCGCTCCGGACCGGCGCCATGAGGACCTTTCCGGTTCCACGGTATACATTGACTAGTCCCTCGCCGGAGGCGGCGGATCCGATCAGGGATTTGCCGGAGCGCTCCACGGTGAAGTCCAGGCTTCCGCTCCAGGCAATGGCCATATTGCCGTCGATCTTCAAAACATCGTCCTGCAGAGAGATGGTCACCAGTTCCTCCTTGGGGCAGGCGGACTCCAGGCAGACTACGCCGTTACCCTGGATGCCAAGGTTGAACAGGCCCTCGTTGCCCGCAACAGCGGAAGAGACATTGGAGCGCATGACGGCCTTGTGCTTCAGTCTGGAGTCGCAGGCCAAGAACAGGCCGTCATCCAGGACAATACTGCCGTTCCAATCCGCCAGGTCTACGAGCAGAATATGCTTGTATGTAGGCTCCAGCACTAACAACCCGTTGCCAGTGTACTCCGGCTTGATGGCAGACTCGCCAGTGACGCCGCCACGCAGCGCTTTCCCAAACAGGTCGCCGACACCCTTGATGCCGGTGGTGGCATTCACGTTGCCCACAGTCCACTGCATGGCGCCGGCCTGCAGAGTGATCTGTGCCTTGCTCAGATCGCAGAGCACTTGGCGCTTCCGGACATTCATCGCGTTGCTGTAATAGGCCATGGCTGCATTGTCGGGGGTGACGCTCAGGTCTCGCTGATACTCCACAACGGTAAACGGCCCCAGAGAGTCGATTGTCTTGACGTCGTCGTTGTCCATGAAGTTGCTGATCTGATACATAGAAACCATCCTTTCCTGCTGTGCAGCAACGAAGATTGCCGGCTGGAATTGCCGACTTTGTCTGAGTATATCATAACCGAGCGTACCTGTCGAGGGGGGCAGGCATCCACTATTGCCGTTGGAAGAATAGGGCGCCGCACCATAATAAATGATGTGTATGGGGCCAATCATCCCAATACACATCCAAATAAGAACCCATAACCGCTTACTGGATTTCCCCTTCCACTACATTCTGGATGATCGGATACCAGTATTCCCACTGGGATCTAAAATCGATCTTCATAAGCGTATGGCGGAACCCTCGAATCAGCGGATCGTTGATCTCGTCCTTCCCCATGAGAAGTTCCGTGATATAGGTCTCCCAGGCATAAAGCGGGCCGCGTATTTTCTTCAGCTGCGGATAATAGCCCCTCTGGGCCTGCAGCATCAGAAACTGCACCGCGGGAAAGGACTCCGCACCGGGGAAAAGCTGTGCAAGGGTTATCGTCTCATCATCGGCTAAATCCGGAATTTTGTAAAGGGTCTCGTCCTCATGCGGAGAGAAATCAAACTGCTCCGGCTGCACAGTCAGAAGAGCCGCTTTCATGACCTGGCGCGCAGTCGCAAGAAGGATCGGCGTGTGTCTCAGAAAGGATATGTAATCCCGCCAATTCAGGTCACCCCAAAAGCTGTTGGGATCCGCTGCTTGCCGCCAGTCATATAGATCCCGCTCGGCTCGGTATGTCAAATATACCAGATCCATTTCTATGGCTTCATCGCTTTGCAGGTTGACATACAGCCCGCTGCGCAAAAGCCCTTCACTCGCCTTATCGCTTTCTTCGTTGAATGTATAGCACATGGACTCTGCCTCCACCCATAACACCGATAAAATCACCAGTTGGTTCAACAAGCGCTATTCCCATATTTTCAGAAATCGCAGCCCTGCTCCCTCAGAAATCGAAATGTTGTTTTCTGGAAAACTCTGGAGTTCCCGTTCTTCTCCCAGCGCATTCAGCAGCAATCCAAGAGTGTCGTTCAAGCCAAACTGATTACTCAGGTTATGGGCAGCGGCATATTCCGGCGCGTACTTCCAGATATAATTCATCAAAGCCGGATAATCGATATACTCAGAATTGCGAAGCGAGTCATAGAGCTGCCACAGTTCAAAGAGCGCCAGGCTCCCGGCAGTCTTATCAAAAAACAAATATCCCAGAGATGTATCCATCCCGGCCTGTTCGTCTGTCTCGACAGTGATGCCAAGTTCCATGACGCCTTCGGAAAAGTCCCCATTCCACATCGGGTAGCAAACTGCAAGGACCTCTTTGCACTGATCTGTTTCGATCCAAAAGACCCCATTCATCAGCGCCTGATAGCGCGTCGTATATCCATAAGGGGTGCACGCCGGTGCCGGATATGTTCCAAAGTACTCCGGATTGTGCTCCATGTTATATATCGCAATGTCATGCAAAGTGGAGCCAGACGGGTCAGAAATATGATGCCGGTATCGGTATTTTGCAATCTCATATTCAATAATGCCGCATCCGCCCGATTTATCATTCCGGTCATAGAGCAGGAACCGCGGAGACTCCTGCAATCTGCGCCCATATCTCTTGGCAGTTTGGGATATGATGCTCGTGTCATCATCCACAACGTAATATTCATCAGCGACTCGGAACGGCCCACGGGACGCCGCAATATAGTAAACCCCCGGGCATTCCAGGGATGCTTCTTTGATGATTCCGATGTCGGCCTCCAGGTCGAAGGGCAGATCCATTGGATCCAGTTCCGTCTCATGCTGCATATCCAGTTTCTCTCTTTTCTATCTCGTTTGACTTTATTAGTGTGATAATCCATAAAATATACCCACCAGCAACGACCCATTGTCACACTATAAAAGTGTACGATTGATAAAACGGCTGGTGGAGGAAGCATATATGGATATGGAATTTATCAGACGCCGGATCACAGAACTCAGGCTGAAACGGGGCATTTCTGAATATCAATTAAGCTACGACCTTGGACACAGCAAGAACTATATCCATAATATCGTCACTGGCTATTCGCAGCCGTCCGTAAAGGAACTCCTTGCCTTGATAGAAGAATTGGGCGTCAAGCCGAAATATTTTTTTGATGAAGGGACCGAATTTCGGGAACCTCAGCTTGCCCACGCAATTATCGAGGGCATCCATGATATGGACAGCAAGGATTTGGAAAGCATCCTGATGATGATCGAGCGGCTCAATGATAAGCGGAAGTGAAGTGCCCGTAGTTTCGGGCACTTTCTCTATATGGAATCCTAACACAAAGAGTCGCCAAATGTCAACGTATTACATCCACATATTCGCATAATTGTCATCGTATTAAGTCTATACGTCAACCCTACAATATACGTGAGGTGTTGATATGGACAATGAA
>CALVDR010000051.1 GCA_944326365.1 uncultured Bacteroidales bacterium | reverse complement strand
TTTTGCGATGAAAACATCAGAAAACAGTCGTTTTTCGGCTTCCGCCGCGTTTCTTGCGGTGCTGTTGTCTTTTTCCCCGATATGTGCAGGTGCGTCTGCCGGAACTGATGGCAGTAGTGGCAGGGACCGTACATTGGAAAAGGAATGGAAAAAATATGAGGAGACAGTGGAGAAAGATCTGCCTCAGACAGGTGCGGAATTGCTCGAAGATATCATGAACAAGGCAGAGTCCCGCCGGCTGGCATGGGATTTTTACAATGCTGTCAGGAAATATTACGGAACGGTCAGTGCCTTTGACTGGAAGCGGGCACGGACATTGGACGAAGTCCTTAAAGAGAGGGTGGAGGACTACGGAAGTGCCGTGGTGACGTGGAATTTCGCCGATGTATGGCCGTTGTATACGGACAGGGCGGACGTCAGGGACATTGCAGCGATGAAAGAGCTGCGGAAAGAAAGGAATCCGCGGTTTTACGGGCAGGACAGGTATATAGGGAACGGGAGAATTCCTGATGTCATCGTCGGAAATATCGGAAACGACTATGAGTATCTTCTGTGGTCGGCATTCATGTATGGATATTATTCCGTGCCCGTGCTTGCGGAAAGTGATTCTTCGGGAACGTTTGACGCGGCTGCCGGCATTCTGGAAAAGTATCTGGGAGACAGGTATCCCGAGTCGGCATATGTGGAGTTCGTCAGGCTGATGCGCATTCCTGAAGACAGTTCAGGCCGCAGAAGGTCCGCGTTGGAGGCTTTTGCGGAGAAATATCAGGGCAGGGGTATCGGTCTTTTCGCGAGGGAGGAGCTTATTTCCATGAAATTCAGCAGACTGGATGCTGCCGATGATGCCGCGTCGTCTGATTTCAAGGCGCTCAGGGATGAGTGTGAGGCTTTCGTGAAAGACATGAAGTCTCTCAAGGGCAGTGAAGCCGGGCTGGTGAAGTCCTGCACTTTCCCGGCTGATCTGATTAAGAAGATGGATGCCAGGCGCATCAGTGCATGGATTGAAAATGGGACGGATACTCTCCATGTGGCCCTGACGAATCTGGACGGAGCGGATGTGACCGTGTACAGATTCCGCGGCTCGTCTCCGGAGTATATGGATTCGGACATTCCCGGTGTCAGGGTGAAGAAGTCTCCGGATTCGTGGGCTGACAGTACTGTCGTGCTGGAAATGCATCTGTCTGGAGAGCCGGACAGATATTATGTCCCCGACACGCTTTCGGTGGCTTTGCCTGAAATGGATGACAGGAATTACTATATCGTCTGCAGGAACGGTGATGTGACTGCCGGAATCCCGTATTACCGCAGGACCGTTTCCATTGCATACAGGTACCAGGACGGCGGAGTGGCCTTCTATCCTGCCGATTATATGAGCGGCAGGCCTGTCGGTTCCGCTTCCGTGAGTGTATATCAGAATGACAGCCTTGTGGGCAGGATCAGACGTATGCCGTTCAACGGATTCACTGAGCTTGACGGCATCAGGCTGCAGGAAAATACCAGGTACGGCATCATATGTTTCTATACTGACGAAAATGGCATTTTCAGGCAGTCGAGAGGGCTCCGGTTTATTGCCAGGGCGGGAAAGGATATTTCGGACAGCCGGCGGGAATATCCGGAGGCCGCGGTGTACAAGAACATGGCCGCTTTCCATCCGGGAGACACCTTGAGATACAAGGTCGTGCTCTACGAGGCGGCGGACATGCATGCCGGATCAGCTTCGGAGGATGCAGTACATTCCGGCTACAGGGTCTGGACGGGGAAGGAGCCTGTAATCGTGGAACTTGTGGACCCTTCGGGGAACAAAGTGGCGGAAGATGTGCTTGCGGTCAGCGAATTCGGCTCTGCGGCAGGCTTTTTCAGGCTTCCGGAAGACAGGTTGAACGGGCGTTATTCACTGAAAATCAGACTTGATGACAGGGTGCTGGCGAGCGATATCCTGACCGTGGATGAGTTCGTCCTTCCGACGTTCACCGTAGAGTTCGACCCGGTGGACAGGATATATTTCCAGGGTGATACGGTGACTGTGTCAGGCCGGCTTGAGAGCTATGCAGGACAGTCTCTCGCATCGGCCGGAGTTTCATACAGTGTGGCATTGTGGAATGAAGTCGTACAGGACGGAACCTTGGATATCGCTCCCGACGGCAGTTTTTCACTCTCTTTCGCGACCGGCGGCGGACAGGAAAGCGGGAGGAAGTATTATTCTGTCACAATCAGGGTGACGGATGCGACAGGGGAGACTCATGAATTCCGGAAAAGTGTGGCCGTGAATGATTTCTTTTTCGGAGTGGAGCTGGAAAACGATGCCGGGGCCTCTGTCAGGATGGCGGACGGATGGCCATGGGACAGGGAGGCTTCCGGGGCCGATGTCTATGATATCCTGGCTGTATCCGGCGATTTCGCCGTGGCCACTTTCTGCCTGAGCAATGCTTCCGGTGATTCCGTGCATGGCATGAATGTCTCATATGAAGTCGTCCATGAAGGACGGAAGGTGCTTTCCGGCGAGGCTTTGTCAGGAGCCGCGACATGGCTTGACCTGTCATCGTGGCCGTCAGGAGTTTTCCGGCTCAAGGCTTCGGCTACTGTCGGAGGCAGGACAAAGGAGTGTGTATATGATCTTGTAAAGGTCACGGAAAAAGACAGTGTACTGGATATCCCGGTCGAGAATTTCTTCAAGGTACTGCCTTCTGACGGAATCAGGTTCCAGATAGGGGCTTCTGCCGGTCCTGTCTGGGCGGTGGTGCAGCTTTTCGGAGACGATGCCGAATGTCTCGCTTCGACGATAGTCCATCTGTACGGCAGATGCGGAGAAGACTGTTCTCTCCGGACATTGTCTTTCGACTATAAGCCGGAATATCCTGATGCCGTCAGGCTGCAGGTCTTTTATTTCAGGAACGGCCGGGCTTATGAGTTCAGCCATGAATACAAGCGTCCTCATTCGGACAATATCATCCCGGTGTCGTTCTCGCGGTTTACCGACAAGGCATATCCGGGTGAGAAGTGCATTTATGAAATCACTACTGTCCCCGGTGTCGAATGCGCAGTCTCTGTGTCTGACATGACTGCCGAATCTGTCATGCGGAATCTGTGGAGCCGGGTCAATGCACGTTTCGGTACGACATGGACCGCTTCCGGATACAGCGCGGGAAAAGCTGCGGCAAGCGGGAGTTCCCGGGGGCCCGTGTGGATTCGCGGCGGTGACAGGGACGTGACGATCGGATATGGCACTGCAAGTCCTGTCTTGTCCAGAACGGCATCTGCGTCAGTAGCTGAAGATGCTGTATCGGCGGAAAATTCGCTCATGGCCAAATCGGCATTGGACGGAGTAGTGGCGGGAATGCCGGCAGTGGATGTCCGCGATGATTTTGCCGAGGCTCTTGCATTCTATCCTTTCCTGTATTCCGACGGGAACGGGAAGATTTCATTCGAGTTTACGGCAGGGGACAAACTTTCGACATATCACGTGTCTCTGTTCGCTCATGACAAGTCCATGAACAACAACGTACTCCGCCGCGAACTTCTGGTTTCGCTCCCGGTGACGGTGTCCGTGGCCAGGCCGGCCTATCTGTTTTCCGGTGACAGGTATGACATGCAGGTGGCTCTTTCCAATGTTTCCGATACGGACTCGGAAGGGACTCTTACTCTCTATCTGTATGACGGCCCTGACTATAAGGATACCCAGCCGATGCTTGTGAAAAGCTGCCCTGCACGGATATGTGCCGGTTCTGCGGCTTCCGCCGGGTTTCCGCTGGATATCCCGTCCGGTATCGATACTCTCGGGATCAAGGTCGTATATCAGGCCTCTGCCGATGCATCCGGACTGCCGGAAGATCAGTCCGGCAGCTCTGTGACGGCTTTTTCGGACGCGATTTTCGTCACGGTCCCTGTTTCTGCACCGGAACAGACTCTTTACGAGTCCCATTCCGCTCTTCTGCTGCCCGGCATGTCTCGTGATTCCCTGTACAGGGAACTGCTTTCCGGGTTCGTGAATGTTTCAGGTTACGGTGCTGTATCCGAGGAGATTTCCATAGCGGACATGCTCAGTGAATCCATCCCGGGACATGTCACGCCTGAGTCTCCGGATGTCATATCGGTCACGGGTGCCTGCCTGGCCTTGCATCTGGCATCCGCACTTGAAGACAGGTATGGATGCGGACGTGATTCCTCCTCAGCGGCTGCTATATCATCGGAAGCGGAGAAACTTGTCGGACAAGTCATTTCCTATCAGAATGCCGGAGGCGGTTTCTCATGGCTGAAAGGAGGGGAATCATCCCCTGTAGTCACTGCCGTGGTGCTGGAATACATATCTGTGTTGAGGGATCATGGCTTTCCGGTGTCTGAATCACCGTTGGCCGCCGCATCGGAGCGTGCTGTAGCCTATCTTGACCGCGTATATTTCAGCACGGAGAAATCATGGAGCGGACTTTCGCTTCCGCAATACCTGTTCGTCCGTTCTCTCTACCCTGACCTGCCGCTGGCATCGGATCCTGACCGCAAGACTCTGAAAACCTTCGCGAAAACTGTCAGGAAATACCTTCTCGGACATGAGGCTGACGCTCAGGGATATATACATTACAAGGCCCGTCGGGCAATGACTTTGCTGAATTTCATCGGGGACGCCGGTGCCCGGAATCTCACGGGCAATAACGCCGGTGCATTCCTCAATTCCGTCAAAGTGAAATCCGTCCGCAAATACATTTCGGGCCTGGACCGGTATATGTCATCCCTGAAGGAATATGCTGTGGCGCACAGGTCTGGTGGCAAGTACTTCCCGAATGCCGTGATGCCGTTCAGAGGCCTTCTGGAAAGCGAACTCTATGCACATTCGGTTCTGGCAAGACTGATGTCGGATTATGCCGGGTATGCCGGTGACGCGGAGGCTGCCGATATTGCCGATGGAGTCCGTCTGTGGATAATGGTGCAGAAAGAGACCCAGGCATGGGATAGTGATCCTGCCTGTCTGCTGGCTCTGGATGCCGTCATGGGTGCTTCTCCTGAACTTCTCGGCACCAAGGTTCTCGTCCTGACACAGAAGTACAGGAAGCCGTTTGCCGGAATCAGGGCGGCAGGTAATGATGTTTCGCTCAGATGCCGCTATCTGGTGGAAGACAGGCAGGCCGATACGGATGGTGACAGCATTTCTTCTGACGTGGAATATCCAGGCTACAGGGATATTGCCGAAGGTGAAGTGCTCAGGGTCGGAGACAGAGTCCTGGCAGTGTATGAAGTCTGGAGTGCGGAGAACAGGAGTTATGTGCGTCTGACAGCTCCGAGGCCGTCTTCGTTGAGGCCGGAAAACCAGCTGTCGGGAATGTACCCAGTTCCGGTGCGTCCGCGTGGCGGTGCTTCGGTATCATGGCCGGCGTTCCCGTTCGCTTACAGGGAAGTGAAGGCCGGGTGCAGCCGCTGGTTCGTGGAGGTGCTTCCGGAAGAGAAGTCAGTGCTGACGGAGATGCTGACAGTGACTCAGGCAGGAGTGTTTTCAAGTCCGGTGGCCGATGTCGTGTGCCTTTATGCTCCGCACTACCGTGCCAATGCCGATTCACGGCCGCGGCTTGAATCCGTGAAATAAACCGGACTGCTGTCGCGATATTTTTCTTTCCTTCCCTGCCCCTCAAAAAAACATGCGGGACTAACTGCGTTTTCGATGATTGTCGCAGTCAGTCCCGCCGTAAAAAATTATT
>CALVDR010000050.1 GCA_944326365.1 uncultured Bacteroidales bacterium | reverse complement strand
ACTTACCCACGGATTCGTTTTACGAATCCTCTAAAAGAGGTAGTCCTCTGAAATTCACTACGTTCTTTTCATCGAACCCACGTTAACCTAACGACAACGGATTTTTTTTATTGCTTGCCTGCGGTCACATCATATAGGATGACATGTCGCGACCGGCAGCGATGCCCTCGCGTATCTCTGTCGAGGAAATGTCCACCGTCGGCGCATCCTCCATCAGCAATATCCTGTACGGCTTGCCTCCGGTCCCTTCTTGTGCTGCGGTGTCCCTCTCACATTCCTTCATCAGCCCTTCGCGTGCTGACACCATGTCATACCCTTTCCGCGGATAGACCGCCACTCCGTAGCGGCATAGAATCCTCCGGTAGTCTTTCCATTTCCGGATATCAGCCAGATTGTCCGCTCCCATGATCAGAGTGAATTCATTCTCCGGCTCCCTGGCTTTCAGTGCATCAAGTGTCCTGACAGTATATTGCGGTGCAGGCATGCCCAGCTCTATGTCATCCACCCTGACCTTGAGTCCCGGATGCCGTTCCACAGCTTCCACTGCGTTCCGGTATCTCTCCACTCCCGTCTCCACTTTCATGAACTCCTTGAACGGACTTTGCGGCGATACGACCAGATAGACCATTCCGAAGTCCCGATCCTGCGTGAGATATTCCATGATGGCCAGATGTCCGATGTGCAGGGGATTGAACGTCCCGGTATATACAGCTATCTTCATTGCCCGAAGATCCATTATCCGGCAGTCGGCCTTATGCCTCTGCGCACGAAGTCTCCTATCACCTTGTCAGCTTCCGCCAATGCTGTTTCCAGATCATCGTTTACCAAAGTATAGTCGAATTTCCCTCTGGCAAATTCCGTTTCCGCCGCCGCTTTCGACACTCTTTTTTCTATGGCTTCCATGGTGTCAGTGCCGCGGCTCAGAAGACGGTCCCTCAGACATTCCACTGACGGGGCCTGGATGAAAATAGAAAGAGCCATATCCCCGAAATACTTTTTCAGATTCACCCCTCCTTTTACATCCACATCGAATATTATTACGTGTCCCTTGCCCCATATACGGTCCAGTTCCGATTTCAGAGTCCCGTAGAAAGAACCGGGATAGACTTCCTCATGTTCCACGAACTTGTCTTCGGAAATCATCTTCCTGAATTCGTCTGCCGTGAAGAAATAGTACTCCCTGCCGTTCTGTTCCTCACCTCTCGGGGCCCGTGAAGTCGCTGAAATGGAAAACTCCAGTTCCGGGTAAAGTTTGAGAATGTGGTTTACTATCGTGCTTTTCCCTGATCCTGACGGGGCGGAAAATATTATTACCTTGTTCTGCATAGCCTCTTGCTTGTTTCCTGTGCAAAGGTACAACAATTGTTTTCATTATTCCGTAAAAATAGTTATTTTTGCAAGGATTCGGGTCCAGGTGCGGCCATTCGGATAAAGACGCTTTGGGGTGATTCGAAAACGCCCTCCCATTGCGCCGGAGACGTACCCTGGATTCCTGACAGAGACGAAACAATACATTTAATATATTAAGGTTATGGTATCTTACAAATCACTCGGCCTGGTGAACACAAAAGAGATGTTCGCGAAAGCCATCAACGGGGGTTATGCTATCCCTGCATTCAATTTCAACAACATGGAGCAGCTTCAGGCCATCATCCAGGCTGCCGCGGCTACCAAGTCACCTGTGATTCTCCAGGTTTCCAAGGGAGCCCGCAATTATGCAAACCAGACACTTCTCCGCTACATGGCTGAGGGTGCAGTAGAATATGCAAAGGAACTCGGCTGGGAAAATCCTCAGATCGTCCTCCATCTCGACCATGGCGATTCTTTCGAGCTCTGCAAGAGCTGCGTGGACATGGGATTTTCTTCAGTGATGATCGACGGTTCACATCTTCCATATGATGAGAATGTTGCTCTGACAAAGAAAGTCGTAGAGTACGCTCATCAGTATGATGTGACTGTAGAAGGCGAGCTCGGTGTTCTCGCAGGTGTAGAGGATGAGGTTCAGGCTGAACATCACACTTACACAAGACCTGAGGAAGTGGTTGATTTCACTTCAAAGACAGGCTGCGACTCTCTCGCCATCTCCATCGGAACATCTCACGGTGCATACAAGTTCAAACCGGAGCAGTGCACCCTCGATCCTAAGACAGGACGTCTCGTTCCGCCGCCACTCGCATTCGACGTTCTCGACGGTGTGATGAAGGAGCTTCCAGGATTCCCTATCGTTCTTCACGGTTCTTCATCAGTTCCGCAGGAGTATGTGGACATGATCAACAAATATGGCGGAAACCTCGAGGCTGCCATCGGTATTCCTGAGGAAGAGCTCCGCAAGGCTGCCAAGTCCGCTGTCTGCAAGATCAACATCGACTCTGACTCACGTCTGGCCATGACTGCAGCTATCCGCAAAGTTTTCGCAGAGAAACCTGCAGAGTTCGACCCTCGTAAATACCTCGGTCCTGCACGTGACGAGATGAAGAAGCTTTACGAGCATAAGATCATCAACGTATTGGGTTCTGACGGAAAGGCCCTCTAATCCGAAACGGTATAGCGGGTCATCTGCTGTGTTGCCTTCGGGATTCGGTCTCAGTCATTTACGTCAGTAAACTTCTGTCGGCCTCACCTTCGGCGCCTTGCATCTGACCTACTCTACGCGCTTCGGCCATAGTTAATTATTGGGGTAGTATTTTTTCGGGACAGAAAAAACAGTCCCGAAAATAATACTACCCCAATAAATAATAAGTCATCGGACTATTGACTATACAGCAAAAATGACGGGACAGAAAAAACAGTCCCGAAAAATACTGCCCCAACCGATAAAAAATAAGGAGGTTTTTATGGAATTGGATCAGGTTCTGGAAAAAAGAAGAAGCATAAGAAAATATGCGAAAGGTGGCAAAGTGTCACCGGAACTGGTGAAAAAATTCGTGTCAGCCGCGCTGGTGGCCCCGTCCTGGAAAAATACCGAGACTGCCAGGTATCATGCAGTGTTGTCTCCGGAAAAGATACAGGCTCTGCGTGAAAAAGCCTTCGGAGCGTGGAACTTTCAGTGTACTGAAAACGTACAGGCTCTTGTGGTGTCCACATTCGTGAAAAACATTTCAGGCTATCGGAAAGACGGTACCCCGGACAACGAACTTGAAAACGGGTGGGGTATCTATGATGCAGGACTCCAGAACTCCGTTTTCCTTCTGAAGGCAGCGGAAGCCGGTATAGATACCCTCGTCATGGGAATCAGGGATGCCTCGGCCATAAGGGAACTGCTGGAAATACCTGAAAACGAAGTGATTCTTTCTGTCATAGCTCTCGGCGAGAGGGCGGAAACTCCTGAAAAGCCTCACAGGAAGAATCCGGAGGACGTTGTGAAATTTTACTGATTGCACCTGCGGATGAATAAGATACTGAACCACGGCCAGTCTCCGGCAGGACTGGCTGCAAATCCTGTTTCCGGGACTGAAGTCATGGCACTGGCAGACAAGGTCATAGCTACGGGAGAAGGCGTGTCGGCAGCGGAAGCCGTAAGCCTGACCGCAGCATCGCTTGATGCTCTGAAAGATGCAGCCGAACGTATCACCAAGGCCTGCGCTTCACGCAGATTCGATACCTGTTCCATCATCAACGGTAAATCGGGGAAATGCCCTGAGGACTGCAAGTGGTGTGCGCAGTCTGCTCATTATCATGCACATATTCATGAATATCCTCTTGTTTCTGCAGAAAAACTGGAGGAAGCCGCGGAATTCAGCCGTAGCAAAGGCATAGGACGCTTTTCGATAGTCACCAGCGGGAAACGCCTGAAACCTGACGAGGTGGAGCAGCTCTGCTCTTCCGTCCGCGAACTTGCAGCAAAAACGGATATAAGGCTTTGTCTTTCAGCCGGCCTGCTTTCCGAAGAGGACCTGCGGATTTTCCGGGAAGCCGGGATCTCCCGATATCACTGCAACCTCGAATCCTCCCCGTCTTTTTTCGGACGGCTCTGCACCATGCACACTCAGGAGGAAAAGATATCGACCCTGAAAGCCGCCGTAAAAGCCGGTCTTGAAATCTGTTCCGGCGGCATCATCGGAATGGGGGAGACCATGGAGCAGCGTATCGAACTGGCTTTCACCCTCAGGGAACTCGGTGTGAAGTCTGTCCCGATAAACATACTGTCGCCGATACCCGGTACCCCGCTCGAAAACCGGCACCTCATTCCGGAAGAGGATGTCCTCCGGACAATAGCGTTATTCCGTTTCATCCTTCCGGATGCCGCCCTGCGCTTTGCCGGCGGCAGGGCGCGTCTGTCCGCAGAGACGACACTGGAAGCCTACCGTATCGGCATCAATGCATCCATCATGGGAGACATGCTAACGACGGCCGGCGCCGACATCGACACCGACATGGACCGTATCCGCGCTGCAGGTTACGACCTGTAAATTCCACAATTTGCAGATGTCTCGGCTACACCCGGCATGACACGCATGGGTAGCTTTGCGGATATGGATGATTTTTATTTCTTCAGGCTTTCTTCCAGTCGTAATATAACGTGAGTCCGACGAAGTCCATGGTACTGAGTGGAATATTTCGTCGAACTGATGTTAATATAACGTGAGTTCGATGAAAAGAACGTAGTGAATTTCAGAGAACTACCTCTTTTAGAGGATTCGTAAAACGAATCCG
>CALVDR010000049.1 GCA_944326365.1 uncultured Bacteroidales bacterium | reverse complement strand
GATTCGTTCCACGAATCCTCTAAAAGAGGTAGTTCTCTGAAATTCACTGCGTTCTTTTCATCGAACTCACGTTATTTTATATTCATTTCATCGAACCACGTTAAAAATGCAGCTTCGCACAAAATCAGGCCGGGCAGCACTGCATGCGGAGACTGTGTACGAACACAAATATAAAAAACTGTTTTCAACCATCCAAATAAAATGTCATGCACCCCTGGTCCGGAAGGAAACGCTACACCAGCAGTTCCTCCCCCGAAGATGCGTTTTCGAAGAACATCACGTAATATATAGGGATATATGTAATGCCGTTTCTCACGGTCACCTCACGTTCATTGGAAAGTACATAGGCGTCGCGGATATTGTATTCCTCTATGGACATGAATTTATCCAATGCACTATGGACCGCGTAGTCTTTGCCTGACTTCACCTCAAGCGGGATATTTGACAGATGGTCGGAATCATCTATCAGATAATCGACTTCGCCGTTCTTTTTATTGTCATAATAATAAAGTTCATATCCGTGAGCCCGCAATTCCTGGGCTACAACTGTCTCATACACCGAACCGAGATTGATGCTTTTCACATCCGACATCACGGCACTGACGTTATTGCGGTAGTATATCCCTGAAAGTATGCCGACATCATTAAGGTAGAGTTTCATTAAATTTTTCCCGCTGTTTTCTATCAACGGATAAGACGGTTTGCTTATGGCCTTCACGTCAAGGGCTATTCCAGATGAGATAAGATATTCGAATTCATCGACATAATCGTCCGAACGCTTCCATTTTTTCCCTTCAATATCCCTTATCACCACCCTTTTCTTCTTGTTTTCCAAAGATGACGGAATCATATCGAATATCCTACGTATCTTCAACCTTTTACCATGCTCTACCTCATATTTCGATGCATCTATACCATACATCGCATGAACTTCTCCCTGTATCCGCCTGAACTCGGCGATATTCTTGGTCCTGACATATGCATCTACAGCCTGTGGCAGGCCGCCTACCAGCAGATATTTCTTGAAAAAATCAAGCATTTTTCCATGCAACGCCTCCGACAGGGGCTTTCTTTCAAGGAAACAGTCCCTCATGGACTTTACGACAAGTTCGCCGACACCGTTGGCATACAGAAATTCCTCGAAGTCCATAGGGTACAGGTGTTCAATATCAAGGCTGCCTGCAGGCACAGAGCTTGTGTTTCTCAACGATATGCCGAGTTGGGAACCACTGGCAATATATGTAAACCTGCCGTCTTTCATGAGGAATTTCACAAGAGTAAGGAGGTGGTCATAAGCCTGGATTTCATCTATGAATACAAGCGTGGATTTCCTGTCCTTCATCTTGTCTCCGGCCACAACTCCGAGTGCAAGATAGAAATCATCCAATGTTCTGGCATCGGCAAAGATACGCTGTCCCACTTTGTCTTCCTCCATATTCAATTCGATATAATTCGGAAACATGGCAGAGCCGATTTCCCTGATTATGTAGGATTTTCCTGTCTGCCTGGCCCCGTCGATCACAAGAAGACGATCAGAATCGGATGAAAAATATTCCTTGAGTCTCTCACTGATTTTCCTATACAACATATCTGACTGTTTTTCAGAGACAAAGATAGTACTTTCTTTACAAAAAGGTGCGTTTTCCTATAAATTTAACCTCAAAAAAGGTGCGTTTTCCTATAAATTTAACCTCAAAAAAGGTGCGTTTTCCTATAAATTCAGCCCTTACTTGTACCAGCTTGAAAAAGTAGGCACGGAAAAAATTTTTCAGTTAAACATTTTTTCCAAAGTAGACAATCGCGATATTTTTGTCCGTTTTGATTTTACAAAAGTAGACATTCTCAGCAGATTTACGTCATTTTCGTTTTCAAAAGTTTACACATTCCCTAAATCGCTTTCAGACAGCACGGTGGCACGCCTTTTCCGGACGAATTTAGGTTCAGTCGTCAATTCTCTTTTTTCGAACGTTCCCTTGCATTTTATTTCTCCTTTGTTATATCGTTTCCTGTAGTTCTCAGGGGTGTCGTATCCGATGGCAAAGCAAGGTCGCTGTTCATTGTAGAACCGGACATACCTTTCCATCACTTCCCGGAAGTCACGCTTCTCCCTGCATCCTTCTATTCCGAAGTCCACTGTCAATTCTTCCTTTATCCAGCCGTTCAGAGCCTCATTCACGGGGTTGTCTGTGGGCTTTCCAGCCCTTGACATTGAACGGACTATGTTCGTATCCCGAATCAGTTCATTATACGCCATGGAGGCATATACGGTTCCCTGATCCGTATGCAATATGACCGGTGCCGATGTCCCCTTCAACAGGCATACGATGTCATTCAGACCATCTGTATATTGCTCTCTGGCACCACGCCTTTCCGCTACCTTATATGTCAGTATCTCCTTTGTGAAGACATCGAAGTAAAAGGTCACCTCTATATACATGTAGCAGATCTTGAATGCCGTCATGTCCGACACGATCACCTGACGGGGACGGTCGACTGTCTCCCATGTCGAGTATATCAGATTGGGATACCGGTCCCTGACCTTGCGCGGCTTACAGTGTATCTGATGCCTGGTCTCTGACTTGATGCCGAGGAATCTGAAGCATTTGTAGGCATAGTTCTCGCTTATGTCTATATGCTCGTTGATTCTGATATATGCAGCCGTCCATCTGTAGCCATGCGTGCGGTGTTTTTCATGGATTGTCCTTACCAGCTCTATCATCTTTTCACGGTTGATGTCGCGCTTGGACGGAGGTCGTTTTTTCCACTTGTAATACCCGGCACGGCTTACTCCCATAATGCTGCATATATCCCGGATGGCATAGTCCCGGGACAGCAGGTCCACTATTTCGAACTCTTCTCCCTTAAACGAACATACTCCCGTTCCCCAGCTTCGTTCATCTGAACGGCATAACTTTTTTTTAGCCGTTCGTTCTCTATGCGAAGCCTGAGGATTTCCCGCTTGTAGGCTTCCTCCGTGCGGTCTATGCCTTCCGGCAATACTTCCCTGATTTCGGAATCTGCCCGCGCCAGCCCTTCCAGACCGCCTTCTTCATACTGTCTGAGCCATTTGCGGAATGCCGCATCCGATACGTTGTTAAGAGTGCAGAAGTCACTCAACTTGATCCGTCCGTTCAACTTGAACTGGCGAATCAGGAACTCTTTTTCAAGAGGATTCAAGTGTGCCATAAAAGTTTCTCCTTTCCGGTAGATGCGATTGGCGCTGGCTTCGGGCCGCCGGAAGTCGCCCCCGTCGTTCGGGGCTTCGCCCCTCTCTCCGGAGGCGACTTCCATTCTGCACCAAAGTTACAACTTTCAATCTTTTTCTACCTTCCCGTGTCTACTTTTTCGGCAGCAGCAACCTTCTATGAGGCGGGTGGAGGTGGAGAAGTTCACTCCGATCCTGTAGAGGCGGCGGCTGTCTGATGCAAACGGTTTGACATAACCTTTTTCCCCGATCTGGCGCAGAGCTTCTTCTGCTGATGAATCCACTTTCAGTTCGATGACATAAATGAACCTGTCGGTCCGGATCAGCAGGTCGATACGGCCGTTGCTGGTCTGCCGCTCGGCATCGATGTATATGCCGAGAAGCTCCATAATGATATAGATCGCATACTGGAAGTCCTTCTCGGCATTTCCTTGAATCTGATATGGGGTCCCGGCGAAAAGCGATGACAGGACAGACATGAAATCTTCCGGTCTTCCTTGCTGCAGTGCCGATGAAAGGCTAAACACTACATTACTGCCCGATACATCGTTCAATGTCGTATAATACTTCAGCAGATAGTTCAGGAAGCCACGTTTGACCTCCAGATTAGGAAATGTCAGATGATAGATGAAGTAATCGGCATTGTAGCCGGAAATGGTCAGATATCCGGTCTGGAACAGAAGCGGGACAGGATTCTCATATATGGCATCGACAGTACTCATCAGAGTGGAATCCACATCCTGGTGTTCCAGTGTCGAAACATCGAATGACGTTCTCTTCATGATTTCGACCAGAAATGTCGGAGTCCCTGTCTCGAACCAATATTCATGAAACTCGTTCTTCTGAAAGGTATTGAGCAGACTGAACGGATTATAAATTCCCGGACCGGACCTGGCAAAATGATATCCGTCATACCACTTCTTAAGCCTGGCATAACATTCTTCTGCAGAAAGCCCGTTCTCTGCCGCCAGTTCCTTCACACTGTCACCGAAATACTCATGCAGGTCATCTTCCGAAACACCGCAGATATCCGCATAACGAGAGTCAAGGGAAATGTCATTCAGATTGTTCAACCCGCTGAACACACTCAGCCTGCCCAGTTTCGTGACACCTGTCAGGAAACCGAACCTGATATACCGGCCCTCCTTCTTTATTACGCTGTAGAATCCCTGCAGGATACGTCTGACACTTTCTCCAAGTTCCTGATTCCCCAGAGCATCCAACATAGGCTTGTCATACTCGTCTATCAGGACTACGGCTTGCCGTCCTGTTTTCTCGGCTACGGTTTCTATTATATCCTGGAACCGCAGATCGGGCTGGCTGTAACCCTTTTCCACCCCATACTTCTCTTCCCACTTTTTCAGATTCTTGTCCAGAGTATCATTCAGATCATCCACTGTCAGATATGTCTTGCCGCTCATATCCAGACGAAACACAGGCGATTCTGTCCAGTCTTCAGCAAGTTTTTCTATCGCCAGGCCTGAAAACAGTTCTTTCCTGCCCTGGAAATATGCTTCCATCGTGGAAACCAGAAGGCTCTTTCCGAACCGGCGCGGCCGGCTCAGAAAATAATACTCACCCTCTGATATCATTCTGTAAATCAGTGCGGTCTTGTCCACATAGACATAACCTCCGTTACGGATTTTTTCAAATTCCTGTATTCCTATGGGATATCTCATGGGCTTTCCATTTCACATGTATTCCAGACAAATATAATTAAACTCGCCCGATTTTGGATGGATTTAGGAAGAATAATGTAAACTATTGGGCTTTCAGGGAGATACGCAGCATTATT
>CALVDR010000048.1 GCA_944326365.1 uncultured Bacteroidales bacterium | reverse complement strand
TAGTCGGCCACACATTTGTCGAATCACATACCTTTGCCATGGGAATAACAGGTAAAGGATATGGCAGGAAAAACAAATTGCAATAAATCATTAACTTTACACATGATATTGAGGATGTGTTTAATCAGATGATTATGGAGTTCGACATTAAACCGCTGGTCGACGAAGCGACCACTTACGACAAGAAACAGATGCTTGAGGTCAGACGACCAAAAAGCTGGCTTAAGAGTGTCTTTGCCTTTGCTAATGGCGAAGGCGGCGTACTGGTGTTCGGCATCAGTGATGATGACCAGATTTTAGGTCTTGCTGATGCAGAGGGTGACGCTGAGAAAATAAGTGAGGAGATAAAGAGCAAGCTTGACCCTGTTCCGGCAGTCAAGCTTGAACTAAAGGAAGCGGACGGTAAGAAACTTGTGTTGTTGCATGTGTATCCAGGGCAAGAAGCTCCTTATTATTATATTGGTGACAAACAGCGTCTTGCTTTTGTCCGTATAGGTAATGAGTCTGTCGTTGCGGATCGTATTCAATTGAAAAGTCTTGTTCTGAAAGATGCCGGCAGAACTTATGACAGTCTGCCTTCAAACTACAGATTCGAAGATATGGCTTTTACCAAACTTAGGTCTGTTCACTACAAAAGGTTGCAACGCTCGTTTGAGGACAACGAGTTTGTATCATGGGGTATCGTTGATGAGAACGGTAATCTGACAAATGCCGGCGCATTGTTAGCGGACGAATCCCCTATAAGACAATCCCGTATATTCTGTACCCGATGGAACGGACTGGATATGACCAGCGGCTTGGGCGAAGCGATAGATGATGTTGAGCTGGAAGGATGCGTAATCGGACAATTGCAGGATGCCGTGTCTTTTGTGCGGAATAATTCAAGGAAGAAATGGTGGAAAGAAAGTGACCACCGCGAAGAATTGCCGGACTATCCCGAACGTGCCGTAACTGAAGCGATAGCCAATGCAATCATCCATCGCGACTACATGCAGTTGGGAAGCGAGATACATATAATATAATCATAGTTCTCTATTTTGATATGGACAAGCTCACGCAAGAACAGAGGCACCGTTGTATGTCAGCAATAAAAGGCAGGAATACGAAGCCTGAATTGCTGGTCAGAAAGTTCTTGTTCAGCCGTGGGTTCCGATACAGATTGAATGATTCAAGGCTTCCCGGACATCCGGATCTTGTACTTCGGAAATATCGGACGGTCATCTTCGTGAACGGTTGCTTTTGGCACGGGCATGAAGGATGCAAGTATTATGTTCTGCCCAAAACCAACGTGGAGTTTTGGCGGAATAAGATAGAGCGCAACAGGCTCAGAGATAAGGAAGAACAGAGGAAACTCGCATCAATGGGCTGGCACAGCATTACGGTTTGGGAATGCCAGTTGAAACCGAAAATACGGGAACAGACCTTGGAGGCATTGGTTTACACACTTTGTCATATTTACCTTGAAGACAGAAGAATCAAGCCGTACAGTCCGGTCAAAGAGAACATACAAATGGTTGCAGAATCAGAAACAGAATATTGCAAATGATTTGCAAGTATTTGTTTGTCCCCTCATTCTTCCATCGTCTCAGCCCGTCTCAGACGGTGCGGTTTGCGCGAATCTACCGGATTTCGAAGTTGGACAGAAGTTGCAGATTCTCATCGGGTGGAGTTTCTCCTGGTAACAGAGGACAAAGCAAAGTATATCTCGTGCTTTTGCTTTCATCGATATCCAGTGCGGTCTTCAGCCATGTCTCGATAACAGCCAATTCAGCCTGTTTTTCTTCAGTCATGGCCTTTACAGCAGTACTGCATTCCTTTACCATGTCCCTGCAGCCTTTCAGAACCTTGCCGTATGCGAACGCCCTGAGTCCGAGTTCTGGAAGACCGAGATTGGCATTTACGTAAGCAAGACCGAGGTTTACAATATCCGCGTTCAGGTCATGGAGCCGTTCCAGTTCTTCGGTGCATGCCTGGTATTCCCGGGTTATATCGATATAGCTTCCGTTATCGAGCCTGTCCTCGTCGTCTATTCTTATTGAAACAGCCTTGCAGATTCCGCCCGTAGCGGTTTCGAGATAATGGGTATATATGCTGTAAACAGGTTTCGTGTCTTCTATGAGTTTGCGCGTCTCGCCGTATGCGGCCGTGCAGTCGGATATGTATGAATCAATGCTCTGCGATCCCGAGAATTCTGGCCGTTTCCATTCTGGCGATATTGCTTTCTCTGACCAGACTGGTTCGGTGACGATGCTTTCCGACAGCCTGGCTTCCTTAGGGATATTCAGAGGCAGGACGTCTTTGGTCAGCCTGATGTCGTAGAACACGAATTGGCCGGACGTGTTGTAAGTATTGGCAAGCCAGAACATCAATTGTTCACAGCCGTCGATAGGTACAGTGACGGTCTGAGGCTCCATGGTCTCGTAAACGGTAAGCTCGGCCACTACTTTCTGGTCAGCCCCGATCAAGAGAGTTTCCTTATAGTCAGATGCGGTCTCGGAGAATGGATGCAAGCAGGCTACCGTAAATGTGACACTGTTGTATTCCCCATAGGTATTGAAAGCGGCGCAGGAGTTCTCTATCGCATTCCCTCCGGCGGCAAGCATAAGGAATGCCGCTGCACCTATGAGGGTGCTTCCGACCACTGCTCCTCCTACAGCCGCTCCTGCGGCAACGAATGCCGAACCTACCGCGGCACCTCCGATTGCTCCAGCCATAGCATTGTCTGTACCGGAGAGTACTCCGTGATCAAGTGAGAAATGTACGCTTGTCTGGAGCATGAAACCTTTGTTGATTCTGGTCCCGTCGGGCATTTCGAAATATCTGCGCTGGGTAGTGCCGTCGTAGAAAATCTGATCCCTGGAGTCTTCTTTAGTGCTCACATAGTGGAGATAAGGTGCCCCAAGGTCAATGAGGTCTATTTCATGAGGGCAATCAGGTTTGGGATGTACGAAAAGGTCGTTTTCGACAGGTTCTCCCCTGTAGACTATGAGATCGGCAATACCGTATGCCCCGACATTCAGATTGCCGGAGCCACCGTTTTCGAATCTGAGTTTCCTGCATTTCCCGATGGGCAGGATAAATTCCTGATTCGGGTACGTGGCTTTCATCGGGGCTTCCAGTATCATCCGGTCATCCGCATACACCCTGATCACATCGTCAGTCATTGCCCAGCTCTTGCCGACATAGCCGGCCGTGAAACTTACGTAGTCGAATTCTCTACCGAGATCAAATACGGCATATGAGATAATATTGTCATTCCAGAAGTCGGCTTTTTCATACAGGATGAAGCCTTCACTGAACCGTGTCCCTCCCATGGAAAAGCTTATATGATCGGATTCTCCGGTATAGACCTGGTGTGCGATCTGCCCTCCTACGGCATAAGGCGGAATATTCGAGACGAGTTTACATACGTCCGGCAGGCTTTTCAGTCTCGGATCGATGTCTCCGGCAATATCTTCCTCCTTCTCTTTCACGGTGTAGGTCCCTTCAGGATAAAGTGTCGCATCCACTATCGCAGCGTGCATGCTTTGCTCCGACTGCTCTGTATGGAAAGACAGTTGCTGACATCCTGTGACATCGAGAACTATGCGTCTTGCGATGTCCGTCTGGGTTATTTCGTATTCATGAATGATTTTCCCGTCGGCCTTTATGGTAATCCATCCCTTGCCACCGCTACTGTTGTCGCTGTCTACAGGTCCTGCAAGCAGACTTAAAGTCTCGTATTGTCCCCTGAGATTAAAATAGGTAGCACCAGGCTGCACGCCAATAAAAGCCATCTCCATATTGCAGACGAATCCGTAGTGGTATTTCTGTCCGTTGACAAATACTGTCTTGTACTGGCCGTCAGGAGTTACGCAGAAATGGTTCTCCTGAGCATACGGTTTCAGATCTTGCACAAGTCTGGTCACCGTGGGAGGAGTCCGGATGAGGTTGCCTGTGTCTTCTGGAGTTTCACCGTCTTTCCAAAGCGTAACTTCTGCAAAGCCTATCGGATCTTCACCTTTGACTATTACGAATTTCAGCTCATCTGCGCCCCTGATGTCGAGTTCCATACGCCGCGGCACATCGTATCTGCGTACTATTTCATCAGCTATTTTACGGCCGTCGGCATATACGGTGACGACAGCGGGTTCGTAATCAAGGGACTCAGGGTCGTAAAAACGTCCCAGAACGAACTTCATCGTACTGTATTCTTTCCCTGCTTTGAAAACGGCATATCCCGGTTTGTAAGGAGCCAGTGAACTGCCAATGCTGAATCCGTTCCCCCAGTCGAGTCCTCCGGCCAGATCCATGCCGCCTGATTTTCCGTATGCCTTGTACATATACGATGAAACAGGGGTGGCTGTGTTTATGAGATATCTCTGAGCAAGGGTATTCAATGACACTGTCAGAAGCGCAAGGAGTATAAACAATCTTTTCATGGTCGTAAAAAATAAGGATATCTGGATCGAATACGGTTTCAGCAACAATCATGAAGACAATATTATGGCTCTCACATTGTCAAAACGGTGCTGTTTCAGGTCGGTTGGGGAGATAAGGAAGTCAAGCACACCCATGTCCATGAAGACCATGCTGAAATCAGTCCCCTCGAACGAATCGATCTGCAGCAGTATTTCCCAGTCTTCGAACGGATGGTCCCATGTCTCCCATGGCCTGTGTTCCGGTCTTGCGAACAGTGCATGGTCATCTCCCGGATTATCTCTGTCAGTGCCGAAACTGATTTTCAGAGCCTGTGGCTGGGCGGGCAAGTCATCACGGCCGTGATACCGGTTTTCCTCAAGTATGCTGCAGTCAGGAAAATACATGACTTTTACATCATCTTTATCGCTGATCGAACCTCCTATGCGGCAGGTGTCGGAAAAATCTCCGAGGTAATTGCCGATTCGCGCGAAAAATGAAAGTAATCCGTTGTGCGGGAGAAGATCACAGGTGTCGTAATGGGCTATATCCTTAAGATTGATCTGACACATGAAAACATAAGGATACTCATTCCCGTCATCATCGGTATAGGCGGGCCAATCGTTACCATGAGGCAAGTCTGGATGTCCCCAGAAACGGGACGCACCCGTGCCAGGTATTTCGGAAAACTCTGATATGACAAGATGTATTGGAGTCATGACCGATCATCTGATGAAAACCAAATATAACAATACATCTTTAAAAATGCAAGGGTGCGTTCCACCGACTATTCCTTCGGACCTATAAAAATTTTAATGTTTTCATCGGTCACTTCAAATATTCATTGAAGAACTCGAAGAAAAATTCGTATAATTGTAATATGTAATCGGTAAAGACAGACAATATGAGACTGCGAAGTGTTATAAGAACGATTTCAGCAAGTCTGACAACTGCAATTATAGTAAGCTGCAATATCAACGGCGAACCGGAAGGCAGACAGGTTACGGATTATCAGGAATATGAAGTGACTGTGGCATCGGAAAAGATTCCTGGCGTATATACATCTTGCGGCAACAATATTCTTACGGATGTATATGCGGTCAGATATGCAGGAGAGGATGACTGGAAGATGCTTGCCTCAATAGAGGGCTTCGAATATGAAAGCGGCTATGAATATATCTTGCGCATAAGCAGGACGGATTATCTGGATTACAGTATGGGCGAGCCGGCCTGGACTGAATATGCCCTGCTGGAAGAAATCTCTAAGGAGGCGAAAGCGTCGGAGAATGTTCCGGACAACTTCATTCCGGAGTGGTTTTTCGAACAGCATTGTGCTGATTTGGATGATTTTGCATATAAAGTGAATGTTATAATCAGGTAAGATTGTATGGGGCAAAAGAGTCTGGTATTTGCTTCGCGCGAACCTGCTATGCGGACATATGCCGCGTCGTGTATCGATATTGCCTGCAAGCCATTGGTGATAAATCAGTCATGGCTGTATGACCGTCATCTGAATACTGCCCTGATGAAAGAGAGATTGGTAGAAGTTCTTAATGAATATCCTACTTTGTCCGGCAGAATATCCGATAACAGCATTATATGCAATAATGCAGGTGTCTTTTGGGAAGAGAATCAGCAACCGGGCACATCCGTAAAAGAATTGTCGAAGATCACTTTGCCGGAGAAAAGATTTCAAGCGGAGTTTGATAATAAGGCGGCTATTGCAGGTGCATTTCCTCTGTTGAGTATAAAGGTAAGCCATCTTAAGGATGGTACAATATTGAATGTAAAGTGCTCACATTTCTGTGCAGATGGCGGTACTTTTTATCGGATGATGGAGAACTGGTCATCTTTAGCGAGGGATGAAGGTTTTGTCATAAAGCCTGTTTATGATGATACCGCTGTCAGTAAAGCGCTTGCAGCAACGAATGTGTATGGCGAACTGGCTTCGCATGATATGAAAGGAACAGGCGGAATGCTGGAAAAGGAAGGAATGTACCGGATAAGGCCGTCAGTTATGTTTCCGATGATGTGGCAAAAGCTGCTGCGTATCGACAGGCGTCTGTCTTTGCCGGTTTTTGTGCCGTATTCAAGGATTGCTGCAGTCAAAGACGCCTCAGAACGGTCTGTCGGACGGAATGCAGCATTGTCCGCAATTGCTGTGGAGATTCTGAAACGGCCTATGGGATGGAGCGGGAAAAACATCAACGTCGTGCATACGGCTGACCATAGGGGCAGGATAGACTTCATCGATATGGATTATGCCGGGAATGCTTCCTTTACGCTCCGCCCGACAACAGTAAATGCTGACCTCCCTGCAGGACAGATGGCTTCGCTGATAGAAGAGGATATGAAAAGGATGCTTGAGCCGGAGTGCGAGAGCAGGTATTTTGCATTCTACTATACAATGCTGGAAAAGAAGATGCCATATCTGCCGTTTGATATAAACTCTATGTGGTGTGCCCATCCTGTGACATTTATAATAAACAACTGTCTGAAGTTCAATATATACGGAATGGACTTCGGGGAGGGCGCTCCTGTGTTTGCCTGGCCTCTGGACTTCAGCGATCCTGTCAGATTCTGGCCTGCCCCGCCACAGGAGGATGGTGTATATATCTACTTTACAGGTGCTTTTGCAAAGTAATCATCATCTGTCTTTCGCATACTGAGTCCTGCCGCAACCGGAGAAAAAAGGGTTGCTGCCAGAACAAGAAGCCAAAGATTTCCCGTCAGTGGGTTATAGGCAGCGAGAAGTTCCGAAATGCTGTTGCCTCCAGAGAGTCCTGTGGCAAACTCAAAAATGACGGTCAACAGTATCCATACTATCCCGGTCAGCCATGTTTCCTTACGGGTACTGTTTTTTATCAGTCGTGGATACATAAGCCACGTAATCAGGAAGATAAGGCCGCTTAAAATGATTCCGCTTGCGGGTAAAGCCCATTTCTGCCCGAAGGCCGGAGCCAATACATATTCCCTCAGCCCTCCATTGAGGATGGCCGCAGGGATGAAACATATCCAGATTATAAGTGATTTCAGGATTTTCATAAAGTCTTTTCCATCACATAGTTTGTGAGATACAGCCGGTTGGCTTTGGCTTTCTGTGCCTTCACGGCAGTATATCCGTGTTTCTCGAAGAAAGGTCGTGCGGTGATACTTGCTTCTACATCTATTTTGGGTACTCCATATTCACGGGCCATCTTTTCCCACTCTTCTTTCGACAGCTTCATAAAATGCTCCTTGCGGACATCTCCGAGTGAGGACATCTTGCCTTCTTCCGTATGATGGAAACGGAAACAGCATTTGTCCATTACCCGGCGGGATTTCATGTTGCCGTCATAGTATGCTCCCCATACGGCACTGATGCCCAGGTCTGTAAAACAATGATACAGAAGACAGCGGACGGCTTCCGGCATCAGACCCCGGCCCCAATACGGCTTGCCTGTCCAGTAGCCGATTTCCGCCTCGTCAGGCAGGATTCCCGCGACATGCGAGTCTTTCCCGAACAACAGGCCGATGCTTCCGACCGGCTCTCCGGTTTCTTTCAGAACAACGGCGTATGTCTCCGGAGCGGAAAAGACCGTGCGGATTACCTCAAGACTGTCTTCGACCGATGTGTGGGGAGGCCAGTCCGCAGCCGGACCGATTTCAGGATCTTTTGCGTATTTATACAACGCTTCTGCATCCGATTCCTGCCAGGGACGCAGGATAAGTCGATCGGTAGTCAGTTGACATGCAGTTTTTTTCATATCAATTTCCAATAATACTTCGCACAAAGGTAGTGTTTTGCCGGATTATGCCATTAAATAACGACCTATTC
>CALVDR010000047.1 GCA_944326365.1 uncultured Bacteroidales bacterium | reverse complement strand
GGTCAATGAACAGATACACGTACAGGCGGCCATGACGGAGCTGCCGGCAAGGAGGGAATCTTCAAGGAGGTTCCCTCTTTTTTTATGAACAAATCTGAATATTGTTCACTATTAAAATAGAATAAAGATGAAACACGAGTTTAAGAGCATCGTAGCGGAAACACTGCTTATTCCGCTATACATGAGAGCGAAAGAAAGCCGCCGGGATAATCCCATCCTGTATGACAAGGCTGCGGAACGGTTGGCGGACAGTCTGGAATACGATTACTCCCAATTCGACGGGGCAAAGCTGAGCGAAGTGGGATGCGTGGTGCGCGGATGGTATTTCGACCGAGCCGTTCGGCGGTTTATCGAAACGCATTCCCGTCCGGTAGTGGTCAATGTGGGCTGCGGACTGGACACCCGTTTCCAACGTATCGGAAACCCGAAAGCAGTCTATTATGACCTTGATTTGCCGGAGGTCATCGCATTGCGCCGGGAGTTGATACCCGAACAGCCGGGCAATGTCTATATCGCGGCGTCCTTGCTGGAAACCGACTGGATGGACGACCTGTGCCGCAAACATCCCGACGGGGAATTTATCTTCATCGTGGAAGGCGTACTGATGTATTTTTACGAGAAACAGGTAAAGTCCTTCCTGCATCACGTGGCGAGCCGTTTCGGGGGAGGCGAACTGTGGTTTGACGTGTGCGGTACGATGATGAGCCGGCACGGGGTGAAGCCCGATTCGCTCCGAAATCACGAAGCGCAGATACGTTCGGGATTGAGTGACGGACATCTTGTAGAGCAATGGGAACCTGCCTTGAGACTCATCGAACAGGCCAACTACATGAAATTCTTCCGTCCGCGCTGGGGATTCTTCTTTGGCCAGATATTGGGGCGAATCCCGTGGCTGTGTTATAAGTTCAGCTCGCTGCTGGGATATCGTATCGTTCAGGAAAAGAACGGCATTGATGTGGTTGGATCAGGTTTCCGTGATACGACGATAACATTTCTTGAAAGATGAAAGAGACGACGATTAGGCCATTCCTTCCGATGTTGGAACGGTTTGAAGGATTTTTCAGGGAAGAACTGTCATCTCGTTTATCGAAGGAGACCTTGGAATCCGTGATGAAAAAAGCCATTGATGATTTCCGTCACGTATCCGCTATTATCCCGGATGTCCCGGCGACATCGCCATGGGTGAAGAATATCATCGGCATAGCTTATGAGATTGGTCTGTGGAAAGAGCTGTCATCCAGGGGGTGGAGTTTGACGGAACTTTCCATTGTTACGCAGAAAGCATTGGGAAAGCTTACGTTATCAAGTGTCCCTCCGGGGAAAATACCGGAAATACGCGATATGTTATGTTCGCCCGATTATGTGCAGCGTATCGCTTCCGCTTCTCGTGTTTCTTCGGAGGACGATTGGCTGTTCGATTGCGTGATGCCGGATGAAAACGACACGTTCGATGTAGGTATGGACATAATCCGGTGTCCGGTTGCCAAGCTTTGTTCTGTTTTGGGTGTCAAGCGTTTTTTCCCATATTTATGCGTGAACGATTATATCTCACATGACATACTTGGTGTCCGGCTGACAAGAACCCAAACATTGTCTCATGCGGCTCCATGCTGTGATTTCCGGCTGACCAGAAAAGAAAAGGGCGAGGGAACTGTTATAGTCCGTCCGGAGCTGTTACGGGAATTTGCCATCAACATCGCACTTGAAATCCAGAAGTACAAAACAGGACCATGATGTCCATGGCAAGGGAGGTAATCGCTGTTTTCGACCATACGAAATGCTACAAAAGGAATTTTGTGCATATCTGCATGCCGAATGAACTCGACGCCATTGTTTCCGACAGGAAATTTCCGGGAAAACTGAAGGCCGAACTGCAGGGAATGGGTGTAGATGTCCATATCGCAAATCTCGAGGAATAACCGGGTTTCAGAGAAATCCATAACGTCGTTTTGTCCGTTTCCGCCTTGTTACAGTGGACATTTTGTCACTGATTGTAACATTTTTTCCACATATAGGGCATTTTCCTGCATTGGTACGCAAATTGACTGTTTCCATAGCGTTCCCGCAAGGGTGCGGGACAAAAAAGATTGATAACAAATTAAAAAATAGGAGATTTGAATTATGGTACCTGTAAGAAGAACACAGAATTGGTTACCGGACATCTTCAATGATTTCTTCGATAACGACTGGATGGTCAGAACAAATGCTACGGCTCCTGCCATCAACGTATTAGAAAACGAAAACAGCTACGATATAGAAGTGGCTGCTCCGGGTATGACGAAAAACGATTTCAACGTCCATATCGACGAGAACGGCAATCTTGCCATAGAGATGGAAAAGAAAGTCGAGAACAAGGAAAACGACAAGAAGGGTCATTACCTCCGTCGCGAGTTCTCATACAGCAAATTCCAGCAGACCATGGTACTGCCTGACGATGTCGAAAGGGACAAGATCAGTGCGAAAGTGGAAAACGGTGTGTTGAACGTCCGTATTCCTAAGGTGGAAAAGAAAGCCGCCGAGACCAAACGCTCGATTGAAATCGAATAACCGGGGTTTCCGGTATAAATAACAGAGAGGCTGTCCTCCTTTTGGGGCAGCCTCTTTTTTAGTTTCCGCATGTCAGGGGCAGGCGGGGCGTTAAAGCACGAGATTCTCCATCCACCCGGAAGATATACAGCCCATACCGGCATTCAACCCGTACCCGCCGTCGACATTGCCGTAGCTGATAAAAGGAGGGACAAGACCTGCGAAAAGCAGGGATTCGTTGATTTTCGGATTGAGATAGTCATAGGCCTGTGGCGTGACACTGAACATTTTCACTAAATACAACGTTCTCCTGAACACATTCTTTTCCGGTCCGATTTCCCAGTACTTGTCCCTGTCGTACGGTATGTCCACTATAACCTCCATGTCGGGAGTCTTTCCTCCGTCGTCCTCGAAGAGCACCATATCCGTCCCGTTGACAGGGCAAGTGACAATCGTTTCATAGTCGAGGACTTCAGCATCGGACGGCTGCACGGGAGAATACAGTTTGTATTTGAACGTTATCCGTGAAATTTCGGTTTCCGGCTCTTTCTCGGGATCGGGATATGTCGTTTCCATTCTTCTTTCGCCGATTATGACTATTCCGTAATACCGCTTCTCTCCGGAGTTGTCTTCCCTGTGGACAGTAAACCTGTGCCGGAGAGTTCCGTAGTTGTATATTTCCCTCGTCATTTCAATATCGGCACCTTCCGGAATATATGATACCGATGTCACGGAAGGGTATCCGTCGGCACCGGCTGCTACCGATACTTCATCGCCCGTCTCAAGGGGAACTTCAACAATGTAGTTATAGACATCCCCGGTTTTGGAATGGAATTCCGGAATCGCAGGCACTCCGTTCACCTTGAAATCAATGCTTATATTGGAGAGTTCCGCCGACGCACCGTATTCCGTCGCAGGCAGAGCTGCCGCAAGACTGATGTATGTCGTGTCATGGCCGTTGGACGGAAAACACTCAAGATAAAGCCTGCCGCCGTCGGATTTCAACGGCAAACCGATTTCCTTCTCGCACGATGCCAGCAGGACAATGGACATGGTCGCAATTATGGATGATATGGTTTTCATCGTCAGAATTTGAATGTATAACTGAATGAGGGAATTATGGGTACAAGGGAATAGACGATGGCGACAGGCTCCGACTCCGGGTTGAATGAGACACGCATCAGAATCGGGTTCATCCTGCAATAGGCGTTGTAGATACTTATGTTCCAGATGCTTTCATTGCCGCGTTTCGTCTTCCTGTGGAAATTGCAGCTCAAGTCAAGCCTGTGATAGTCAGGCATCTTGGCATTGTATGGTCCGGAAAAGAGATATTTTCTGCCTATCCCCTCCAAGGTGACTATATGCTCCGGAATCGTCACACGGTTACCGCTGTGGTAGTTCCATGTGGCGTTGATGTCGATGTTGTCGGTTATCCTGTACGACGCTGACAGGGTCAGTTTATGCCTGTTGTCGAACCTGTCCCTGAACCATGTGTCATGCAGACGGTCGAACTTTCTTTCACTCCATGACAAGGTGTAGGCAAGTGATCCCAGAAACTTTTCGGAAAGATATCTGGCCTCAAGCTCCGCCCCGTATGATCTGGCAAGGCCGCTGACAAACCCGTCCTCCCACATGTCTACCGGAGGAAAGATGGAGCCGGAACCTGAATAGATAAGACAGTTGGAGACAGTCCGGTAATATCCGCCAACATCCAAATGCCAGTTCCTTGAAATGCGTGCAAACACGCCTGCAGCGGCCTGTTGCGAATCCGAAGGCTTGACAACGGAAGTGGATGGCATCCAAAGATTGGTCGGAAGATCGAGATATATCGATGACAGCAGATGGGAATATTGGCTCATAAGCTCGTAGGAGGCCTTTGCAATGATGTTTTCCGTAATATCAAAGCTGGTCAACACCCTCGGCTGAGGTCTGATATATACCGCATCGCCGGAAAAATAACCGTCGAGCCTGACTCCTGCCGTAAAACTGAAAGGCCCGTAAACCATCTCGTCCTCCACGAATACAGACGCTTCGTCCGTCCTGTACATGATTGTCCCCGAATCTGAATTAAGTACGGTCTCTCCTGTCGTCTTCTCCAATGACCGTGACGGCATGTACCATGCGCTCTGATATTCCGCTCCCGCCGAAATATTATGATGGCCGGATGAAAACGAAAAGAGTCCTTTGAAGCCGGCTGCATCCACGCTGCCCGAAGCCCTTTCTGTATATGTCATCGTCGTCAGGACATCATTCAGCAGGTTATTGCTCTTCTGCCAGTCGGAAATATCTGAATATCCTCTTGTGTAATAGAGGATTGCAGAAAGTGAGGAACGCCGTGAGAAAACATGCTTCCAGCTTGCCGATGCCGCAAGGTTGCCCCAACTGAGTCCCATTCTGTTGCCTTCGTCGGTATTATAGATTTCCTTCCCGTACAGTTTCTCCTCCGTGATCTTGCTGTATTTGAAGTTGTCGGTACCGGCGAAGAAACGGAAGTTTATCTTGTCCTTGCTGCCGGGAATGTACGTAATGTTCACGTTGGAGTCAAATAAAGCATAGCCGCCTCTTGTCTTCGCCCCGTCCTCGGATTTGTCGAGTGCGAGCAGAGGGGACATAATCGCGTCAAGCCAGCTCCTGCGAATTGCGACATCGTAGGACAGCTTGTCCCTGATAATCGGGCCGTTGAGGGCTAACCTTCCGTCTAACAGTCCGATGGAGAAGGTGCCTCCGAATTTTTCCATGGAGCCGTCTTTGGTCGTAACGTCCACTACCGAAGACAACTTCCCTCCGAAACGTGACGGAAACCCGCTTTTGTAGAAATCCACCGACCTGATGACGTCCGTGTTGAACGAGGAGAACAGACCGGCAAGGTGAGATACCTGAAACAGCGGTACGCCGTCAAGCAGGAAAAGATTGTCGCTGCCGTCCCCTCCGCGTACATAGAGCCCGGACATGAGTTCCATGCCGGAAGCGACTCCCGACAGGTTCTGAAGGACCTTTATCAAATCCGGTGTACCAAGCAGGGCGGTACCTGTAAGCAGATCATCGCGGTCCAACCGCTTCAGTCCGGTATAAGCCTGCGGGGATCTCGCAGCCGATATGACAGCCTGTTCGAGGGTGTCTGCCGCTTCCATACCGCGGGATGCCGCCGGCAGGTTAAGGCACAGAAATGCTACAAGACTGCTAATCCAATGAATATGACACCCTTTCATATTCGAACAGTACAGGAACTGTCAGCAACTGGTCCGTGGCGAAGTCATAGTACGAACTCTCGATCAGGGCCTTTATCCCTCCTTTCTGATCAAAAGTCAGTTCTTTGGCGATATTGTTGCTGTTCTTGCAGTCCACTCGTTCAATAATCCGGTCATCTTCCTCGTAGAGTTCCTCATCCTCACCCCTTTTTTCACCCTCGGTATAGATCTTTCCGGACTCGTCAATCCACCAACTGAAAGTCAGAATCATTGAATTTCCGCACATAACATCAGTCACATACTCTCCGGTAGTCTTGTCATAGTCTATATACTGTTTTGGGATTTCAACATGTAATCTTTCTTTTTCACCCCAAAAAGGATCGTACGGAAAAACTTTTAACGGAGTGCGCCACAACCAGTCCATATTCATAGTCTTTCCCTCGAATTCCGCCATCACGTCATCGCTTGCAATGCCATCGCCGTTGAGATCAAGACTGTAACCCTGAATTGTAGCTGACTTGTATTCGTATTTCCCGACTACCGTGTCGCTTACCATTTCATATATATCATCTTCCTCCTCGGCACACGATACGGCCAAAGCTGTCAGGATGGCTAATGAAACGATTAGCAAGTGAATGGATTTAGTTTTCATTGTCAAATGATATTGTGATCAAGCCGACTCTATTGCGGGGATTTTCGGCAACTTCCCATGAATCGCACAATTCAATTTCTAAAGATATGCAATTTGCATATAAAATCAAAATAAAATGCTTCCTGGCATAGTATGCGATGCGTTTGTCATGGTGAGCGAAGCCGGACCATCTGTTGCAATACGACAAATCAGAGAGAGGAGAACCGGCATCGCGGTCCTCGCTTCGCTGCGGAGGCTCGCCTTTCTTTTCCTCTCTCTGATTTTTTATCGATAATCGGGAATAAGCCCGACCTCAATTCAGAATTGTCTTTCCAACTGTCTATCCCTAAAAATAGGTATTGCCCGACAATTTCAAGCCTTGTACCTTTGCAAAAAATTAAAAACAGACATTGTCCACTATAAATGCAAGTGCTGAAAGAGGGCATACGAGGTCGGATATTGACGGTTGCCAGACAACAATTCGAGAGGAAAGGCTATTCCAAGACTTCCATGCGCGAAATAGCGGAGTTGTCAGGTGTTGGCGTCGGGAATATCTATAACTACTTCACGAATAAAGATGAATTGTTCCGTGAAGTAGTCCGTCCTGTCTTGTGCGCTTTGGAAGTCATGCTGCAAGAACACCACGGCATATGGGGTGAGGACATTATGATGATGCGGTCGGAGAAATACCTGAAATCCTGCATTGACGAATATGTTTCGCTGATTGACAAGCACCGCGCACTGATGGGAATCCTGCTGTTCCGTGCACAAGGTTCTTCGTTGGAACGCTTCCGCGAGAATTATACCGACCGTTCTACGGAATTGGTCAAGGCGTGGTTCGCGTCCATGCAGCGGAAGCATCCCGAAATCAATACGGCGGTGTCCGACTTTATCATCCACCTGCATACGGTATGGATGTTCACGATGTTCGAGGAACTGCTGATGCACTCCGTGCCGCGGCAGGAGATGGAGGCTATTCTGCACGATTACATTCTGTTTGAAATTCAAGGTTGGAGGGCAATTATCAAGATATGAGATACAGACAAGGTACATACAAGCAATCAGCCGCGTCAAGACGGCTGGCAGGGAGGAAATCTTCACGGAGGTTTCCTCCTTTTTTTATGAACAAATTTGAATATCGTTCACTAATAAATTACAACAATGGAGAAGTCAAAAAAGAAAGAAGGTTTGTCCCGACTGTTCGAAATAGCGGGACAAAGGAAAGGTCTGCTTATATTGGCAGGTCTGCTGTCGGCTGGCAGCGCAGTATGTATGCTTGTGCCTTATTGGGCTGTTTATGAAATCTTGAAAGAGTTGTTATCTCATGGCGCAAATCCTGCCGCTTCGGACGGAGCGCGCATGATGCGTTGGGGATGGATAGCCTTCGGGGGACTTGTTGGCGGATTGGTATTGCTATATGCCTCACTGATGTCCTCGCATGTGGCTGCTTTCCGCATTCTGTATGGGTTGCGTGTCCGCCTGTCCGAGCATATCGGCAAATTGCCTTTGGGATATTTGAATAATACTTCCACGGGAGCCATCAAGAAAACGATGGACCAGAACATCGAAAAGATAGAAGGTTTCATTGCCCATACCATCCCGGATTTGGTCAATGTAGTGGCAACGGTGGCGGTGATGCTGGTCATCTTTTTCTCTTTGGATGTGTGGCTGACGGTGGTCTGTCTGGCGGTCGTGGTGATTAGCCTCTTCCTGCAATTTTCCAACTTCATGGGGAAACGGGCAAGGGAGTTCATGTCCATCTATTACGACGCGCAGGAAAAGATGAGCGCATCCGCCGTGCAATATGTGCGTGGAATGCCCGTGGTCAAGATTTTCGGGCAAAGCGTCCGCTCGTTCCGCCAGTTCAATGCCGAGATTCAGGCATACAAGACTTTCGCCTTGAAATGTTGCGACACCTATCAGAACGGGATGATAGCGTTTACCGTCCTGCTCAATTCGATGGTGACATTCATTCTCCCTATGGGCATCCTGCTGATGCAGGCCAGTCCGCAATCGCTTTCATTGGCTGTGGTGTGGCTGTTCTTTATCATCATGGGGCCGGGCATGGCTTCGCCCGTTTACAAACTGACTTTTTTAGGAGGGAATACGCGCGACATCAACGAAGGAGTAAACCGCATTG
>CALVDR010000046.1 GCA_944326365.1 uncultured Bacteroidales bacterium | reverse complement strand
ATTTCGAAGAAATCGTAACGTCAGTTCGACGAAGTCTCTGGTACTGAGTAGAATAATTCGTCGAACTGACGTTAAATAACGTGCGATGAAATACGGCGGGACGATCTGCCGCGCAGGCGCTTGCCTGTGAGGAAAGTCCGGACAGGAAAGGGCACTTCACTGCGGAAATCGCAGACAGGGGAAACCTTATGGTGCACGTAACAGAAAAGAACCGCATGCCTCGGCATGCAAGGGTGAAAACGTGAGGCAAGAGCTCACGACGGGTATTGGCGACAATATCCGGGTACGTCCCTGAAGCCTGCAAGACCAAATATACTGGCAGTCAAGGGCTGCCCGTCCGATGCCAGGGGGTAGGTTGCGAAGATAAATGGCAGATTCAAAAACAGAAACCGGCTTACGGTCCCGCCTGAAAAAAAATATCGTCAAGGCTTCATAACCTTGACGATATTTTTTCTTCCAATGCCCTGACGTATGGCAGAGAAAAATGCTCCTTGGACATTTCCAGCCAGTCGGAAGCCAGCCGGTACTGCCCCTGCATGTAACAGGCTGCCGCAAGATTGTATTCCAGACAGGCCTTTTTCTCCAGATTCGGAGTATCGAGCATCGACATCCATATGTCCATGGCCTTCTGCCACTGGTAATCATTCACATAATAATATGTATTGTACCATTCCTGCGAGCCATACATGAAAAACACGATGTTCTCGAACTCCCATTCCGGAGCGAATTTCCGGCCCGATGCGGATCCTACCGCCGTTGCCGTACCCTGCATGTTGCTTTTAAGGATATATTCCAAGCCTTCCTCGGACTCGGTTCCGGAAACAGACGCTGAAATATTGGCCTCGGTACTGCCGCTGAACAGAAGGACGGTATCACGCTTGTCCATGGAATCATAGACATAGAGATTCACTGAAAAAGGTATGGCTGCCGCAGCAGTACACGAACCGTCGGCTACGGGGATTTTCCTGATCCGGATATCGTTTCCGAAGGCAGGCGAATCCAGGAGGAAAAGCACATCGGACCCCGTATCCACCAACAGATCCACCATGGAAGATTTTGTCGGGAAATCCGCGGAAGCGACCTTGTCTAGACAGAACAGAGGCACAAGGCTGTCACCTCCGAAATATTCGTTCTCCAGTTCCGAAACGAATGCGGAAGCCATGGCGGCGGCGAAAAGCGAATCAGGTTCCTGACCGCTGTCCATATATACTACAGACACGGTCTTGCCTGCCAGATTCACGCCTGAAACGGAAGGCTGGCTGGTCTCCACACTCAGAGTATAGGCCGACGGGCCGCATGACACGGCCGATGCCAGAAATGCCGCAGACAAAACTGCAGATAACGCGCATGATATATTCCGTTTCATAATTGCCTCCTGATGATTATTCTTCCTGTAAAGATACTATTTCTCCCTTAAGATCGTACTCATCCGCTTCCGTTATTTTCACCGTAATGAATTTTCCGAACAACGAAGCCGGATCTTCAGAACCGCAGTACCTTACAAAAATCTCTCCATCCACTTCCGGACTCTCGAATTCGCTGCGGCAGACCAGCATGCCGTCCGAATAGCCGTCCACTATCACAGTCACTTCACTGCCTACTCTGGAGCGGTTGAACTCAAGGGAAATCCCACTCTGAAGGGCCATGAGTTCATCCAGTCTCTTCTGCTTGGTCTTCATGCTCACGGAATCCCTGAAATGCCCTGCCCCGAAAGTCCCTTCCTCTTCAGAGTACCTGAAAGCGCCGAGACGTTCGAACCTGGCCTCTTCCACGAAATCAAGCAATTCCTTGAATTCCTTCGGTCCTTCTCCCGGATGTCCCACTATCATGGTGGTTCTAAGCACTACACCGGGAACCTTCTCCCTCATCCTGCGGATCAGCGCACGCGTCCATGCTCCGTCCACATTCCTGTGCATGTTTGCAAGCACCTTGTCGGCAATATGCTGCAGCGGGATATCCATATACCTGCAGACCTTCGGATTATGGGCCATCTGGTCCAGGACATCTTCCGGAAAATCAGCAGGATATGAATAATGGATTCTGATCCACTCGATTCCGTCCACATCCGAAAGTTTCTGCAGAAGTTCCGCCAAGGCCCTGCGGCGATACAGGTCGAGACCATAGTAAGTCGTATCCTGCGCTATGACTATCAGTTCCCTGACACCCCTCATGGCAAGAAGACGGGCTTCCTCCACGAGTTCTTCCATCGGCACGGAACAATGCTTCCCGCGAATGAAAGGTATGGCGCAATACGAGCAGCGCCTGTCGCACCCCTCGGATATTTTCAGAAAGGCATAATGCGAAGGCGTGGTCAGATGCCGCCGCGGCTCCACGACCGCTTCCGCACCCAGATATTTCAGGAGAGGGGTGAAATCCACGGCACCGAACCATGCATCTACTTCAGGGATAAGCCCCGGCATTTCTGCACTGTATCTCTCTGACAGGCAGCCGAACACCACTATCCGACCGACTTCGCCACTCTTCTTGCGCTCCACAGTTTCCAGAATGGCCGCTATCGACTCCTCCTTGGCGTCCCCGATAAAGCCGCATGTATTGATCAGCATCACATCGCATTTTCCCTGATGCTCCTCGGGAAGTATATCATACAGACCTTCGAGAGCTGCCAGAATATGTTCGGTATCCACCCTGTTTTTCGAACACCCGAGTGTCAGTGTCTGCAGAGAACGGGACATGGCCTACTCCTTGTCTTCGGATGCCTTTTCCGGTTCTTCAAAATCGAGGGATGCGTACTTCTTCAGGATATTGTACCATGTCACCACTTTTTTCATATGGGAGACATGGAATCTGTCTCTGTCATAGTCAGGCAGGGCCTTTCCGAAAAACGACTTGAGTTCCTGGTCCGATGATTTTGCAGACGGAGCATCTTCTTCCCCGAGGACTTCCTTCATCTTTCCGAACACTTCCCTGAGACGCACTTCCTCATCTTCAGTATAGATGGAAATATCCTCAAGCGTAGTCACCTTGCTGTTCATGCCGAAGCAGCTTCTCTTTCCGTCGGCAAGAGACTCCACTATCACACCGGACCTTGCCTGAGAAAGGTAGTTGAACAATCCGCTCTGACCTGAAATGGTCAGTATTTTACTGAGATCTGTTTTCATATCTAAAAAATTTATCTGTTAAACATGTCGCTGTTTTCCTGATTTCCGGTCGTTCCGACCAATTTCATGAACAGTCTGTCCACCTTGAGTGACAGACTGTCAATATCTCCGTCATTCACTATCAGAAAGTCAATCTCCGCAGGTACGATCCCGTCGGATATGCCGTTCAGCAGTTTCTGGCTCTCCATCCTCCGTCTCACTGTCGCCGCATCGGCATTGTCCCTGCCCATGGCCCGTTCAAGTCTGAGCCCGAAAGGGGCATCGACGACAAGTACCTTATCCATAATGTCCCTGAAAACAGGTTTTTCGAGGATAATGGCAGACTCCATGATGACAAACGGCACTGCAGTTCCGGAAAAGGATTCTCTCCACTTCAGGAAATCCTTCTTCACCTCCGGATGGACGATGCTTTCCAGCACAGCCAGCCTTGCAGGGTCAGAGAAGATGACATCTGCCAGCCTGCGTCTGTCCAGAAGACCGCCGGGAGTAGTGACATCCGCTCCCAATGCCGAGGATATTCTGGCCGGCAGCCCCGGAACGGAATCATACAGGGACTTGGTCCGAGAATCCGAATCATATACAGGAATCCCCTTGTCCGCAAACATGGAGCAGACCAGGGACTTCCCGCTGCCGATCCCGCCGGTGACGACGAGAGTCATTTTTCCGTGAGCACGCATTCGAAAATCTCCGGAACTATCTCATACTCAAGCACGCCGTCAGGCAGATATCCCGGAGAAGGTATGCACTTTCTGGAGCGGGAATTGATATAGTCCTCATAATCGATCTGGAAAACGGCATGATCCACGTCGGATATCAACGGGAATACGCACTTGAAGACTACATCCGCCTTTGACGGATATATCATCATCTCCTTGTCGGGAGGAACATTCACAGGCTCGATGGTCACTTCCCTGGTGATTTCGACATAACGCATCACCTCTATGGAATAATGGACTTCGTTTTCCGCCAGCCTGACCCCTTTGATTCTCTCGATCCGCGCCACCCCGGCAGCACCTGACTTCAGGTCCTGCAGCTTGACAGGTTCGGTGAAGACCCTGTCCACATTGGCCAGATGATAGGGTTCGCCGTAGATTCTGACAGAATCAGGAACAATTTCGAGACTGCCCTGACTCATATACTGGGGCTCGAAACTGAGTGACAATACCGGGAAGACCGGCACCTTCTTGTTCGTCTCGTAAGGGAACCTGAAATAAAGGGTATCCGTCAGAAAATATTCCACTTCCACCTTTTCTCCGAAGAGATGATGGGCCGACTCGCTCAGTTCGCGCCTTGTGATGTAGTACACGTCCCCTGATTTCAGGGTCAGTGACTGCCTGTCGAAAGGTACCTGGACATGATTCCTTCGGAGAGCAAGCCTGGACTTGATGATATTGTAGCCGGAAGTCCTGCATCTGGCCACTACATCGCAGACATTCGACGACTGCGTGGCATGCCCTTCGATATTGGAGCAGGACGCAGTCATCCTGACTGTGACGAAATCCGAATAGTCCAGAGACAGATTGTGCAGGAGCCATATGCTGAAAGCCAGCAGGAGAGACAGGAAAAATACCGTCCAGTCTCTCCCGTTGTGCCTGAGCGAATATGCCAGTTTCTGCAACAACCGTCTCATGACCTGTCTCCTACAGGAAACTACTGCTGCTGGGCAGCCTCACTGAAATCCTTTACGACCGAATTCTTGTCCACGCGGATCTTGACATTGCTGTCCACTTCCAGCAGAAGGGTCTTTTCCTTCACTTCAACCACGGTACCGTAGATTCCTCCGATAGTCACGACCTTGTCGCCTTTCTTCAGGCCCTCACGGAATTTCTGCAGTTCTTTCTGCTGTTTTCTCTGAGGTCTGATCATGAAGAACCACATCACCACGAAAATCAGGATAAGCATGATCCACATGGACCAGGAAGAACCGGCTGCTCCGCTCTGTGCGCCGGAGGCAGCCTGAGTCTGTAACAAAGTAATAAATTCCATTGTTTTCCGAATAAATTATAAATGTTGATTGATGATTCGAGCCTTATATGAGTCCCTTGCCGGACTTCACCACCTTTCCTTCCGAAGAAAGCCTCTGGATGACCTTGTCAAGAATGCCGTTTACGAATATCTTGCTCTTTGGAGTCCCGAAATACTTCGAAATCTCGACATATTCGTTTATGGTGACTTTCACCGGGATCGTCGGGAAAGCCACAGCCTCAGCCATTCCCATGACTATCAGACACATGTCCGTAGACACCATCCTGTCATTGTCCCAATTCGACGCCGATTCGGACACCATGCCGGCATATTTCCCGAAATTCACGTAGGAAGCCCTGAGGAGGTTCCTGGCGAAAAGCCTGTCATCCTCGACATCTTCACCCTTTCTGGTTTCGCTCAGATACAGAGGAGGCAGCGACCAGCGGACGCCCTTGCCCATGGCATCGAGTGTCTTGCATACATAAGACAGGGAGTATGGCAGATCCTCACCCCAATATATCGACATGGATTCCAGAATCTGCGACATCTCCTCGCTGTCGGCAAACTCTTCCTCGAAAACATGTCTGAAGAACCGGCAGTCTTCCTTCAGCGAAGACTCCCCCGAATTCATGTAATGGGAATAATACTTGCTGGAAGTGATGGAAGCATACACTTTTCTCAGAAAAAGGTCATACGGCTCCCAGGTGAATTTTTTCTTTTTGTATATTTTCTGGAAATCAGGGTCTTCATCCAGAATCCCGGCCAATGCATTGTCAGCGAATTTCGTGTTTGGATTACGCTCCTCCTCCGTAGGATTGAACTTGTTTCTGGCAGCTGATATCTTCTCTGCAGCGATGGCCGTAAGAGGAGAAACGGCACCAAGCATGAAGAGATACAGATCCCTGGTAGCCTCGCATGAAGATTCGAGCTGGGTTTCTGCTTCGGCAAGAGATGAATTCCCTTTCAATTCACTGCCGTACAATGTTTTAAAGACCTTTATCCTTAGAATACGTCTGTTTAGCATACTGTTGAGTCAAATTTTTCACAAAGATAATCTCATTTTCAGAAAAATCCCTATCTTTGTAAAGTTTTACTAAAAAAATTTGCAATGTACAGCGAGGATTTTGACGATGCCAATGCCCAGGAGCGTGGTGACGATGTTTATTCCAGACAGGTAAGAGCGGGGAAACGCACCTACTTCTTCGATGTGAAGGCCACGAGAGGAAATGACTATTACTTGACCATCACGGAAAGCAAGCGCAGGATAGAGAAGGACGGGCGTTTTGCATACGACAAGCACAAGATCTTCCTTTATAAGGAAGATTTCGAAAAATTTGCCGATACATTCAAGGAAATGGTTGACTATATCAAGGCGAACTGCCCCGTTCAGGAGCAGACAGGCCCGGGGAATGAAAACGCAGGAGAGGAAAGCGGGGCCTATAAATCTGACATTTCATTTGACGAGTTGTAGTGAAAAGCTACGGTTTCATCCGTGTCGCCGCTGCCGTTCCGGCGGTGAGGGTGGCAGATACGGAAGCGAATGTCGCCGAAATCTGCAGGATGACAGGCGAAGCGGAAGCCGCCAAGGCTTCCGTAGTCGTTTTTCCTGAACTCGCAGTCACCGGATATACCTGCGGAGATCTCTTCAGCCAGCAGGCTCTCATTGACGCGGCGGAAGCCGGCGTCAGGAAAATAATTGAATATACAAGAGGAAAATCGGTCACGGTCGTGACCGGAGCGCCCGTCAGGTTCAGGGGAAGGCTGTACAATTGTGCGATTGTCCTGAAAAACGGGAATATCAAAGGCATTGTCCCTAAAATATGGCTTCCTGACTACAACGAATTCTACGAAGGCCGGTGGTTCAGCTCCGGAAGGGATTTCCTGTCGCCTTACACGGGGATTACCGGCAGATTTCTCGCAAACGGGAAAGATACGGTACGGGAAGGATGGTGCGCTGAAATCAGATACGCCGGATTCAGATGCAACATTTCCCCTAACCTGATTTTCGAAATCGGGAAGACATCTTTCGGAATAGAAATATGCGAAGACATGTGGACTCCCGTACCGCCTTCGTCATATCTGGCTCTTGCCGGCGCCCAGATCATCCTGAACCCGTCGGCCAGCAATGAAGTCCTGGCCAAACATTCATACAGGAAAAGCCTTGTCTGCCAACAGTCTGCGAGAAACGTGTGCGGCTATGTCTACTGCTCTTCCGGATTCGGGGAATCGACTCAGGACCTTGTATTCGGAGGTGCCTCACTCATTTACGAGAACGGCTCGGTACTGGCGGAAAACGAGAGATTCAGCACCTCTCCTTCCATGACTTTCGCGGACATCGACACGGAGAGACTCGACACGATGAGACAAAGGATGAATTCGTTCGCGTCAGTCGCTCCTGACGGAACTGCTGCCACAGCCTATGACAGGCTGTATTCCAGAATCCCTCTGGGAAATGCCGCCGAGACGGATTTCGGCGCAAGACTGTACAGACACATCGACCCGCATCCGTTCGTTCCTGCAGGCGGTACATCAGAGACTGACGAGCGCTGCCGGGAAATCATGAACATACAGGTCACCGGACTCGCATCCAGACTCGCGCATATCAGTTGCAAGTCTGCGGTCATAGGCATCTCAGGCGGTCTTGACAGCACCCTTGCACTGCTGGTGACAGCCCTCGCATTCGACAAGCTCGGATGGGACAGGAAAAGAATCATCGGTATCACCATGCCTGGCTACGGCACGACAGACAGGACCCACGGGAATGCGGTGGACCTGATGAACGCCCTCGGCGTGACTTACCGCGAAATATCCATCGCCGCCGCCTGCGACCGTCATTTTGCAGACATAGGGCACGACAAAAACATTCACGACGTCACATACGAAAACTCGCAGGCCCGCGAAAGGACCCAGATTCTGATGGATGTCGCAAACCAGACCGGCGGCATAGTCATAGGCACAGGAGACCTGTCCGAGCTGGCACTTGGCTGGGCCACGTACAACGGGGACCACATGTCCATGTACGGGGTGAATGCCAGCATACCGAAGACCCTGATACGGCATCTCGTGAAATGGGCCGCGGAAAATCATTTCGACGCACGGCCGGGAAGTACCCAGGAGACGAAAAGCACCAGGGCAATCCTGCTCGACATCATAGACACGCCCATAAGTCCGGAACTTCTGCCTGCCGATGACCAGGGACATATCAGCCAGAAGACGGAAGACATCGTCGGCCCTTACGAGCTGCACGACTTCTTCCTGTACCACCTTTTCCGCTCAGGCTACTCTCCGGAAAAGATACTGTTCCTTGCCCGCTCCGCCTTCAGGGGAATTTACGACGAGGAGACCATCAGAAAATGGCTGAAGACCTTCGTCAGAAGATTCTTCAGCCAGCAATTCAAGCGGTCTTGTCTGCCGGACGGACCGAAAGTCGGCAGCGTCTCGCTTTCTCCGAGAGGAGACTGGAGGATGCCGTCAGACGCCAAGCCTGATCAGTTCCTCAAAGAGCTTTGACATCCTGTCGGCGGCAGCATCGGCTGCGGCTACCACATCGTCACCGTTGTTCTCATAGTCTTCTGCATAGTCATCGTGAGCCTCGTTGGTAATCACAGACATGCCGAATACAGGTACCGATGCATGCCGTGCGGCTATCACCTCCGGTATGGTAGACATACCCACAGCATCCGCACCTATCATCCTGAAATACCGATACTCGGCAGGAGTCTCATACGACGGGCCTGTGCCTGCCAGATAGACACCTTCCTTCACTTCCATGCCCAAAGAAGCAGCCACAGACTTGGCGGTCCTTATCAGGGCCGGGTCATAAGGCCTGGTCATGTCAGGGAAACGGGGACCGAATTCCTCCAGATTCTGCCCTACAAGCGGATTCGGAAGCAGATTGATATGATCCCTGATGATCATCAGATCCCCCACCTTGAACCCGAAGTTCACTCCCCCGGCGGCATTGGAGACGAAAAGGCACTTGATGCCGAGCCTTATCATCACCCTTATCGGCAGCACGACAAGCTCCATCGGATAGCCTTCGTAAAAATGGAAACGGCCCTGCATGGCCATCACGGTCTTGCCTCCTAGCGTGCCTACGATGAAATTTCCCTTGTGCCCGATGGCCGTAGATACAGGGAATCCGGGTATCTCCCTGTACGGAATCACTGTCGGGCCGGCAATCTTGTCCGCAAGCTTGCCCAGACCGCTGCCCAGGACGATTCCCACTGCCGGCTCAGCCGAGCCGATCCTGCCTTTGACATAGTCTACGGCATTGTTGATTCTTTCCATTCTCTGATCCATAACATATTATGATTAACGTCTGTTCGACGAATTACTTTACTCAATACAAGAGACTTCGTCGAACTGACGTTATGATTTCTTCGAAATCTCTTTTTATTCTACGTGTCACCCCTCTTAAATTCTCCCCTATCGAGGGGAGAACTTGCCTACGGATTCGTTCAACGAATCCTCTAAAAGAGGAAGTTCTCTGAAATTCACTACGTTCTTTTCATCGAACTCACGTTATGATTAACGTCTGTTCGACGGATTGTTCTGCTTGCGGCATTTCAGCCGAGTCTGCAAAGCACCTTGCGGGCTTCCGCCAATATCTCCTTCTCCCCCGGCACGACCCTGTCCCTCATCACGAATCTGCCGTCGCATATAACGGAAGATATACAGTCGCTGTGTGCCGAATATATGAAGTTCGCCATGAACGGAGCATTCGACAGGAAAAAGCTGCTGTCCGTATCCACGATGAGAAGATCAGCCAACGCACCTTCCCGGACGACACCTGAACGGATTCCGAGCGCCCTGGCCGGATTCACGGTGACCATGGCGAAAAGCTCGTCCAGAGGCATCGCGGCAGGGTCATTTCTCCAGGCTTTCTGGACCAGCGCCGCTGTCTTCATGGCTTCCTGCAGATCCAAATTGTTCGATGACGCGCAGCCGTCCGTCCCGATACACAGGTTCACACCCGCATCCTTCAGCTCCCTGTACGGGAAACGGTACCCAGAAGCCAGCTTGAGATTTGAATTGATATTGTGGACACAGCTTACTCCCCTTTCCGCCAGAATCCTGACATCATCACTGTCGAGCCAAAGCGTATGTGCGGCTATGACATCGGGGCCGAGCACACCCAGACTGTCCAGATACCGTACAGGGCTCATTCCATGTGCCGACATGCAGTCTTTCACCTCCTTCTCAGTCTCACAGAGATGGACATTGAGTTTCAATCCGCGGCTCCGTGCAAAGTCGGCGGCCCAGAGAATCTGCGGTTCGCTGACCGAATACACGGAATGCACGGCCACAGAAAAACCGAGGGTCGGAGGCCAGGACCTGGACATGTCGAAAACATCGCGGCACTCATCCCTCTGCCTGGAGGCAATCCCCGTATCATAATGATCCAGATGCACATACGAAAGCACGGCTCTCAACCCCATCTCCTTCACCGCTTCCGCTGCAGCCGGGACTCTCCAATACTGGTCAAGAAAAGTCGTGGTACCTGTCCTTATCATTTCCAGGCAGGCTACTTTCGTAGCCCAATATATGAACCCGTCATCTATCTTCTCCTCCTCATTCCATATCCTGCCGATCCACTCCTGGAAACAGATATCCTCCCCCACACCTCTCATCAGCGTCATGGCGGCATGCGTATGCGTATTCACCATCCCTGGAAGGGCCGTCCTGCCTCCGCAGTCGACGATTTCCATATTCCCGTCAGGGACAGCCTCCCCTGCCGGGGCAATACCTGATATGACACTGCCTTTTATGGTAATATCGCAAAGTCTGTCCCCCGACACTATATTCCTTAACAGAATTCCGCTCATATCATGAATGTCGAAAAATATCCGCTAATATAATCAAAAATCGAGCAATTTTTGTAAATTTGGGCCGATTAAGAACTTTTAAAAAGGATAGAAATGGCATTCAAAGGGACTATAGAAATTGATACTCAGAGGTGCAAAGGCTGCTCCGTATGTATCGAAAACTGCCCGAACAAATGCATCCGCCTGTCAAAATCCGTAAACAGCAAAGGATACAGGTATGCCGAACTGGCAAATGACGGATGCATCGGCTGCGCAAGCTGCGCTGTAGTATGTCCGGATTCGGTGATCACAGTCTATAGAATTAAAATCTAGGGATATGGCAGAAAAAATATTGATGAAAGGAAATGAAGCGATAGCGTTTTCTGCTATACGCAACGGTGTGGACGGCTATTTCGGCTACCCTATCACACCACAGTCGGAAGTGATGGAAACCCTCATGAAGGAAAAGCCATGGGAAACGACAGGCATGGTCGTGCTCCAGGCTGAAAGCGAGCTGTCATCCATAAACATGGTATACGGCGGAGCCAGCTGCGGAAAGAAGGTGATGACCTCCTCCAGCAGTCCCGGCATAAGCCTCATGTGCGAAGGCATCAGCTACATAGCGGGAGCGGAACTTCCGTGCGTGATAGTCGACGTGATGCGCGGAGGTCCGGGGCTGGGCACTATCCAGCCGAGCCAGAGCGACTATTTCCAGACCGTGAAAGGCGGAGGACACGGAGACTACCACAGCATAGTGATAGCACCTGCGTCAGCCCAGGACATGTATGATTTCGTGGACTGGGGCTTCGATCTGGCATTCAAATACAGGACACCTGTGATAGTGCTGGCCGACGGCATCATAGGGCAGCTCATGGAAAAGGTGGAACTTCACCCGATGAAGCCGCGCCGCACGGCTGAAGAGATTCTCAGGGATGCCCCATGGGCGACTACCGGCAAGCCGGCAGGGCGTGGAAGGAACATCATCACATCTCTTTCCCTGGATGCAGACACCCAGGAAGAATTCAACAGGAAACTTCTCGCGAAATACGAAGCCATAAAGGCCAATGAAGTGAAATACAGCGAATATCTCACAGCTGACGCAGAATACCTGTTCGTGGCATTCGGATGCTCGGCCAGAATCTGCGAGGCAGCCGTGGACATCCTCCGTGAAGAAGGGATAAAGGCCGGACTTATCCGCCCTATCACCCTGTTCCCGTTCCCTGAAAAAGAACTCAACAGGCTTGCCGGACAGGTCAAAAGCATGATGAGCATAGAGCTCAGCCTCGGCCAGATGGTAGAGGATGTAAAGCTCGCCGCTGACGGCCAGTGTCCTGTAGGCTTCTACGGAAGACAGGGAGGCAACATATACACTCCGGAAGAGATAGTGGAGGAATTCAGGAAATTCAACAAATTAAGCTGACATCATGGAGAACTTGGATATAAAGAAACCGGAAAACATAGTCTACAGGAAACCCGCCCTGCTTACTGACAACATCATGCACTACTGCCCGGGATGCTCTCACGGGACAGTACACAAGCTGATAGCCGAAGTGATAGAGGAAATGGGCATACAGGACCGGACGATTGGTGTCAGTCCGGTAGGCTGCTCTGTATTCGCGTACAACTACATAGACATCGACTGGCAGGAAGCGGCGCACGGCCGTGCGCCCGCACTGGCCACGGCTACGAAACGCCTGTGCCCGGACAAATATGTGTTCACCTATCAGGGAGACGGTGACCTTGCATCCATCGGTACGGCCGAAATCATACACGCATGCAGCCGCGGGGAGAATATTGTGGTGATATTCATCAACAACGGCATCTACGGAATGACCGGAGGGCAGATGGCTCCCACCACCCTGCTCGGCATGAAGACTTCCACCACTCCATACGGACGAGATCCCAAACTGAACGGGTTCCCGCTGAAAATCACCGAGATGCTCGCAGCTCTGGACGGCACTGCCTACATCACCAGACAGTCGGTTCACACCGCCGCTGCAGCACGCAAGGCCAAAAGCGCCATCAGGAAAGGATTCGAATACAGTGCGAAGAACATCGGGCTCTCGTTCATCGAAATCGTCTCCACCTGCAATTCAGGATGGAAACTATCCCCAGTGGAAGCGAACAAGTGGATGGTCGAAAACATGTTCGCCAAATACCCGTTGGGCGACATAAAGGATGTCCTGAAGTAAGACAAGCGACGAATACCGGAGCTTACTGGTGTAAGTGAGGATATGAGGAGGCGCGGTCTGACGATGAAATCGGATAAAAGAAAATAAAAATTTTTGAGTTATTTTGTGCGAGAGCAAGGCGGACGAATGACG
>CALVDR010000045.1 GCA_944326365.1 uncultured Bacteroidales bacterium | reverse complement strand
CAGGTGGGAGAGTAGGTAGCTGCCGCTTTTAGGCTAGAGGACCGGATGTCAGAGAATGACTTCCGGTCTTTTTTTTAAATTCATATCCGCAAAGCTGACGCTGAGTGTCATTTCGAGCGGAGGACACAGTCCGAAGTCGAGAAATCTGTTTTTAAGTAAGTCAGATCTCTCCACTCCGGTTCACCGGACCTCAGGTCGAGATGACAAGGTAATGGTATTTTTGCGGATAGTCATATTTTTTATTGCAGACGGGCTAAACATTGGCACTATCTGCGTCACTATCGGCTTAAAATGCAGCAGATGGTACCAGAGGCGGCACTATCTGCGTCATTATCGGCTTGAAACGCAGCAGATAGTTCCAGAGGCGGCACTATCTGCGTCACTATCGGCTTAAAATGCGGCAGATAGTTCCAGAGCCGAGACTATCTGCGTCACTATCGGCTTGAAATGCAGCAGATGGTACCAGAGGCGGCACTATCTGCATCACTATCGGCTTAAAATGCAGCAGATGGTGCATTTTCCTGACGGACTAACTTATGCTGTGACTATGCTGACGCGGCTGGAGGAATTCCCCTGCCGCGTCAGCTGTATTTTGACAGGGATTCTTTCGCGCAACGCCTCTACATGGCTGATGATGCCTACCTTTTTCCCACCCATCTGGTGCAGGTTCTCCAGAGCTTCCATGACGGTGTTCAGGCATTCGGCACTCAGTGTACCGAATCCTTCATCGATGAACAGTGTGCTGACCTGCAAGGTGTTTGCGGCCAGGGATGACAGTCCGAGAGCGAGAGCAAGCGACACCAGGAATGATTCTCCTCCGGAAAGGGTATTAACCGAGCGTTCCGCACCTCCCTGGTACATGTCCCGGACGGTGATGGTGAGGGAGCCGCTCTGATTGTCCAGCACGTATCTTCCGGACAGATGTCCAAGATATGTGTTTGCATTCCTGATCAGGTCGGAGAGTATGAAGCTCTGGGCTATCTTCTTGAATTTCTTTCCTTCGTTGTCGCCAAGCAACTTGTAGAGATTCTCCCATTTCATGCATGCCGATTCCAGTTCTTTTTCCTTTTCCTTCTCTTTCCTGAACAGAATGCAGTTCTGTTCATCCAGCAGGAGTTTGTGCCTGATGGCCCCTATCTGCTGGTTCAGTCTTGTAGAAGTCTCTTCAAGACCGGCTGTTTCTTCCTGCAGATGTTCCCTCGTGTCATTCTCCTGCATTTGCGGTGCCGAGTCCACAAGTGCTTTCAGGTCTTTCTCGCGCTGCTCCAATGCAGACTTGGATGCCGTCAGTTTCTTCCGGATTTCATCCAGCCGGGATTTTAGCCCTGCTATCTGTCCTGCAGGACAGCCGTGCAGCATTTTCAGTCTTTCAGGGCTTATCCGTCCTTCTGCATGGAATCTGTCAAGTCCTTCCGTGTAAGACCGTATCTCTGACCCGGCAGCGTTTATATTGTTCTCGATAGTCCTGGCGTCTGCTATAAGCATATTCCATTCATTTGTCAGAGAGTCCCACCCTATATTCCTATACCTGGTGCTGTCCGGATTGCCGGAACCGGCAAATATCATGTCGGCCTGGCTTTTGAGAATTTCAGCACCTGACATCATGCCTGTTTTTCTTTCCAAGTCCTTTTCCAGTTCCGATGTTTTCTGCATGGTTTCCCTGTATGCCTTGCTCTCTTGCTCCAGAGCGGCGAGGAAGCCGGATGCATCCGCATCGAACTGCTCCTCCCATCCTTTCCGTGTGATGAGTTTTCCTGCCTGTTCCAGAGATGCGGAGACGGACCTGTCAGTGGCAGAGATATTCGAATTCAGCCTGACAGCTTCGTCTTTCATCGTTTCGAGCCTGCGGTTCAATTCCTCAGCAGCAGATCTGCATTTTTCCAGAAGGGCGTCAGTGTCCTGCAGTTCCAGATATATTTCCGCAGCTTTTTTCTCCAGGAATGTTATCTTTTCAAGCTGTCCTGAGAGAGTCCGGATTCCGGCTTCGGTTTCGTCATATGTTTTCTTCAGCATTTCCGCTGCATTCCTGTCATCAGGACAGACAGACAGAGGGAGACATTTCGCCGCAGCTTCCCTTGCTGCCTTTTCCGCATCCGTCCTGTTCCTGGCAGTTCTTTCTGCAGCTGCGGATAGTGCCCTGGCCGCCGACTTCTCATCCGCAACCGCCTGCTTCAGAGCGGATTCAGCGGCGGATCTTCGCTCCTGAGCCAGCATATATCGCTCTTCTGCAGGCTTCAGCAGGCTTTCGAACTTCTCGTCGGAAAACACCGTATCGACAGTGTGTCCGCATACCGGACAGATATCCCCTTTTTTCAGTTTCCTTCTGGTTTCCCTGGCCCAGTCGTATGCGGACTCTTTCATTTTCATGTACAGTTCCTGCTCTTGTCTGAAATCCGCGTCACGGATGCCGAACGCTTTCTTCTTTTCTTCCAGGACTTTCCGCGCTTCCTTCAGTGCAGCATCCGATCCGGCCTCATCTTTCAGGCTTTCATCAAGCCTCCTGTTTCCCTCGTTCATGTTTCTGACGGCCGCTGCTGCTTCCATCACGGCCAGCTTCTTTTCCGTGAGCCTGTCTTTCTCCGATGCAAGTCTTTCCTTTCCGAGATTTCCTATTTCATCAGACAGAACCGAATATTCCTGCTGCAGGAAGGCTTTCCTTTTTTCCAATGATGTTTTCCTCTCCCGGGCATTAAGGATCTCTTGCCCGATATTCCGCATTCCGGCTTCCGCCTCTTCGAGAAGCTTTGCCGATACGGCATTCCGCCCACGTCCTTCGGCCACTTGCGAAAGGAGGCTTTTTATGGCATCCATGGACTGGAACATGCTTTCGTCGTTCCGGGCGGCGGCCAGCCTGTCTTTAAGTGTCTGAAGGTTCTCTGAGGCCGCCTTTATCTCGTTCTTTTTCGTCTTCATGTCTTCCGTCATGGAAGCATATAGTGCGAAACATGATTTTCTGCCGGCCTCATAGCGTCGCAGGTTTTCGGACAGATGTGCGATTCTGTCCAATGCGGCTCTCTGTTCCGTGGTAGAGTCCCAGTCCAGACATATCATTTCCATATTCCGGAAAGATTCTGATGATACCTCCGCCAGTGACTTTTCATATTCTTCCTTTGCGATGTGCAGATCCGACTTCTGCCTGGCGACGGCATCCAGCCACTGCAGCTTGGCTGATGCTGTTTCTTTCCGTTTCCTGCATATGTCCGATTCCTGTTCCAGCCTGTAAATTTCATCCGCGGCCTCTTTTTTCCCGGTATCGTCCATGAGCTGTATTCCTTCGGTCTTCTCGTGCTGTCTTTCGTATGCATCGGAGTGTTTCCTGTATTCGACGGCTATCATCGCGCCGATTCTGGAGTAAATGTCTGTCCTGGTCAGTTTTTCGAGGATTACGGCCTTGTCGTCTTCCGTACTTTTCAGAAATCTGGTGAAGTCCCCCTGGGCCAGCATTGCTGTCCTGCAATATTGGTCGAAAGTCATCCCGGTCACGGCTTCTATTTTCGAAGTCACGTCATCTCTGGTTTTCCATATGGTCCCGTCGCATTCTACCGACCATTCCACTCTCTGAAGTTTCCCGTCCGGTTTCCCGTATGCCCGTGATATGCTCCATACTGCGAGATACTCTTTTCCGTCATTGCCTGCAAACGTCAGCTCGACCGACCCTCTTCCGGTTCCTTTCCGGAGAAATTGTCTGGTGTCGTTTATCTTTACCGTATCGTCATCGGATCGTTTGCCAGGAGCCACGGCATCATCCGTCAGCTTTTCGGAACTGGATGCTTCCATACGCGGAGTTTCGTTGTACAATGCCAGGCAGACGGCATCGAGGATCGTGCTTTTCCCGGTCCCTGTGTCTCCGCATATGAGAAATACCGGTTCATCCTTGAGCGGGGCGGAGGAGAAGTCTATCTCGGCATCCGCTATGGATGCTATGTTCTTTATTTTCAGTACGTGCAGTTCCACTTCTATTCCTCCTTCATTTCTTTTTCTGCTACTTTCCTGATGACAGCCGACAGCATGTCTTTCATTTCCATGTCCATGTCTTTGCCGAATCTTCGCCTGTAATACATTTCCGCCACTTCAAGAGGATTTATGGCTTTGATTTCATCCACTGTCAGCCTGTTCCCTTTTTCGTTTTCCGTCTCCGCCGTTCTGGTGATTTTCATGCAGCAGTACCGGCATTCCTTTTTTCCTGCCGCCTGAACGGCCTGTGCCGAAGCGTTCGGAGGAAGAAAATCGGAAATCATCACATTCAGCCTGACATACGCCTGTTTGTCATCGGGAAAATTCTTCAGAACTTTCAGCGCTTCCCCGAACGGGGCAGGCTCCCCAGGGATGGTCAGGACGGGAATGCTGCACGGAATTTCCACTTCACGGATCTCCGTTTCGCGTCCTGGCGTCATTTCTACGATACTTACGGTATGTCTGTATCCTTCATCAAAGCTCAGCGGTATGGGAGAGCCGCTGTACCTTACGACAGGACCGGCCTCTTTTTTACTGCTGCAGTCCTGTCTTACCGTCTGCGGCTTGTGTATATGTCCCAAGGCTACATAGTCACATTCTTCCGGAAAGATTCCGGCAGGAACATAGTCCATCCCGCCCGTGACAAGCCCTTGTCCTGACATGTCCGATCCTGAGACGGACAGATGAGCCATCATTACGACAGGCAGTTTGCCGGTATTTTCCTCGTTTACTGCAGACATTATCTTCCGATAGAATCCAGCCTGTCTGTCTTCTTCCGTACAGGCAGGGTAGTTTTGTCTGTAGATGTGCGGCAGAGCCACGACATAGCCTGCAATGCGGCCAGGCTCCGAGGCTGAAGCTATTCTGATGATATGATCGCCGTATCGGACCATATTTCCGTTTCTGGACAGGCATCCGATGACCTTGACTCCGCTTTTGTCCCACAGGTTCCTCACAGTCTCAAGTCTGGTGCCGCTGTCATGATTTCCGGCAGTGACTACAACCGTCATATCCGGACACGCTGACTTGAGCCGCAATATGGCATCAGTATAAAGCCTCTGGCTCTGGGCCGAAGGCATCGCACTGTCGAAGATGTCTCCGCTTATCAGCAGGGCATCCGGTTTCTCCGATACGATGATTTCCCTGAGCCTTTCCAGAAAGGCCAGATGTTCGCCATCCCTGTCGTATTCATAGAAAATCTGGCCGATATGCCAGTCGCTGGTATGTATAATCTTCATTTTCCTTCGTGAAAGAGAATAAAAAAATGAGTGTCGGCACCTCACGTGCGGACCCTCATACTAACCACATAATTAATAACACTAAAACTAATAACCAATAAGCTGTGAAGGTTTTGGATTAACCTTTCGATCAACTCGGGTGCAAAGGTACTGCTTTTTCTGATATTTCCAAACATTTTTCGAGAAAAATATCTTTTTTTTTGCTGTTTTTTATGTTTTTTTCAGAAAACAGTCTCCGAATCAGGTCCCGTCATCTGATTTTACGTATCACTTTGCAGGGATTGCCGGCTACGACGCAGTCAGAAGGAATGTCTTTCACGACTACACTTCCGGCACCGATCGTCACATTGTCACCTATGGTGACACCCGGAACTATGGTGACGGTGCCGCCGATCCATACATTGTTTCCGATGGTGACAGGTTTTGCGTACTCCACGAGGGTATTCCGTTCGTCTGGGTCTACAGGATGCCCCGCCGTGTAGATGCTGACATTCGGGGCGATGAAGACATTGTCGCCTATGGTGACTTTCGCCTCATCCAGTATGGTGAGGTGGAAGTTCGCGAAGAAATTTTCCCCTATCTCGATATTCGAGCCGTAGTCGCAGTAGAAAGGCTGGATAAACGTGAAATTCTTTCCTGTCTTTCCAAGCAGCTCTTTCAGCAGTGCCCGTCCGGCAGTCTCATCGGAAGGATCCAGCTGGTTGTATTTGTGCGATAGTCCCCTTCCCCGAGCCAGTTCTTTCAGCAGGGCAGGGTCTGTGGCATCGTACATCAGCCCTGCAAGCATCTTTTCCTTTTCCGTCATGTCAGCGTACTGCAAGTATCCTGTCTACCACGTATCTCTGCTGTCCGCGCCAAGGAAGGCTTCCGAGGTATTCCTTGTAATGCAGTTCTACTGTTTTCCCGCTACATCTCATCAGGGAATCGGCTACTGCAGGATCGGTAATGGAGAATTCGAATTCGTAGGACTGTATGGCTGAAGTGTTTTTAGTCTTTGAATTGAACCCTGCCTGGATGACTTTCCCTTCGTAAGTCTTGAAGATATAGCCCTTGTATACCACGAAGTTCAGTTCTCCGGCTTTCACTCCTTCTCCGAATACGAAATAGAACTTGAAGAAGACAGCCAGAGCCAATACCGCTGCCACGATCAAAGAGGCGATGGTGATGATTTTTCCTTTTTTCATTTTTCTTGCAATATGTGTCAATATTCCGGGCTTCCGCCAATGCCATTGGCCGGCGGTTCCGGCCAACTATCTTTCAAATTTAATCAAAATATATCTGAGACAGTATAAAAATCGCAAAAAATGAAGACGGACCGGGAAATCTTATGTTTCCCCAGCCCGTCCTGCCATATCGAGCAATGCATTATAACGGTCTAGATAACACCCTGGGACATCATGGCATCAGCTACCTTGATGAATCCTGCGATGTTCGCACCTTTTACATAGTTTACATAGCCGTCAGATTCGGTTCCGTACTTCACGCAGGCTGCATGGATGTCTTCCATGATCCTGTGAAGCCTCTCGTCCACCTCTTCCGGAGTCCATTTGAGCCTCATGGAGTTCTGGGTCATTTCGAGACCTGAGGTAGCCACTCCGCCGGCGTTGGATGCCTTGCCCGGAGAGTAGAGTATCTTGGCTTTCTGGAATACTTCGATGGCTTCAGGAGTTGATGGCATGTTCGCTCCTTCTGCCACGCAGATACATCCGTTGTTTACGAGTGTCTGCGCTTCTTCGCCGTTCAGCTCGTTCTGTGTGGCGCACGGCATGGCTATGTCGCATTTCTCGCCCCAAGGACGCTGGTTCTCATGATACTGTGCAGACGGGTATTTGGCTGCATATTCCTTGATACGTCCTCTGATGACGTTCTTCAGCTCCATCACATAGTCGAGTTTTTCCCTGTCGATTCCGTCAGGATCGTAGATGTATCCGTTGGAATCGGAAAGGGTCACGACTTTGGCTCCAAGCTGGAGGGCCTTCTCTGCTGCATACTGTGCCACGTTTCCAGAACCCGAGATGCAGACGGTCTTTCCTTCGAAACTGTCGCCTTTGGTGGCGAGCATGGCTGATGCGAAATAGCATGTGCCGTATCCCGTCGCTTCAGGGCGGAGAGGGCTTCCTCCCCAGTTCAGGCCTTTTCCTGTAAGAGTGCCTGTAAATTCGTTTCTCAGCCTCTTGTATTGGCCGAACATGAAGCCGACTTCGCGTCCGCCGACCCCTATATCTCCTGCAGGCACGTCAGTGTCCTGTCCGATGTGTCTCTGAAGCTCTGTCATGAAGCTCTGGCAGAATCTCATGACTTCGTTGTCCGATTTGCCTTTCGGATTGAAATCGGAACCACCTTTTGCACCACCCATAGGCAATGTGGTCAGACTGTTCTTGAAAGTCTGTTCGAAAGCGAGGAACTTCATGATGCTGAGGTTCACGCTCGGATGGAAACGGATTCCTCCCTTGTATGGTCCGATGGCACTGTTCATCTGTACCCTGTATCCTCTGTTGATCTCCACTTCCCCTTCATCGTTTACCCACGGAACTCTGAACATGACTACTCTTTCCGGTTCTGCAATGCGCTCCAGAATCTTCATGTCCATCAGATACGGATGTTCCACAATGTAAGGGGCCAGGCTTTCCACCACTTCCCTTACTGCCTGATGAAATTCTTTTTCACCCGGATTTCTGGCTATCAGTCCTGCCATGAAATCATCTACATACTTCTGAGCAAAATGATCCATTGTTTTAAAATTTATAAGTGACTAATTTTCTCTGTTTCAGGCTTTGTTTTCTACAAAATAAACAAATCGAAACGACAAAAACAATAGCTGAGGTATCTGCAAGGCTCTTGTGCTCAAAACAATTAGTATGATGAAATGCCTGTTTGGCTTAAACATATCGCCGCATCGGAGAAATTTGCTTACAATCTGTAAGCAGTATGAAAAAATGAGTGGGATTTTTGAAATTTGTTAAATTTTCTAAAATTTTTTCTCCTCTTCCATTTTCTTCCTGTATGCATCGAGGCGTTTTTTCCATAGTTTGCATTTGGCCTGATGTTCAGCGTCTTTCCTCTTCAGGAACTGTTCGTACTTTTCTTCCAGATAGTTGTCTGCCATATTATGTGTCTGTCTTTTGTGTAAGTCGGTGAATTACTGCCTGTCAGTGAACTTCCTGCCATTCGCGTCTCATGGCTGTTGGCCAGAAAACAGGCCGAACAGTCTGGCATCTATCTGGTCGGTGATGAGGGCGAAGTCTTCCGGCCGGTTTTCGAAGTCGAGATGGTCGGCATCGATGGTCAGAACCTGTCCCTGATAGCTGCCGATCCAGTTTTCGTATTTCGTGTTCAGCCCCGTGAGATATTCGATGCTTATGGATTTTTCATAGTCGCGTCCGCGTTTCTGTATCTGTGACACGAGGTGCGGAATCGAGGATTTCAGGTATACGAGCAGTTCCGGGGCCTTTACGAGGGACATCATGAGGCTGAACAGGTCCATGTAGGTGCGGTAATCCCGTTCCGAGAGGTTTCCCATTTCGAAGTTGTTGGCTACGAAGATGTGCACGCCTTCGAGTATGGTCCTGTCCTGGATGATGGTGTCCTTCGAGTTCGAGATTTCGAGTATGTCCTTGAATCTTTGTGTGAGGAAATATACTTCGAGGTTGAATGACCAGCGCGGTATATCTCTGTAGTAGTCATTCAGATACGGATTGAAAGTGACTGCTTCGTATTTGGGTGTCCATCCGTAGTGTTCTGACAGCATTCTGGTCAGAGTGGTTTTCCCGCTTCCGATGTTTCCTGCTACTCCTATATGCATTTTTTATTCTATTATGGTGGCCTTCCGGCCAATGTTTTTGACCTTCCGGTCAATGTTCTTGTGACCTTCCGGTCAATGTTTCCGTCTTCCGCCGTTTCCAGTTTCTTCCCGGTCCGGCGCAGACGAAGTCCGGAACCGTCGCGAATTTAATAAAATAACGGTAAAAACTTAATCGGCGTCTAAAAAATCTTAACTTTGCAAATCTTGTCCTGTCGGTTCGGGAGAGGCGGTAAGATATTGGCCGGAGGCCTGAAAGAGGGTTGCCTGCTGAGGCCTGAAAGGAAGGCTGACGGTATAATATTGGCCGAAGGCTTAGGGAAAGGAGAGAATTTTCCAGCGGTATTGCAAGGACCGTACATTGGCCGTCAGGCTATCCTGAAATAATTGAATATAAACTGGTTGTGAATATGTATTTGATGAATGACGATACGATTTGTGCTCCGGCGACTGTTCCTGGTACGGGGGCGATTTCCGTGATCAGGGTGAGTGGGGGAGAGGCGCTGCCGGTGGTTTCGGCTATGGTGAAGTGTGCGCCGGGACGTGAGATCATGATGGCTCCGGGGTATTCGGTGCGGTTCGGACGGATTTTTCTGGATGACGGGGAGCTGCTGGATGAGGTGCTGGTGACCGTGTTCAGGGCTCCGCATTCGTATACCGGGGAGGATTCTGCGGAGATTTCTTGTCATGCTTCCAAATATATAGTGGACAATGTGTTGCATCTGCTCGTCGAGGCTGGCGTGCGTCCGGCGGAACCTGGCGAATTCACTCGCAGGGCATATCTGAACGGAAAGATGGATCTGGCTCAGGCTGAAGCTGTGGCGGATCTGATTGCTGCTCAAGGGGCTGCGGCGCATCATCTGGCGTTGAGTCAGCTGAAGGGCGGTTTCTCGAATGAACTGAAGAAGATGCGGGGTGAACTGCTGAATATCGTGTCCCTGATGGAGCTGGAACTGGATTTCAGTGAGGAAGAGGTGGAGTTTGCGGACCGGTCGCAGTTGTCCGGTCTGGTGGATGCTGTTTCCGGGCATATAGGGCGTCTGATTTCGTCTTTCAGGCTGGGCAATGCTATCCGCAATGGTATTCCTGTGGCGATAACCGGGGCGACGAATACCGGGAAGAGTACGCTGCTGAATGCCTTGCTGGGGGAGGACCGGGCCATAGTGTCTGATATTCACGGGACTACGCGTGATACGATAGAGGAGACTCTGAATGTGGGCGGGCTGCTTTTCCGGTTTATCGATACTGCGGGGATCAGACGGACTGATGAGACTGTGGAGCAGATCGGGATAGAGCGGACGTTCAGGAAGCTGGAGGAGGCTGTCGTGGTGTTCGTGATGGTGGATGCTTCTCTGGCTTGTTCCTTGGAGGCCTGCATTCCAGCTGCCGGTTTTTCTGGAGGCTCCAATGATGGCGTTCCTGCTGCCGGTTTTTCTGGAGGTTTCCATGACGGCGTTTCTGATGCCGATTTTTATGGAGGTTCCCATGCCGGAGTTCCTGCTGCCGGTTCCGGGATAGGGGATTCAGGCAATTCTTCTGATTCTGCCGTGCCAAGTGGTTCCGGTGATATTTTACTTTCTGGGAAGGACGATTATGCCGGTATGACAGGGCAATATGACAGTGCAGGTAATGGCGTATGGCGAGGTGTGGAGGATGTGCTGGCCAGAGTCGATGTTTCACGTCAGAAAGTGATTTTCGTGGTGAATAAAATGGATCGTGTGACCGGAATGAATGCTCCTGCGCCTCTCGCCATACGTGCCGGACTGGACAGGCTGAAGGCTTCGTATCATCTCCAGGAAAGTCCGGAGGTGTATGTCTCGGCAAAGAAAGGGGAGGGCCTTGATGATCTTCGGATGGCTCTGACAGAGGTCTGTGCCGAATATGCTGTCTCTTCCGATGATGTCATAGTCACCAATGCCCGCCACATCGATGCCTTGAAAAATGCCCGGACTGCCCTGGCCCGCGTCCAGGACGGTCTCCGTTCCGGCCTTCCTACCGACCTTGTCTCCCAGGACATCCGCGAGGCCATCTACCACATCGGTTCCATCGTCGGCGAAATCTCCACCGACGAAGTCCTCGGGAATATCTTCAAGAATTTCTGCATCGGCAAGTAACTCGAATTTTCACTATGACAACTCAAATACAAAAAGAATACAAATAATGTTAAATAACTTGCGTAATACCAACGATTTAGATAACTAATCGAACAGCGGGTTATTTTGCTTGGTTTGTATTGGAATTGTCGTTTTTTTGTTGCTACTTTGTTGCTCGGTCTGTTCAAGCTACAAAAAGCAACAAATTTATGGGACAGTCCAAAGAACGTATCAAACTACGGAAACGAAAAACTCCGTCCGGGATGGAGTCTTTATACCTTGACATCTACCTGAACGGGCAGCGCTCATACGAATACCTCAAACTTGTACCTTGTACCTTGTCCCCGAAATCAACAGGCAGGACAGACAGAAGAATCTGGAAACGCTGAAACTTGCCGAGGCTATCCGGGCGAAACGGCTTGTGGAGCTTCGAAACAGCGAATATGGTTTCAAGTCCCCGTTCAAGGAGGACAGTAACTTTTACGAGTACTATGTGGCAATGTGCAAGGAGCGCTTCAAGTCTGATACAATGGGAAATAGGAGGAACTGGAGATCGGCATTGAAACACCTGCTTAAATATGAGTCCAGACTGAAGCATCTCTAATGGAAAGACAGAGACAGGGATTTTATCACAGGTTTCAAAGAATATCTCGAAAATGAGGCTTGCGCATGGTCGGAGGACAGCCGGGAAAGGACTAAAGACAGACCGCTCGCCCGGAACTCAACAACATATTACTGGCGAATCAAAACACAAGAAGCATCCGGAAAAATATATCGGGTATTGGACAATCTGTTGCCCCCGGAACTGGACGCTATGGGAATATAGAACTCCATGCAGTTGACCCTTTCCCAGCATCGGCCGATAAAGAATTCCATTATCAGAATAGAGTTGAGTCCATCGCCTGAGCATACCAGTTTCTATGACATTGAGGACTGGCAAAAGCTCTGGCACGAGTTCGCCGAAGAGTTCGATAAACAAACGATTACCGGCAAGGACGGGAAAGTCCGTTCCAGCCCGACCAATCTGGCAAACAGCAAATACACGGTTTACCTGCACATGGAATCCAAAGGGAAAGTTCCCCATCTCCATGCCGCAATTTGCCGCTTTGATGAAAACGGGAACATCAACAATGACCATAACATTCATCTTCGGGCACAACGTGCAGCCGAGCGAGTTGCAGTGAAACGTGGCTGGAAGACTGCGGAAGAAATCCGAAGTCGCAACATTCCGGAAGTAAGCAGAGAGTGCATGGAGGTATTGAGAACCATGCCATCGTGGTCATGGGAAGAATACAAGAAGGCACTTGCCCGGAGAGGCTATTCCGTATATGAACGGAAAGACAAGAAAGATGTTCTCCGTGGATATGCGATCCTCAAAGGAAATACCAAATACAAGGCTTCCGAACTGGGAGTGGCCCGTAACCTGATGATTTCCAAACTCCCCCGTACGTGGCAAAAGCTCCATTACCGGGAGAGGCTTGCCGCTCAGGTCAATACTTCTCAAATCCATAGGCCGGAACCTGTTAAAAGACCGACAGCCGATATGGATTATACCCACTATCGTTCCGGATCGGTATCCTACACGCTTTCTTCCCATGGCGGAACGGAACAGCGTTTCTATATCCCGGAGCGGGTACTTGACTATTTCAACGAAGAATTCGATTACCGGGAGGTTGCCAACAGCAGCGAACTGACCGACATAGCCGTTGCACTCTTTGTTGGTATGCTTGATACGCCCGCTGTATCTACCGGAGGTGGTGGCGGAGGTTCGCAAAGCGATCTTCCCTGGCGGGACAAGGACGATGACGACCTGCAATGGGCTCGCCGCTGTGCACGTGCTGCTACCCTCCTATTAGGCAAGAAACCGAGAACAGGTTTAAGACGATAAAGTCATGAAACAAGCACACAAAAAGCGGTCGCCTCGTGCGACCGCTAATAGTCCGCCAATCTTGACGGATATGGGGGCTTTATAAATCTGCAAATAAAATACGAGACTCTAGCTTGAACTCTATATTCCCCATTTACACAAAATTTTATAGCACTTAATTATCAGCGCTTTAATAAATATAGGCACTATAGTCTAGTTATCCTATTTTGATTCATTCAATATGAGGGTTACGTAAAAGGCCCTCCTTTCTTGGAGAATTTACTCCTCGCACAAATACTTATGAGAGGGGTAAATTTT
>CALVDR010000044.1 GCA_944326365.1 uncultured Bacteroidales bacterium | reverse complement strand
AGATTTCGAAGAAATCGTAACGTCAGTTCGACGAAGTCTCTGGTACTAAGTAAAATAATTCGTCGAACTGACGTTAAGTTATGAAAAAGGAAACAATTATTGCAGCGGCAGCTGCCTTAGTTTTAATATTGGCCGGAGCCATTGCACCGGCTTACGGTGCGGAAAGGAAAAGGTCATCGGGGAAAAAAGGGGTGATTCCTGGTGTGGAGGTGCTGGAGAAACGCGGATTTCCGGGCCTGAAAGGAAAAAACGTGGGTCTGGTGACGAATCCGAGCGGCGTGGACAGGAATCTGCGGTCGACGATAGACATCCTTTTCAATGCCCCGGGGGTGAATCTGGTGGCTCTTTACGGGCCGGAACACGGGGTGCGTGGCGATGTCTATGCCGGAGGAAGGGTGAATGACCATACTGATCCTGCGACTGGTCTTCCTGTGTATTCGCTTTACGGGGCGACCAGGAAACCGACTCCGGAGATGCTGGAGGGGATAGATGTGATGGTCTACGATATTCAGGATGTGGGTGCGAGGTCATATACGTTCATCAGTACGCTGGGCCTGGTGATGGAGGCTTGTGCCGAGCAGGGGATAGAGGTGATGGTGCTTGACCGGCCGAATCCGCTCGGAGGAGACAAGATAGAGGGAAGCTATGTTGAGGACGGGTATTTCTCGTTCGTGAGCCAGTACCGCATACCTTATGTTTACGGGCTTACGGTGGGTGAACTGGCTCTGATGATCAATTCTGAGGGTCTGAACCGGGGGCAGCTGGGGAATCAGGAGCCTTCGCGCTGTAGCCTTACAGTGATTCCTATGGAGGGGTGGCGCAGGAGCATGAGGTATGGAGATACAGGACTGCCGTGGGTGCTTCCTTCTCCGAATATCCCGTATTCTTCATCTGCGGAGAATTACTGCGCGGCGGGTATTTGCGGAGAACTGTACGGATTCCTGAATATCGGGATAGGCTATACTCTGCCGTTCCAGGTCTTTGCTGAGGAGTGGATAGATGCTGAAAGGCTGAAAGAGACCCTGGATGCGCTCCGTCTGCCAGGCGTATCCTTCAGGACCATTTATTTCAAACCGTTTTCCGGGCGTACTGCCGGACGTCTGGTGCAGGGAGTCCAGTACTTTTTCACGGATTATGAAGCGGCCAGAATCACGGAGGTGCAGTTTCATGTGATGGAGGCTATAGCGACATTGTATCCTGACCACAAGCCTTTCGAAGCTGCTACGGGCATAGGTCTCTTCGACAAGGTCTGCGGCTCCTCCTATATCCGTGAGACGTTTTCGAAGTCATACGATTTCGATGATATCCGTGATTTCTGGCGGAAGGACGAAGCCGCTTTCCGCAAGCTCTCTTCAAAGTATCATCTCTATAAATGATGCTGCTTATTTGTATTCATAAGTCATTCTTCATTTCTGATGATTTTAAGAAGGCTGTTTGCTATGTTACCAATATAGTAAATATTTTCGTCAGTATGTTCCATCTTCATGATTTTGAGTATTATGATATCCGCCCTTCTTTTCTCCATCGAAATCTGGTTCATATGCGTCCTGATCCGTTCCTTTTTCCACGCTTGGTAATCGTATTTATGGTTTTCTATGGATTCCATTATCTTCGTTTTAGAGAGAAAGACAAACTATAGAAACGCCTGAAGTAAAACGAAATCGACAAATTCAAAAAGTAGATAAATTTTGAGATTCGTGCTAAGCATATTATTGTAGTCAATAACGTCAATCTGGTTGACAGGATTTATTTTCGGGCCTGTTTTTTCTGCGGCGAAAAAAATATCTGCCGATAAAGTGAAAAAGCCGATGCACTTCACCCTCTGCCTCTCCCGGGATCCTTTTACGGTTGATTCAATGCGTAACAAGAATATCGGCAGTATTTATTTCCGGACCTGTTTTCTCTGGTCCGGAAAAAATATCTGCCAATATGATAAAACCGTAACCTAAATTTAACACAAATTAACACAAACTTAATACCCGTTAACAACATCGTAACCTAATCGTAAAAATCCCGCCACTTTCCGACTATACCTTTGCCGCCGGAAATAAGAAAAAAGAATCATAGTGAGAAAACTGAAACTTATTCTGGCAATCGCAGCAGTTATTTTCAGCCAGATTACGGCCATGAAAGCGGCCGCAGCACCGGAAGAAGCCGGAGACATTCTTAAAGGTATGGTCATCGACGCCGAAACTCAGGAACCCCTTATCGGCGCGGCCATCATGGTGAGCAACACTACCGAAGGAGTCATCACTGACCTGGACGGAAGCTTCATCATCAATCTCCTGAGGGACAACACTCCGTTTGAGGTCTCCTATATAGGATACAAGACAGTCCCCTTCTCGATAGTCACCGCAGGCGGGTCCATGAAACTCGATGTGAATCCCGAACATGCTGAAAGCATATCCCTGGCGGGCAATACTCTGACGATACTCATGCTCCCTGACGGCGAAATGCTGCAGAATGCCGTGGTGACAGGGCGCAAGACCCTCGAATCACTCCAGGCATTGCAGAACGAGAGAATCACCTCCGGATTCGCCATAGAAAACATGGGAGCCAAGGAAATGAGCCTGAAAGGCATATCGGACGCGCAGGAAAGTGTAGCCAAACTCTCGGGAATATCCATAGCCAGTGCAGGCCAGCTGATAGTCCGCGGACTCGGAGACCGTTATAGCACCACGACCCTGAACGGCCTGCCTATAGCATCGCCGAATCCCGACAACAAGCTCATTCCGCTGGACATCTTCCCTGCCTCCACCATACAGAACATCACCGTGAGCAAGGTTTATGAAGCCAGCTCGTATGCCGACTATTCCGGAGCACACGTGGACATAAGTACGAAGGAAGGGAAAAGTGAGGACTTCTTCAATGTGTCATTCTCTACCGGAGGATATTTCCATACGCTTGCAAATGACTTCTACAGGATGGACGGGAAAAGCCTTTTCCTGACAAAACGACTCGATCCTGTCGCTGAAACCATCGCATACAAGGACTTCCAGGACTATGTCAAATCGAAAGACATATTCGGCACGACTTTCCGCACTTATAAGAGAAATCCGCTTCCAGACCTGAACGGAGGCGTCGGATTCGGAAAAAGCTTCCCTGTCGGGAACCAGACTCTCAGCCTGGTGGCATCGGCCAGCATCAAGACCGGGGATGAAACCACTACGGATGCCTTTTACAGAACATACGAAGCCAGTTCCGTCGGCAGTATGCAGAGTGACTACACATACGACAGCTATGGACAGAAAATCGATATCGCCGCCCTTGTGGACCTCGACTATACGCTGCGTCAGAGCGACAATATCGGTCTGACCGTGTTCTTCGCCAGAAATGCCAAGGACTCGCACCTCGACAGACACGGCATCGACTACCAGGAATCCTATGACCTGATAGGAAGCAATCAGGTCACACACATATACACCCTGCAGAATTACCAGCTGTCAGGACATCATGAAGCGGCACGCTGGCTTATAGACTGGGGTGCATCCTATACCATGTCGGCAAGTGACGAACCGGACAGAAGGCAGGTGATGTACCGTCGAGGCTCGGACGACCGGTGGTATTTCTTCAAACTGAACCAGCAGGAAACCCAGCGGTATTTCGGAAAACTCAGTGAAAACGAACTCGTGGCCGATATCAAGGCGACATACAATATAAATGACCACAACAAGGTCCGTTTCGGCCTTTCGGCCAAGGACAAGGTCCGCACTTTCCGCACCACAAGATTTTACTATGATGTGAGAAACATCAATGATCCGGTGACGGATTTCCAGAATCCAGATGCATACCTGAACTTCGGAAATTTGCAGAACGGGCTGATATCCGTGAACCGCAGCCAGTTCGACAGGGACCAGTACGATGCTTCGAACATCATAGGAGCGGGATTCGTAGAGACTGATCTCAAATTCGGCGACAGATGGTATCTGAATGCTGGACTCCGCATAGAGGCCAGCCGCCAAAGCGTGGACTACAACGATGATGTGGAAAATCTCACCAGAAATCTGGATGCATTCGACTTCTTCCCTGCCATAAACGTGAAATATGACATGACACGGAAAAGCATGCTGAGACTTTCGCTTTCCCGCACCATCACCAGACCGTCGTTCATAGAGATGGCACCGTTCCTCTATCAGGAAAGTTTCGGAGGGGCGCAGATAAGGGGTAACGAGGATCTCGAAAACGGATACAACTACAACTTTGACCTGAAATACGAACTCTTTTCGGAGAAGAATACCGACATGTTTGCGGTGACGGCATATTTCAAATACCTCGAAAACCCGATAGAGAGGACACAGCGTCTGTCCGGCGGTGCTACCGAGCATTCTTTCCAGAATGCGGACAACGGTATCGCTGCAGGGGTCGAGGTCGAGTTCCGCAAGGAAATAGTGAAGAATCTGGCCGTAAGCGCCAACGCTTCCTACATGTACACGAACGTGATACTTCCGGAAGGAGGCGTCTACACGAACCAGCAGCGTTCCTTGCAGGGAGCGTCACCGTACCTCGCGAATGCCGATATCAGCTATACGCCTGAGTTCAGGAACGGATCAAGCCTCAGTCTGGCCCTCCTTTACAACCTTCAGGGACCGAGAATCCATGCGGTAGGCATCATGGGGCTCGGCGATGTGAGGCAGATGCCTCTGAATACTCTCGACTTTGTGGCTACATACAATATCGACAAGCATTTCTCGGTGAAGATGGCGTTCAACAACATGCTGGATTCTACCATCAGGTTCAAACAGGAAATCCCGAATGCAGGCAGGACCGTGGATGTCGAACAGTGGAGAATCGGCGCCGGGTTCGAAGTCGGCGTAAGCTGGTCGCTCTGACATTGCGCGGAGCGCATCCGAAGACATGTACAAACAATATATTTATTCATAAACAATACAAAAAACCAATTTTTCAAGTATGAAAACATCTAAATTTTTCGTAGCAGCTGTCGCTGCAATGGGCATGGTGGCAGGTTTCTCATCATGCGAGAAAGAAGGATCCGATGGCAATAACGGCGAGGCAGTCGTTCTCGAAGGCGGTGAAATCAGCGGACGTTACTCAAACGACCTTACCCTGAAAAAAGGAGAATATACTCTGACTGGAAGTCTCCAGATGGAAGCTCCTGCTACACTCACCATCGAGCCGGGCACGACCATCACTTCAGCCGCAGCAGGAAGCAATATCATATACATCCTCATCGAACAGGGTGCGAAGATCATTGCCGAAGGTACCGAATCTGAACCTATCACCCTGACTGCCGAGGAGAAGAAGGCAGGCGCATGGGGCGGACTCCATATCTGCGGATATGCGCATACGAACGCTTCCGGCGAGACTACATCTGAAATCGGAGGAGCCCTCTATGGCGGAAGCAACGACTCGGACAACTCCGGCGTCATAAAATACGTCCGTATCCAGTATTCGGGACTTGCCCTGGATTCAGAGCATGAGGCCAACGGTCTGTCTCTCTATGGCGTAGGAAACGGGACGGAGATTTCTTACGTCCAGGTTCTCGACGGTTCCGATGACGGTATAGAGTTCTTCGGCGGTTCCGCCGATATCGATCACTGCATCGTGGAAAACTGCACCGATGATTCTTTCGACTGGACAGAGGGATGGAACGGTACCGCAGAGTATATCGTGGCTTACCAGTCAGTCGACGAGTGTGACTGTCTGATGGAGTGCGACAACAACGGCGACAACAACGATGCCACTCCGGTAGCTCACCCTACTGTCCGCTACGCTACATTCGTGGGCAACAACAGCGCGGACAATGCCATAGGTCTCCGTTTCCGTGAGGGTACGCAGGTGACTCTCGACTATGCTCTCGTGACCGGCAAACCGAAGCCGATTACACTTGAGACCACGCAGACAGTGGCTTCTTTCGACAACGGAACTTCTTCTATCAAAAATACTTACATCTCAGGAGAGCTCGTAAATGAGGAAGGAAGCGGCTACGCCAATGCCGACTTCACCGAAGACGGCAATACTGCAAACTACACTGGATTCAGCTTTACAGACAACTATGTCGGCAAAGTCGGCCAGAGCGGTGCCGTATCCGCTGACGACAACTGGACCGCCGGCTGGACACTGTAGTCCGCCTCTCATATAAGGAAGACTGTGTATTTCATTGCTGCGGATTTCAAATCCGCGGCATTTTTGTATTTTCGTGCTCTGTTTCAGATTTTGATCAATTGACATGGAATTCATTTTCGTACTGACTGTGCTGGGATTTGTGAGCCTGGCGATACTTCTGTTGCTGCTGGCGGCTGCCGGAATAGCGGCCCTGTGCGGGGCATCTTTCGGAACTGTTTTCCTGAACGGCCTGTGGGTGCTCGTGATACCTCCCGCAGTGATATTGTATGGCTGGCTCATAGGGCGGAACCAGGTGACAGTAAGCCATATAGAGATTCCGTCGGAACATCTGCCGGCATCTTTCGACGGCTATCGCATAGTGCATATATCAGACATGCACCTGCGTTCGTTCAAGTCGAGAGGAAAGGCTCTGGAAAAAATAGTAGACAGGATAAATGCGGAAAATCCGGATCTCATAGCCTTTACCGGCGATCTGGTGACCACTCATCCGCTGGAGATATTGCCCCATATGGATGTGCTGGGAAGACTTCAGGCGGAAGACGGGGTCGTCTCGGTCATGGGAAACCATGACTATTGTCCTTACAATGACTGGTCGTCAGAACAGGAAATGCTGGATGCAGTGGACACGGTAAGGGCGAGGGAAAGACGGCTCGGCTGGAAACTGCTGGATGACGCACATATCGACATTGCCCGTCAGGGCACCGGAAAGACAGACACCATTTCAGTGATAGGGGTGGAGAATATCTCGGCGATGCGGCAGTTCGCGACTCACGGCGACCTGCAGAAGGCGATGGCAGGGGCTGACGGGGATTTCAGGATTCTGCTTTCTCATGACCCGACTCACTGGAAGGCAGGGGTTTTGGGCCAAAAGGATATAGACCTCATGCTTTCAGGCCATACGCACAATGCCCAGTGCCGTATATTCGGCTTCGAACCGAGCCATCTCGTTTTCCGGGAGAACAGCGGCCTCTACAGCGAGGAGACGGCATACGGCCGTCAATATCTTTACGTGAACGACGGGCTCGGCGAGACCATGTTTCCTGCCCGTATCGGTGTGCCTCCGGAAATCACGGTCATCACCTTGTCAACTGCTGACAGGAATATTGTCCGTTGAGGACGGGCAGTTGCGGAACGGCAGGTATGAAAAATTTGATAAAATGTTTCCGATGCCGCAAAACTATTCTTAATTTTGCAATCTGTCGAACAATTTTCAAAAGGATCTGGATATGACTGAATCACAGAAGATTTCAAAAGTATTTTATACTGATTTCCGTTGCAAACCGGATGAAGGGCCGGCATTCAAGCTGAAACGGCTGATCAAGGCTGCCGGAATCGGACAGATGGACCTGGACGGGAAGTTCGTGGCCATCAAGATGCATTTCGGAGAGCTGGGAAACATGACATTCCTTCGTCCGAACTATGCGAAAGCCGTAGCGGATGTGGTGAAGGAACTGGGAGGAAAGCCTTTTCTGACTGACTGCAACACTCTTTATCCAGGGAGCAGGAAAAACGCTCTGGAACATCTCTATTGTGCATGGGAGAACGGATTCACTCCTTTGAGCGCCGGCTGTCCTGTCATCATCGCCGACGGCCTGAAAGGGACTGACGATATCGAAGTGCCTGTGGCAGGAGGGGAGTATGTGCAGAACGCGAAGATCGGGCGTGCAGTCATGGACGCGGACGTATTCATTTCCCTGACGCATTTCAAGGGGCATGAAATGACGGGCTTCGGAGGTACTATAAAGAACATCGGCATGGGCTGCGGCTCGCGTGCAGGAAAGAAAGAGCAGCACTGCAACGGCAAGCCTGTCATAGATGAGGAGAAATGCCGAGGCTGCAGACAGTGTATGAAGGAATGTGCGAATGACGGTCTTCATTTCGATGCAGGGCGCAGGAAAATGACTGTAGTCCAGGAGAACTGTGTAGGATGCGGGCGCTGCATCGGAGCCTGCAACTTCGACGCTATCGATTTCGCACAGGATGCTGCGGTCAAGGAACTTAACTGCCGTATGGCAGAATACACGAAAGCCGTGGTGGACGGTCGGCCGAATTTCCACATTTCCCTGATATGCGATGTGTCGCCGACCTGCGACTGCCATTCCGGAAATGACACTCCTATTATCCCCGATGTGGGCATGTTCGCCTCTTTCGATCCTCTCGCCCTCGACCAGGCCTGTGTGGATGCCTGTCTGAAACAGACCCCGCTCCCTGGAAGCCAGCTGACGGACGAAATGTCGAAGCCGGACTTCCATGACCATCACGACCATTTCGACAATACGAATCCGAATACCGAGTACAAGACCTGCCTCGCCCATGCGGAAAAGATAGGTCTCGGCTCACGCCAATATGAGCTTGTACGAGTAAGATAACTTGCCCGGGATTCCGGCAATCATGACGTCAGCCCTATGATGATTCCGGTACAGAAACAATATGCAGGGCTGGTGTGAATACAATTATGAAAACAAGAAGCGAAACATTCCAGTTCGGGGAGAGTCTCGAATGGCACGATGCAGGCAAGGGCTGCAGAAGACAGATTATGGGATATGACGGCCAGCTGATGGTGGTCAAGGTTCATTTTGAAAAGGGAGCCGTAGGGCAGCAGCATTCCCACTACCACAGCCAGGCATCCTATGTGGTATCAGGAAAATTCGAAGTGGATATCGAGGGGCGGAAGTCCGTGGTCGGTCCCGGGGACGGCTATTATGTGGAGCCTGACCAGATGCACGGATGTACCTGTCTGGAAGAAGGCATCCTTCTCGATGTCTTTTCACCGCAAAGGGCGGATTTCCTGAAATAGGATTTCGATAGCCGCCTGATGCGCGATAATAGAGAGTACAACATAAGAGAGTAGAGGATTCGTAGTACGAATCCGTAGGCAAGTCCTCCCATACGCAGGGGAGGATTTAGGTGGGGTGACACGAAAATGGAAAGAGATTTCGCAGAAATCGTAATGTCAGTTCGATGAAATTTCTGGTACTGAGTAGAATAATTCATCGAACTGACGTTATTTCCCGGGCCGTATGTCCGGCAGGAACACTGCCACGATTCCGAGCAGGGGCAGAAGTGTGCTTATCCGGAATATGTATTCTATGCTGGTTTCATCGGCAAGCCAGCCGAAAAATGCCGATCCTATGCCGCCCAGACCGAACATCAGTCCGAAAAACATCCCGGAAATCATCCCGAGCTTGTCCGGCATCAGGTCCGTGGCATAGACCAGTATCGCAGAGAATGCGGATGCTATCACCAGTCCGCTCATCACGGCCGTGAAGATGGTCCCGCCCAGATTCAGATATGGCATGGCCAGGGTGAACGGCGCTGCCCCGAGAATCGAGAACAGGATCACATATTTCCTGCCGTAACGGTCTCCGAGGAAGCCTCCGACCAGGGTGCCGATCGCGAAAGCAGCCAGATATGCGAACAGGCAGAGCTGGGAGTGCTGGATGGAAACTCCGAATTTCTCTATGAGATAGAATGTGAAATAGCTCGTCATGCAGGCGTTGAAGAAATATTTCGAGAAAAGCATCAGCACCAGTATGGCCAGGGCGATGTGTACCGTCTTCTTCGGCAGCCCTGATGAGACAACAGGTGTCTGCCTGTCCTTTTCCTTTTTCTGTGCCAGCAGCAGGCTGTACCATGCTCCGATTCTGACCAGAATGATGGATGCGAGCATCGCTGCCAGAGCCATCCAGCTCACGGCATGCTGACCGTAAGGCAGGACTATCAGAGCTGCCAGCAGAGGTCCTATTGCACTTCCACCGTTCCCTCCTACCTGGAATATCGATTGTGCCAGGCTCTTTTTCCCTCCGGAAGCCAGCTGCACTACCCGTGATGCCTCGGGGTGGAAGACAGCCGAACCGCATCCGATGACCGATACAGCCAGCAGTATCGCCGTGAAGCCCGGTGCGTAAGCCAGAATCAGCAGCCCGGCCAGAGTGAAGCACATCCCGGCAGCCAAAGAATATGGTTTCGGGTGCTTGTCTGCATACAGTCCCACAAACGGCTGGAACACTGATGATACCAGCTGGTACACCAGAGTGATGATGCCTATCTGGACGAATGTGAAGCCGAAGTTTTCCTTCATAAGCGGATACATCGCCGGTACGACCGACTGGATCATGTCGTTCAGCATGTGGCAGAAACCCATCGTAAACAGCACCGCGAATGCCGTTCCGTTGCCCACCCTCGGGTGTCCCTTTATCTTATCTATTATATTCATTTCCAATTCTCTGGCTTTTCAGGTGCCCTTCCGGCCAATATCTTCGTCTTCCCCTCATGCCGGTATCACCATGCCTCTGGTGTCCCTTCGGCCAATAACATCGATCTTCTCCCGTCCCCGTCCGGTATCATCATGCCACGGGTGTCCCTTCGGCCAATAACATCGATCTTCTCCCGTCTCGTCCGGTTATCATGCCACGGGTGTCCCTCCGGCCAATAACATCGATCTTCTCCCGTCCCCGTCCGGTATCATCATGCCACGGGTGTCCCTTCGGCCAATAACCACCGCAAAATTACTCTTTTTTCGCAATATGGTATCACATCACCTGAGAGCGCATTCATCAACATCTGAAACCATGTGCTATCTGCGTCATTATCGCCCCGGATTGCAGCAGATAGCCCCATGGGAAGCACTATCTGCGTCATTATTGCCACGGATCGCAGCAGATAGTTCCAGGGGAGACACTATCTGCGTCACTATCGCAGCAAATCGCAGCAGATAGTTCCAGGGGAGGCTATATGCATCGGAATCAGTGCTGATGGAAGTTACACCTGTTAAACGGCTACAATAAGACGGGAGCCTAAAATATGCAATAGATAGCGCTGCAGCCGTTTTTTTAAACTTAAACGTTTAAAATGATGTAAAATAGTTAATTATTATTTCCTTTGTGGAAAAACATGAGCTATGAATTATTATCATATTTGCACAGAAGGAAGTAAGGACAGTATTATTTTCAGGGATGACGAAGATTATATAGCTGCTATGAATTATATCGCCATATCATGCGTGGAGCGGCCAATGAATCTTTTGGCGTTTAGCGTAATGTCAAATCATTTGCATTTTATTCTTCAGTCAGACTATATGACGGCGAAAAAATTCATTGCGATAGTGAAAAGACGTTGTTCACTGAGATTGGGAAAAAGGTATGGGGAGAAGTGTGTTTTTTCAACGAAGCGACACCCGAATAGCATTATTGAAATTTCTAATAATGAATATCTGAAATCATCTATTGCTTATGTATTGAGAAATCCTTTAAAGCATATCGGTTCATTTATATGGGCGTATCCATGGAGTAGTCTCGAAGCTTATTTTAACGGTAAGATTTATAGTGAGAGTCGTTTGACGGATAATAGCAAAAGGAAAAATTCCAGAATTTTACATAGTCATTTCGAAGCTAGCAAAACATCATTGACTATGAATTATTCCGGTTATATACCACCTAAAGAGTTTGTTGATTTTAAACAAGTAGAGTCTATATTCAAAACGCCTCGTGCGATGTTGTATTCTTTGAATAAAGACAAGGATACAGAATTCGAGATTTCTATGTCATCTCGAAAATATGTCGTAAGCGATAGTGAGATATTGAAAAAACTTCCCAATATCCTTCAAAATAATTTTGGAGTTGCTTCTATAGATTTATTGCAGATAGAACAACGATTGTCATTAGTTGAAATTCTTCGTAAATCATTCAATTCTTCAACAAAGCAGATAGCACGAATACTTAGGATACGACCGGAAATCCTATAATTATGATTGAATCCATTTAATTCAACAGCATCATTATTACTGCGGATCGCAGCAGATAGTTCCAGGGGAGACACTATCTGCGTCAATATCTCAGCAAATCGCAGCAGATAGCCCCATGGGAAGCACTATCTGCATCATTATCGCAGCGGATTGCAGTAGATAGTCCCATAGGAGGCATTATCTGCGTCATTATCGTCACGGATTGCAGCAGATAGTTCCAAGGGAGGCATTATCTGCATCATTATCGCAGCAAATCGCAGCAGATAGCCCCATGGGAAGCACTATCTGCGTCATTATTGCCACGAATCGTTGCAGATAGTTCCAAGGGAGGCATTATCTGCGTCATTATCGTCACGGATTGCAGCAGATAGTTCCGTTTGGGGCACTATCTGCGTCACTATCGCCCCGGATCGCAGCAGATAGTCCCATTGGAGGCACTATCTGCTGCAGTTTTTTCCATGAAATGCTGCAGATGGAGATTCTCGATAAAAAATAAGAACAGATTGTGATTTCCATCTGAAAAATCGCAATAAATGGCGATTGCCGCGCGATGACATCCGCGGTACTTTTGCATCCGGAAAATGAAAAGTGCAGAAAATGAAGACAAAAAACGTATTTGCAGCTATTGGCATATGTGTGTTGATGTCTGGTAATCAGATGCTTGCGCAGCCTGAGCCCGATGCAGTCTCCGGAGCCACGCTGCCGGTGCAGGACACATTGCCGTCAGGCATGAACTCATCCGGAAAGAAAAGCTTTGCGGAACGCTTCACTATTGGAGGTTATGGCGAGGCAGTCATGACTTACAATATGTACAGCGACAACTTCGGCATCTACTCCGACCCGGAAAACTACAAGAACAGCAAAGGCCACGGACGTTTCGACCTTCCGCATGCGGTCATCATGCTCGGCTATGACTTCGGGAAAGGATGGAAACTCGGCATGGAGATCGAATTCGAACACGGAGGGGTCGAAGCTGCCGTAGAGCGAGAAAACGAAGAAGCCGGAGAATTCGAAAAGGAGATAGAACGAGGAGGCGAAGTCGCCCTGGAGCAATTCTGGATCGAAAAATCATTCTTTCCACAGCTGAATGTCAGGGCTGGACACATCATAGTCCCGATCGGCCTGACGAATACCAGTCATCTTCCTAACCAGTTCTTTACTGTCTACAGACCTGAAGGAGAAAATACCATCATACCATGTACCTGGCATGAGACAGGAATCAGCCTCTGGGGCCGGGCAGGGGACTGGCGATATGAAGCCCTTATGGTCGCCGGCCTGAATTCCACGCTCTTTTCCACGGACGGCTGGGTGCACGACGGCTCAGCATCTCCATACGAATTCAAGCCTGCAAACCAGATAGCCGGAGCCTTCAGAATCGACAACTATTCCGTCAATGGACTCCGTATGGGACTGAGCGGCTACATCGGAAACAGCTTCCATAACGACATCACCACGAACACGTCCGAGCAGTACAGAAATGTAAAAGGCACAGTGATGATAGGCGCTTTCGACTTCGAATACAACGATCACCATTTTATAGCCAGAGGCAGTGTCGACTATGGTTATCTGACTGATATCGACTACATAAACAGGCGTAATTCCACCCAGAACCACACCACCTCATCCCCATATTCGCATTCTCTGGTCGGCAAAGCCGCAATGGCAGCCGGTGTAGAGGCAGGATATGACTTCTTCTCCCTCTCGGACAAACTCCGTGAAAAGGAACAGAAATTCTACCTTTTCGGAAGATACGAATATTATGATTCATATATTCCGGCAGAAGGAACGACTCCGAACGACTGGACGAACAAGCATCGTATAGCCTTTGGTATCAATTATTTTCCTATACCGGAAGTCGGCATCAAGGCCGAATACTCGCACCGCTTTCTGAAAACTCCGTATAACCCCGAACCTTCCGTCTCCGTCGGAATCGTCTGGGCGGCTTATTTCAATAAGTAACGTGAGTTCGATGAAAAGAACGCAGTGAATTTCAGAGAACTACCTCTTTTAGAGGATTCGTGGAACGAATC
>CALVDR010000043.1 GCA_944326365.1 uncultured Bacteroidales bacterium | reverse complement strand
AATTTCCCGTCGGCGGACCACTCCATACGCACAAGACGCGGAGTCAGGACAGTGAAACGGGCGTTCCCGAAAACGACTTCGGATTCCGGTGATGCTGCGGGGTCGCAGGCAGCTTCATGCTCTCTGGCCAATCCCGGGCACAGCACGGAACAGCACGCCAGCAGCAATGAAAAAAACATTTTCTTCATGACGCAATAGCGGTTATTGATTAATGATCTGCAACCACCGGAATATGGCTCGTACAAGAATCTCATACAAAGATATGGAAATGTTTTTCAAAAACAAATCCTTTCCGTCCCCTCACGGGAAAATTCGGGAAATAACAAAAATTTAACATTTGCAACCCCCAGAAAAACCGGCATCAGGTGTATTCTTTATAAACGTGCCGATTCGATGACATGTCGGACTGACGTTGACACATGAAGACTGATAACAACCGGAATATACTCTTTTGAATTTATTACTAACCATCTAATCTGACGACATGGATTACAGATTTCTCAGGCTTTTCTTGTGGGTCCTGCCCCTATTGCTGGCGGTGACCCCGGCCATCGGCCAGGACGTGCCTGGCGATCGTCCCGTCCGCGAGACAGATATCTCGATAGACATCAGGGAAGAGTCGCTTCAGGATGCATTGGCACTTCTTCATCAGCTTTCGGGCTGCAATTTTCTTTACGACCAGAGTCTCGTGGACAGTGTCCCGAAAATCACTCTGAACATGCGGGATGCATCACTGTCAGAGATCCTCGACAGGATAGCATCCATCACAAACCTGCAGTACAGCAGGGTCGACAATACCATTACTTTTGCCGTGGGGGGGGGTGGCACAGAAACCGGATTGTCCGGCAGCCGCTCTGCCGGCAGGAAGGAATTGTCGGGAAAGGTCATTGATGAAAACGGTGAGCCATTGGCGGGAGCCACAGTGCTTCTGGTCGGCAGCGGAAATACATACGCCCTGACCGACCTGGACGGGTTCTGGTCTATGACGGCGAAGCTCCCTGCCAAGGTGTCCGTTTCATATCTGGGGTATGTGACGAAGGAAGTCAGGATAGATTCCGGCTCTCCTGTGACCGTCACCCTTCAGGAAGACATGAACATGCTGGACGAGATAGTGGTCGTCGGCTACGGTACCATGGAGAAAAGGGCCGTGACCAGTTCCATCACTTCCATATCATCGAAAGACCTGCTGGCAGGCCAGGGAGGCTCGACCATCGCCACTGCCCTGAAAGGCAAGATTTCGGGTATGACCATCACCGAGACATCCAGTCCGAACACTTCTTCATCCATGCAGCTCAGGGGTGTGGCATCCATCAATGCCGCTGCATCTCCGCTGGTAGTGGTGGACGGTGTCCCAGGGGCTGATATCAGGTCCATCAACTTCGAGGATGTGCTCTCCGTCGATGTGCTGAAGGATGCATCTGCAGGAGCCATCTACGGAACCAGGGCCGCTGCGGGCGTCATCCTCATCACCACGAAGAAACCGAACGAAGGCCCCATGCGTCTGTCCTATACGGCAGAGCTGTCCACAGAGCAGGTGTCGAACCGTCCCGAACTGCTGAATTCCGAAGAATTCCTCAGATACGGACTGGGAAGCGATCTCGGATCTGACAATGACTGGTACGGCGCCCTGCTGAATGAAGGCGCCCTGTCACACCGGCATGTCGTGAATCTCTCCGGAGGCGGCCGCACGGCCCGTGTCTATGCCACTTTCGTAGCTTCTGACCAGAAAGGTATAGCATTGGGAGACAACAGGAAAGACTACTCGGGAAGGATAAACGGAAGTTTCAGCCTGCTGGACGACCTTCTCGAAATCAATGTCCACACCGAATACCGCGAAGCTCACCGCGACCAGAGGGCTACGAACAGCAACTTCGGTGCGGCCATGAAGATGAACCCTACCGAGCCGATATATGACGAAAGCAATCCGTCCGGCTACAATGTCATCATCGGAGGCGACTACTATTTCAACCCTGTCGCAGACGTGATGCTCAAGCAGCGCGACAAGATCGACAAATGGATGCTGGCTGACGCCAATGTCAAACTGAATCTTCCGCTGGGCTTTTCAGCCCAGGCTACCGTCAGCTGGCAGGACCGTCAGATGCAGGTCACGAATTATACCAACTCGCAGCACAGAACATCCGTGGAGAACGGAAGGAACGGCGAAGGCTATCATGAATTCAACAAGACTATCAATGTCTCTGTCGAGCCTACCATAAATTTCGACAGGGTCTTCGCGAACGACCATACGGTGAATGCGGTTCTCGGCTACAGCTTCTATGAGGAGAACAGCGAGAGCTTCAACATGACGAACTACAACTTCCCTGTCGACGGTATCGGAGCATGGGATATGGGCACCGGAGACTGGCTGAAGGACGGCAGGGCTTCCATGAATTCCTACAAATATCCCCGGACCCGCCTTATCGCCTTCTTCGGACGTGTGAACTACAGCTACAAGAGCCGCTACATGGTGACTGCGAGTCTCCGCCGCGAAGGTTCTTCCAAATTCGGAAAGGACCATCGCTGGGGAAACTTCTGGGCGGTGTCAGGAGGCTGGCGCATTTCCAGTGAGCCATGGATGGACGGCATCGGCTGGATAGACGACCTGAAAATCAGGGCCGGCTACGGTGTCACCGGAAACTGCGGCTTCGAGTCAGGCCAGACAGCGTTCCGCTATGCTTCCGGTTCCTACTGGCCTATGGACGGCGGATGGATCATGTCCTACGGACCTGCGAACAACGTGAACAGCGACCTGCACTGGGAGGAGAAGTCCGAGCTGAATATCGGTATCGACTATGCCTTCCTCGGTAACAGGCTTTACGGTAAATTCGACTGGTATCACCGTTGGGTGGACGGCATGATTTACGACATTACCGTGAATACGCCTCCGGCCATGTACGATACCACTGTCATGAACTACGGAAACCTCGAAAACTGGGGATGGGAATTCGAAATAGGAGGAATCCCGGTGCAGACCAAGGATTTCGAATGGACATCGGCGATGCGTTTTTCCAGCAACAAGTCCAAAATCACCTCTCTCTGGGGAAACCATTCCTACCAGGACAGGGTGAGCTTCCCTGCTCCGGGATCTTCAGGCTCCGGCGGAAGGCTTGAGGAAGGTACCATCATCGGAAGCTATTACCTGTGGGAGTATGCCGGACTCAACGAGGAAGGCAAATGGCTTGTCTATAACAAGGACAATGACGTCATCCTCGCCGACAACAAGACCTATGACGACAAGAGATACATAGGCAACGCGATTCCGAAGCTCATCATTTCCTGGGACAATACGTTCCGTTACAAGAACCTGTCTCTCGGCATCAACCTCCGCAGCTGGCTCGACTATGATGTCTTCAACACCATCGACATGTACTATGGCCTCGCCAATGTCTCGAACCAGAATGTGCTGCGCAGCGCTTTTCTGAAAAACAAGGACATCAAGCAGGAGAAACTTCTGTGCGACTACTGGCTTGAGGACGGATCTTTCCTGAAGATAGACGCTATCAGCCTGGGCTACACCCTGAACATGAAAAAGTGGCAGAAGTATATAGATGCCATAGATCTGTATCTCACCGTCAGGAACGTAGCCTGCATCACCGGCTATTCCGGACTGAACCCTGAAGTGGACATAAACGGTCTCGATCCGGGCTATGAATGGTTCGACCTTTATCCGGAGACCCGCCGCTATACATTGGGAATAAAACTGACTTTCTAAAACAGGGACAATATGATGAAAAATATCATAAGACTATATTTGATCGGCGCGGCTGTCTTCATGGCAGGATGTACGGATCTCGACGAGATATATTATTCGGAGATAGCGCAGAATACGTATTTCTCCACCAAGGAAAATATCTACGCCGCCCTTGCCAGGCCATATACGAAATGGAGGGGAACGCACGAGTTCGCGCCGTGGATGATGCAGGAATGCGTGGCTGACGAATTCTGCGTCACGCAGAAGGGTGTAGACTACGAAGGAGGAGGCCAGTACAGACAGTACCACTGGCACACCTGGACTCCTGACCACGGCTGGCTTTACACTACATATTTCCAGATGGGTGAAGGCATTTCCTATGCCCTGGCCATGATAGACGAGCTTTCGGCTCTCGACTATCCTTCATTCGGCCTTACCGAGCATGACAAGGCCGACCATATCCTGCAGCTGAAGATGCTGGTGGCATATTCCTACATGCGCTCCCTCGACTTTTTCGGCGGTATGCCCATATACAGGAAATACACTCTGGATGAAGTGCCGCGCTCTACCGCACAGGAGACATTCGACTATATAGAAGAACTGCTTCTCGAAGGGATAGCTCCCGAGTCCTCACTGAAGAAGAAGACCCTCGGAGACAAGGAAGAAGGCTGGGTGAACCAGGGGATAGTGGCCACTTGTCTGGCCAGGCTCTATTTCAATGCCCAGGTCTATATCGGTAAGGACATGTTCGATGAATGCGCTGCTCTTTGTGAGGATATCATTGAAGGGAAGTACGGCCAGTACGGACTGGAAGAGACATGGAACGCTCCTTTCGGTTTCGACAACGACTTCTCGAAGGAAGTGATATGGAGCTGTGCCTCACAGTACTCCATGAACCAGATCAGCTGGGACTATGAGAGGTTCAACCACTATAACGCGAAATCCTACTACGATGTGGACGGCATGGGCTCTACGAACGGTGCGCATCTGCAGCCGTCTCTGGCTCCGGACGGCACTCCGTATGAGTTCAATATCGGGACACCGTTCGCCAGATTCGACGATGCCGACCTCAGGAAAAAGGGTTACCTCTATCTCGGCAACAAGCAGTACGAGGGCATGTTCCTTTACGGCAAGCAGGAGAGGACCACTTCGGACGGCAGAGTCGTCCAATGCATGGGAGCACGTGAATATACCGGAGAAGTCATCACATTCGTGGACCAGGTGGCCCAGTTCAAGAAACTCGGAACGGAGTATTCATCAGCAAGCGAACTTCCTTCGAACATCACTGCCGGTGAGGAAAACTCCGGTGTCCGTCTGGTAAAGCGGCCGGTTCCGGACCGTACATCGCTCGACCTGAGATACAATCCTGACTATGTAATCATGCGTCTGGCGGAGGTCTACTATATGCTGGCTGAGTGCAAGTACAGGGCCGGCGACAAGGACGGCGCCGCCGAGCTTATAAACCAGGTCCGCAGACGTAATTTCGAAGGCGGGAATGACCCTGACCCTTGCACGGCTGCAAATCTGGACAAATACAGATTCCTCGAAGAGTGGATGCTGGAGTTTATCGGAGAAGGACGCAGGCGCACCGACCTGAGACGCTGGAATGCGTATACTACCGAAAGGTGGTGGGATCACGAGCCGTCGGAACACTACCGGGAACTTTTCCCTATACCTCAGCTCAGCATATCTTCCAGCAACGTGGAACTGAAACAGAATCCGGGATATGGCGGAAATGAAATGTCCGCCGCCGACGCAGGACTTTTCGAGGTCCCGGATATCGAATAAGGAAGGCTTTTTCCTAATTTAAATCAAATCAGATAAAATGAAGAAAATGAATATCGCTTTTATCTTGCTGACGGCAGCGGCCCTGTCATCCGGCTGCAACAGGGAAGAACAGCTGCCTGACGGGCCTACAATAGAAAAGTCATATGTGGATGACTGGCAGGAAGGCTACATGGACATACACCAGATCAGTACCGGCAGGGGAAACGTGGCGTGGCTGATTCTGCCTGACGGTACGACCATGCTGGTGGACATGGGGGATCTCGGCAAGGACAACTACTCACAGGAGATCATGGAGCCAAAACCTTCCGGGTCCAAGTCCCCTGCACAGTGGGTCGCCCAGTATATCAAACATTTTTCGGCGCCTCTTGAGAACGGTACGAAGATAGACTATGCTTTCATGACCCATTTCCATGGAGACCATATCGGAGGATTCGACGAAACGGCCATATCCAGTCCGGGCCTGGCCTACAAGCTGCACGGAATCACACATCTGGCGCAGCTGGTGGATATAGACAAGATCGTGGACAGAGGCTGGCCGGACTATAATTATCCTACAGCCGAACAGGTATCGTCTTCGAACGGAGGACTCGGAAACTACAGGTCGTTCATGTCCCTCAGATCGGAGAGCGGCAAGCCGAACGAAAAATTCGTAGTCGGCAGTGATACGCAGTTCCCTCTGAAACATGATGTTGCATCTTATCCGGAATTCTCCGTCAGGAACGTAGCCGGGAATCTGGATGTGTGGACAGGCTCCGGAACCGGGACCAGACACATGTCTTTATCCACGACAGACGAAAACGAATTCAGCTGCGCCATCCGTATCTCATACGGGGATTTCAGCTGGTATACCGGAGGAGATATCAAAAGTGAACTGACAGAGGATGCCGTAGCCAAGGCCTGCGGTCCTACAGATGTCGTGGTCTGCAACCATCACGCCTACAAGGATGCCATGCACAGCAGTTTCATAAGCCAGATGCAGGCAAAAGCCTATGTAGTACCGGTGTGGGACTACTATCATCCTGAATCGGAACCGCTGAAACTGATGCTTTCCGACCTGTATCCCGGAGACCGCATGGTGTTCGCCGCCGGTCTGGTGGAGAACAACAGAATCCGCCTGGGAGAGAACGGCGAGAAGATCAAGCCTGCAGGTCATATCATGGTACGTGTATATGAAGGCGGGAAGACATGGCAGGTATTTGTGCTCAATGATACCAGCACTGACTACAATATCATTTACAAAACGGATATTCTTCAATCGAAATAGCAGAAATGGAAAAACTTGGAAATATTATAAGACTGGCAGCTGTCGTCATTCTGACGGCGGCAGCTGCCGTATCCTGCGCCAAGGAGGAGTCGGTGACGGGCACTCTGGAACTGACATCCGACAGGATATTGATTTCGGATGCCGGTACTCCTGTGGAGGTGGCTCTGGATGCCAATGTCGAATGGCGGCTCGAATATGACACGGCCAACGGCTGGATGTCTACCGACCTGATGGGAGGCAAGGCTTCCACCAAAAGCTTCACGGTAAAAGGTACAGAGAATGCCGGGGAATCTCTCCGTTCCGCGAAGATCAGGATATTCACGATAGACCATGCCGTGGAAAAGGAAATCACGGTCATCCAGCTTTCGGCATATCCGGCCATCGCATTCCAGACGACAGCCACGATGGCTCTGTCATATAAGGAAAAGGAATACGAGGTGGCATTTACGGCTACTATACCGGTCGCAGACATCACCTGTGAGGTTTCGGCCGACTGGCTGACCGGGGTCTCCCTTGATGAGGAGAACAGCATGCTGGTCTTCACTGCCGCGGAGAATCCCGAAATGCTTTCACGGCAGGCATATATCGTGCTCTCGTATACGGACGAGAACGGCAGGATGGCTGAAGCCATACTGAAGGTGGAGCAGGAGGCTGCCGCCGGTTTCACATATCGCATATCCACTGCAGATGACCTGCTCGCTGTCAGCGGAAAAGAATATACTGTCGATGACAGGATCCTTCTTGAGTCCGATATCGACATGACCGGAAAGGAATGGACACCGTTTGCCCTGACCTGCACTCTTGACGGCCAGGGTCATAAGATATACGGGATTGTATCCGATGCCGGATTCTTCATATCGGAAGTGGCTGAAGGCGCCGTGCTGGAAAATGTGGTGTTCGGTTCTTCTGACGGCGAGGCTCATGACGGAACCAGCAAGATAACTCTCAGAGGGAATCCTGCAAGTGTCGGAGCGGTAGCCGTGAACAGCGGTACTGTAGAGAACGTGACTACATTCGCGGACATCAGCATAGAGATAAACGGAGACTCCGAGCGTATCGGCGGAGTAGTCGGTACGAACTACAGTGTCATCAAAGGCTGCACGAACCACGGGAACATCGATGTGACCGGAAAAGCTAAAAAGAAACCGTGGATAGGCGGTATAGTCGGCATGATGGAGTCAGGCTGCATCGGAGTCGAGGACTGCATCAACACAGGCGATATCACTGTGGATAACAGCATGGTCCAGACAGCTTCCGGCATAGCAGGCATACTGCAGGGTGGAAATATCATCGGATGTGACAATTCCGGAAACATCACAGTCACATCTTCGGAAGCATGGAGCTATTTCAGCGGTATAGTGAGCTTTGTACAGATTTATGCCGATACGCCGACAGAGGTGTCCGACTGCCACAATACAGGAAATTTCAAAGTTTCGGGAGCTGGAGCACGGGGCCTCGGAGGAATCGCAGCCTTTATGCATGCTTCTTCGGGACAGCCATTGCTCATAAGCGACTGTACGAATGAAGGCAGCCTGACCGTGACTGGTCTGTACAATACGAGCAAGACACCTCTTGGAGTAGGCGGTATCTTCGGATTCAGCGACTACAACCAGAGCGTCAAGAATGAAATCAGGAACTGTGAGAATACCGGAGATATTCTTCTTGAGGAAGTTGTGTTTACTGACGGATATCTGAATAACCTGCCTTCGGTGGGAGGTATCCTGGGAAGAGCGACGGCGAGCATGGAAATCAGCGACTGTACGAACGGCGGAGATGTGAAGTCCGCAGTTCCGGCAGGCCATATAGGCGGTATAGCCGGTCTGGCAGGAAACAATATCTCAGTTTCCGACAATGAGAATTCCGGAGCAGTGACATTGGATTTGAGTACAGGAACATATGACCTCGGCAGCACACAGATAGGCGTAGCCGGTCTCGTGGGTGCGGTGACAGGCGAAGGTTCGGCTGTCTCGGGAAATACGAACAGCGGAAATGTGGCCGTGACGGCCAATGCTTCGGTCAAGGTAAACATTGACGGAGCGGTGGCCATACCGGGCAGCGCTACGGTTTCGGACAATGCCAATACCGGAACAGTGACAGGTAAATAATCGGAATAAAACAAATTGTTATGCGAAAATTGAAAATCATCATGATATTGGCGTCAGCCGCCATCCTTTTCTCTTGTGCGAAGGACGAGGTCAGGGATGATACGGTTCTGGATCAGGAAGAAACGGTGGCGCCTGAGGGCTTTGAGTCGAAGACTTTCTCGGCAAGTGTCTCAGAGCTGACGAAAGCGGCTTTTACCGGATCGAAAGTGAATCTGGCAGAAGGAGATCTCCTCGCGGTCTATGACGGCACACGCAAGAACGAATTTACCGTGACATCCGTTTCAAGCGGAAAGGCTGTCATCGAGGGCTTTGTCACCGAGGGAGCGGATGAATTCTATGCGGTCTTTCCTTACTCGGCTGCATCCGAAACGCTTCCGTCAGACGGCGCCGTGAGCATCAATCTTCCTGAGGAACAGAAGGTAGGGAACGAAATAGTGGATCAGAACGCCCTGATTTCCGTGGCCAAGGCCGATGCTGTGGGACATTTCCAGCTCAGGAATGCCGTATCTCTGGTCCGGATTTATATTCCCGGAGGAGCTACGTCCGTGAAATTTTCCTCGAATGGCGAGGCTGTGAATCTTTCAGGGGCAGCCACTGTCAAGATAGGCGAGGCGGCATCAGGGGCCCTGTCGTCATCGGTGACTCTCCTTCCTGACGGGGAGAATACTTCTTTCACGGCAGGGAACTACTGGCTGTCGGTACTCCCTGTAGAGATGCCTCAAGGATATAAGATCGAATATGCAGGAATGGGGCCTGATGTGGATTCCGACTATGCCACATCCGCTCTGGTGGATTTGGTGAGGAATACGGGAATGGATATCACTGCCGAAACTTCGGACCAGTGGATGGAGAGGATTGTCATATCCACTTACGACGAGTTCAAGGCCTTCATGGCAGCGGCAGATAATTACGATGCCGAGAATGCCATACTTCTGGAGGGGGACATCGACATGCAGGGACAGACAGTGGAACCGTTCATGCTGAAATGCCAGTTCGACGGCCAGGGCTATAAGATTCATAATTTCGTGGTTGAAGAAGGGTATCTGATAGCTGATGTGGCCGAAGGCGTCACTCTCGAAAATGTGGTGTTCGGCTCTTCGGACGGGACGTCTTATGACGGAACCAGCAAGATTTATCTGAAGGACAAGTCCGTGACAAGTCTCGGAATCATCGGCATGAACCACGGTACGGTGGAAAACGTTTTGAACTTCACTCCTGTGACCGCAGAACTTGACGGGGTGAATCCTCCGCAGGGGATAGGCGGTCTCGTGGGCACGAACTACAATACCGTAACCACGTGCCGGAATGCAGGCGATATCAGTATCAGCGGACAATGGGAATCCGGGACCAAACCGTGGATAGGAGGTATCGTAGGCCTGATGGACTACGGGGCCGTGGGCGTGGCCAATTCTGTGAATACAGGCAATATCACTGCAAATTATCCCGGAGTACAGTCGGTAGCCGGAATCGCGGGCATGCTTCATGACGGCAATATCACAGAGTGTGAAAATTCCGGTGAACTTACTATCGAGGATTCCGAACTCTGGACATATTGTGCAGGTATAGCTGCGTTCATACAGAAGGCCTCGTCTGTCGAGGCGTCGGTAATCAGCGACTGCCACAATACCGGAGCGATGAAGGTCACCGGAAGGAAAATAAGGGGAATCGGAGGTATTGCCGGATTCATCCATGCCGACGCCACCCAGCCTTTCATCATACGTAACTGTACGAACACAGGCGACATTACTGTCGACGGACTTTACAATCAGAGTACTCCTGACAAAGTCGGGGTAGGCGGTATTTTCGGTCTGAGCGACTACAACAACAGCGCGGCCAACAGTGAAATCTCCGGCTGTGAAAACAGCGGGAATATCACCCTTGAGAATATGTGGGTGGACGATTATACCAAGTATACCGTGACATTCCCGTCAGTAGGAGGAGTGATAGGCCTGACCGGCAATTATCTGAGTCTCAGAGACTGCAAGAACAGCGGCGACATCCTGGCTACGGTTCCTGTGGCCCGTCTCGGAGGAGTGGCCGGACTGGTAAGGGACAATGTCACTATCTCGGGCAACAGCAGCTCCGGAACGGTTTCACTGGATCTGGGTGAAGCGGCTTATACCTGGGACGGAGTCCAGGTCGGAATAGCCGGTATCATAGGAGCAGTGACAGGAACGGGTTCATCCGTTTCCGGGAACACGAACAGCGGCGCGGTAAGTGCTGTGGCCAATACCACCAGCCCGTTGACTGTGGACGGTACGATAGCCATACCGGGCAGCGCGTCAGTTTCGGACAATACCAACACCGGGACTGTAACAAAATAAAGACACACAAAATAACCAATATTAAAGGAATGATTATGAAAAAACAATTGCTGCCGGACTACATCAGTCCGGAAATCGAGACAGTCTGTGCGGACTGTGAAAAGGGATTCTGCCAGAGCGGCCTCAGACATTCTGATTTTGCCCTGGACAATGACAATGAAGGACTAAACTGGGAGAACTAAGACCATGAAAACTGTTTACAGAGTACTGACTGCGGCAGCGATAGCGGCCGTGTCGGCAGGATGCGCCAAAGAGATTGCTGATAACCAGCAGATTCAGTCACAGGAAAAGGTGGCGATGACATTCGTGAGCAATGCAGTTTCCACCAGGACTTCCCTTGCGGATGACCAGACTACCGTGGTATGGACTGCGGGTGACCGTATCGGCATTTTCGATGATGCACAAGGGAACAATCCGTTCGATATCGCAGGTATAGACGGTTCTTCAGCCACTTTTGAAGGAGAGGCTGTCCCGTCAGGGACATATTACGGACTCTATCCGTATTCGGAAACTGCGTCCGTTTCAGGACAGGTCATCACTACGGAACTTCCGTCAGAACAGACCGCGATACCGGGGACATTCGCACAGAATGTGAATTTGTCCGCAGCCGTATCTGACGGAGAGAACGAACTGGATTTCCAGAATGTCTGCGGCCTGGTGACAGTGGAAATCTCGTCTGTACCTGAAGGCCTGACCCTGAAGTCAGTCACCCTTTCAGGCCTGAACGGAGAAAAGATAGCCGGAAAGGTGAACATAAATATGGCGGAGGGAACTCTTGCTGCTGAGGCTGCGGATGCAGAAACCTCCGCTTCCGTGACTCTGGCAGCTGCAGAAGGTGCCGCGCTGGAAGCAGGCAAGTATGTGTTTGCCATCATACCTGCGGATTTCACACAGGGTCTGAAAGTCGGCCTGAACTATGACGAGGGTACATCGGAGATTCTGCTGAACGGTCAGGTGACCGTGGCGGCCGGTCATCACCGGGTGCTTCCTCCGGTAGAGTCAGCGACTATCGGGAAGGTGAAGACCATCTCTACGCCTGAAGGTCTCAAAGCATTCGCAGAGGCTGCAGACAGCTATGATGCCGATGATGTGGTGACCATAGATGCCGACCTGGATATGACTGGCGTGGACATCGCTCCGTTCGAGCTGAACTGTACCCTTGACGGCCGGAATCACAAGATTTACAATATCGCCCTGGGGACTTCCCTGTTTTCCATTCTTAATGAAGGCGCCGTGCTGAAGAATGCGGTGTTCGGTTCTTCGGACGGGACGTCTTATGACGGAACCAGTGAGTTGACCGTCGACGGTGATCCGGGAAGCATCGGAGTGGTAGGCGTGAACCATGGTACTGTAGAGAACGTGACTACATTCGTGAACATAGATGCTGTCATAAACGGCCGTGCTGACCGCGTAGGCGGAGTCGTAGGCACGAACCACGGCATCATCAAAGGCTGCACGAACCACGGCGACATAAGTGTGACAGGAAAAGCTGGAAACAAGCCGTGGATAGGCGGTATAGTGGGCAGGATGGAGTCAGAATGCACCGGGGTCGAGAACTGCATCAATACAGGCGATATTCTGGTGGATAACAGCATGGCCCAGACAGCCTCCGGCATAGCCGGCATACTCTATGGCGGAAATATCACAGGATGTGACAATTCCGGAAACATAACGGTCAAGTCATCTGAACTGTGGAGCTATTTCAGTGGTATAGTCAGCTTCGTGCAGATTCTTGACAATGCTCCGACAGAGGTGTCCGACTGTCACAATACAGGAAATTTCGAAGTGTCGGGTGCGGGAGCACGGGGCCTGGGAGGAATTGCAGCCTTTATGCATAATGCTTCGAAACAGCCATTGCTCATAAGCGGTTGTACGAATGAGGGCAACCTGACCGTGACGGGTCTGTACAACACGAGCAAGACACCTCTTGGAGTAGGCGGCATCTTCGGATTCAGCGACTACAAGGAGAGCGTCAAGAATGAAATCAGGAACTGCGAAAATACCGGAGATATTCTTCTTGAGGAAGTAGTGTTTACTGACGGATATCTGAATAACCTGCCTTCAGCGGGAGGTATCCTGGGAAGAGCGACGGCGAGCATGGAAATCAGCGGCTGTACGAACGGCGGAGATGTGAAGTCCGCAGTTCCGGCAGGCCATATAGGCGGTATAGCCGGTCTGGCAGGAAACAATATCTCAGTTTCCGACAATGAGAATTCCGGAGCAGTGACATTGGATTTGAGTACAGGAACATATGACCTCGGCAGCACACAGATAGGCGTAGCCGGTCTCGTGGGTGTGGTGACAGGTTCAGGCTCTACTGTCTCAGGGAACACGAACAGCGGGAATGTGACTGTGACGGCAGCTGGTTCCGGCACGATAGAAGCGGACGGTGAGGTAGCGATACCTGGCAGCGCCGCTGTTTCGGACAATGTCAATACGGGAACGGTGACGGAATAAGAGGTTTTGGTATGAACAAAAGTGCTTTTTATGCGCTATGCGTGATGTTGGTGCCGCTTTTCGGCGGCACCAATCTTTACGGACAGCGGTCGGAGACCCTGCTGGAGAATGACTGGAGATTCACCAGGGACGATTCCGTGGAATATTCGGAACCGGGCTATGACGATTCTGCATGGCAGAGCGTCACGGTGCCGCATGACTGGGCCATCTACGGGCCGTTCAGCGAATGGAACGACAGACAGCATAT
>CALVDR010000042.1 GCA_944326365.1 uncultured Bacteroidales bacterium | reverse complement strand
CGCGCATGGAAGTACCGGAATACCCCTTCCGCCCGAACTGCCGCCGGGCGGCCGCCAATACACGGCTGCGTATGTCTTCTTTCTGTACCTGCATTATTTGAACGGCATTCCTGCCTTTTTCTCTGCAAAAGTACAGGGCTCGGGATAATCCGTCAATACCTATTTGTTGGGATTCCATCAGTGGACCCGCAGTTTCCGGAATGGGCGGTCCGCCATGTGTTCCGGCATCCAGGCTTTCTGAGAAATCCTTGCCCGGTCCCCGATTTTCGCTATCTTAGTGGTCTTTAAAGCATCATACAATTGAACTACTGAAATATAAGCATTATGAAACCAATACGAGTCTGCCAGAGCTGCGGTCTACCTATGTCCGGAGAAAATATGTTCGGCACTCACGGAGACGGGCACCCGTGTTCAGAATATTGCAGGAATTGCTTTCAAAAAGGATTTTTCACAGCAGCTTCGCTTGATGAACAGCAGAAAGCCATTGCCGTCTCTGGACTAAAAGGACATGCAGACCTCAGTAACCTGAAGCGCTGGATGCCTGCTGTACAACAGGCGGCATGGATACTCGACCGGTGCGGATATGTCATACTTTCGACAATCGACGGGAACGGGTTCCCCCGCCCTGTGGCCATAGATGTGCTGCGACATGACGGAATAGCAACACTGTGGATGACGACCTCGTTGTCTTCGGAAAAAGTGAAACATTTGAGAAAGGAGCCAAAGGCCGGAATCTGTTATGTCCATGAGGCTGACAGCGTTACCTTAACTGGAACGGCTGAAATCATTTCAGACATGGAAACCCGCCATGCTTTCTGGAAAGACTTTATGAAGCATTATTTTCCGGAAGGTCCGGACGATCCGGACTACTGTATTCTTTGCTTTCATGCACAAGAAGCCACTTTCTGGATAGACCGGAAATTCAAGCACATCGTATTATAAATGACAGATAAAATTGCATCACCTAAAAACAAGTGACACAGTGAATTATGGAAATTCATAATTTATTGGATGCCAAATCAAGGACAGAACTGCGTGAATGGCTGGTACGGAACCACAAAACGGAAAAAGAATGCTGGGTAGTCGTGAAACGTGGCAGACCTACGGATAACGATACTTTCTGGTACCCCACAAGTGCGGCAGTGTGAAGATATACCAGAGCAGAACATCAGATCAGCTTCAGATCCTTTGCCACACGGCAGGCTGCAATGGAGTTCTTCACCTGCAACTTGCCCAGAATCTCCTGCCTGTGTCGGCTGACAGTATGGATACTGATGGATAGCGTTTCAGCTATGCCTTTGCTGGTCAGGCCCTTGTCTATAAGCTCCAACACCTGCCTCTCCCTGACGGACAAGATCCGGCTGTTGTCCTGTTTTTCCATCTCCGTGATATTTCCGTTGACGGAATTTATTATCACACATTGTCCTGGGATGTCAAACAACAGGGGCCCGTAAAGGCACAGGGCCAGCCAGAAGATGTCCCCGCACGGTACCTGAATATAGAACATCCGGTGCAATACAGGGATATACTCCCCCGTGGCGTTTTTCATGCGGAGCCTGCTTGCAAGATAATAGTCTGCACGTTCCTTCCTGGGCCGGTGCTTCATGAAATGGAAAAACCGGAGCTCCTGCAAATGCTTGGCTGACAAATCATCAGGATGGATGAGCCGGAAGATTTCCTCCTCCCAGATAGAAGACACTTCGTCCTCCTTTCCGCTTTTGTCTATTCCCAGTGTCCGCGAAAATCCGCCGTAATAGATGTAACTTGAACTGGTGCGCAAATCACTCAGCACGACAATGGTGTTTTCTATCCGTGCATAGCTGCAGGCCAAGTCCCTGTATCTGTCCAGCATTTCAGCATACGGCTGTTCTTCTGCAAAATCCTGCCCGGAGAATTCTCTGTTCAATATGTCTATGGTGTCCATCCTACGGGAACAAAATGGTTATTTATAATCATTGTGCGGTATATGCCAATGTCTTACCTTTGCAAAGATATTTAAAAGCAATGGTTATTCGTATCATAAGCTTATGGGAATGAGAAAATTTATATTAAGCGGAATTATGATTGCCGTTTCGTTTACGGCCATAGCACAGTCATTAGAAAAAATGCAGTGGTTCAATGAGCCGGGACAATGGAAAATAGAAGACAACTCCCTCTCGATGTATGTCACCCCGCAGACTGATTACTGGCGTATATCGCATTACGGGTTTACCGTGGACGATGCCCCGTTCCTTTATACCATGCGCGGAGGGGAATTCGAGGTGAAAGTGAAAATATCCGGTGACTACAAGACCCGGTTCGACCAGTCGGGGCTGATGCTGCGGATAGACCACGAAAATTATATAAAGGCAGGCATTGAGTTCGTAGACGGAAAGTACAATCTCAGCACTGTCGTAACCCACCGCACGAGCGACTGGAGTATCATACCGCTGGAGAGACCCGTACCTTTTGTGTGGATAAAGGCAGTGCGCCGGCTGGACGCTGTGGAGATTTTCTATTCCTTTGACGACAAGGAATATACGATGATGCGCAACGCCTGGCTGCAGGACAACCATCCGGTCATGGTCGGTGTCATGGGAGCCTGCCCTGACGGAAGCGGTTTTAATGCACGGTTTGAAAATTTCTCCATCAGGCATCTGCCTGACATGCGCAGGGTGGAATGGCTGAAGAAAAACAGCGCGGGAAACAACGAATAATAATTAACGTGAATTCGATGAAATGAATGGAATGAATTTCATAGAATTACCTCTATGGAGGACGAAGTCCGATGTAAGTTCTCCCCTACGCAGGGGAGAATTTAAGAGGGGTGACACGAAAAAGGAAAGGGATTTCGAAGAAATCGTAACGTCAGTTCGACGAAGTCTCTGGTACTGAGTAGAATAATTCGTCGAACTGACGTTAATGTATGATTTCCACTCTATCTGCCTGCTTTCTCTGAACTGTGACCGAGGGATTCGGATATGATTGCAGTGTTTACTCCAGACCTCTTTAGTACCGTTGCGTATGAATGTCTGGCAACGTAGGTTGTGAGATTGATTTGAATGCCCAGTCTCTCTCCAATCCGTTTCAGCGCATGGTTGGCGGTTTTCATTGCCTTGTGAATCCTGTCAAAGCCATATCGTCATCACGGTTTCAGTAACCGCCATATACGAAAAAAGCACCTGCGATTTGGTTGCAAGTGCTTTTTTTTCAATGATTCTGAATCTGCTCCTGAACCAGGACTTGAACCTGGGACCCTCTGATTAACAGTCAGATGCTCTAACCAACTGAGCTATTCAGGAATTTCGTTTTGTCTCTCGTGAGAGGTTTATTTCTCATTCGGGATTGCAAAGGTACAACAAATTTTCATAGCTGCAAATTTTTTTGCTGTTTTTTGGAGATTTTTTTTGACGTGGGGAGAACCAAGGTGAAAAACGGCTTATTTTCCGGTGCCGGATGGCAATAGAGCCGAACTTTCGGAAAATTGTATTAAGTTTGTGCAAAATTATGGGTGGGTCATTAAACTAACCGGAATTATGGATATAGATCTTTTGTCCAGAATGGTCAAGGAAGTGATTCTTGACAGGGACAGGGTGGTGCTGCCCGGTCTCGGGACATTCGTAGCCGAAATGGTACCTGCGTCATTTTCCGACAAGGGCTACACTATAAATCCTCCTTACCGGAGACTTTATTTCAGACATCGTATGGAAGAAGACTCTTCCCTCGTGGAGATTTATTCTTCTTCCAACAATATAAGTCCGGAACTGGCCCGGAACATACTCACGGATTTCCTGAAAGAACTCAGACAGGTCCTGATGGAGAAAAAAACCGTGGTTTTGCCTGGCCTCGGAAGACTGCGGGCTACGAAGGAGAACAATTTTTTCTTCGTTCCGGATGAAGACCTGGATATCTATCCGGAAGGTTTCGGCCTGGAACCGATTTCCCTCAAGACTCACAATGAAACGAAGGAGGAGCTGTCCGCAGCCATGGACAATCTGAAATCCATGATCGAGCCGCTCCCGGCTCCGGAACAGGATGATGTGGAGCCGGAACAGGGTGCTGCAGAACCGGCGATAGATGATGCGGCAGGACTTGTCCCGGACGGACAGACTGCAGCAACTCCGGATTCGGCCGCGCAGCCGGAAGAGGAAGCACCGGAACATGTAGAAGCTGATATGCCGGAACTGCACGACTCCGCGGAGCCGGAAATGCCGGAATCGCCGGCATCTGCAGAGGAGGACGTCCCGGAGACTGTAGTGCCAGTTATGGAGGAATCCGCGCCGATATCCGCACAGGAGCGGAAAAAAAAGCGGCTTCGCAGGTCTGTCATGGTCGCTGTCATCATCGTCATGGTCCTCGTTTCGCTGGTGCTCATATATATGATACTGAGTCTCCTTTTTCCGGGAATCTTCGACCGGCTCCTTTACAATGATGACCAGCTGCAGGTTCTCGAATTTTTCTCGGCCTATTGACTGACTTCTGTCCCAGGTCGTCCTGGAATCCGCCTTTCCGTGCCTGTACGGAGCCGTTCCGGAACAATTTGTTAATTCTATATAAAAGTATTATTTTTGCGCGCGGATTCAACAACCGAGTGGGAATACCATATGAACAGTTTTTTTCATCAGAAATTCAGTATCCCGTGCTATGACACTGATGCGGCCCAGCTGCTCAAGCCGGTGTCTTTCATGAATTACGCACAGGAACAGGCGAACTGCCATGCCTCTGTCCTCGGTTTCGGATATGATGACATGGTTTCTACCAAGACAGCCTGGGTGCTTTCCAGAATGCATATAAGGTTCCTCAGACATCCGGTATGGCGTGAGACGGTGAACATGAAGACATGGCACAAGGGACCGCAGGGCCTTTTCTATATCAGGGATTTCAGGATGACGGACGAGAAGGACGAGTCCGTATTGGCGGTAGCCACCACATCATGGCTTGTCGTGAATATCGATACGCACAGACTGGTGAGGGAAGCCATTCTCGATGAAGGCAGCGTCTGCAAGGATGACGCGATCAGCCCGGCATGCGACAAGATCCATATCCCGGCGGGTATGACTCCGGACCATGCCGCCAGTCATACAGTATCCTACTCTGATCTGGACTTGAACGGACATGCGAACAATGCCATGTACATAGTCTGGTCCATGGATGTACTTCCTTGCGATATCACTCTGAACCGTCCGATGAAGGAACTGAAGATAAACTTCAACCATGAGGTCAGGGCAGGGGAGACGGTCGACTTGTATCTCGGTACCGCTGAAGACGGCGGAAAAAGAAAATATTGGGTCGAAGGCCGCATCCGCGGCAATGAGGCCTCACCTGTCTCTTCCTTTATAGTGGAGATGACATTCTGACTTACAGGCTTGGAATCAAACAGACAATCGATATGAGTGAGTTATTTTTTGGTCAGGGGACCGGGCATTCGATCATGCTTCTGGCATTCGTGATAGCCACGGGTCTTCTTCTCGGCAGGATAAAGGTCAAGGGTGTGTCCCTCGGCTCCACATGGATTCTTTTCGTGGGCATCTTACTGAGTCATTTCGGCTTCCGTGCGGATGCTTCGCTCCTGCATTTCCTCAAGGAATTCGGGCTTATCCTGTTCGTGTTCTCCATCGGTCTCCAGGTAGGTCCCGGATTTTTCCATTCTTTCAAGAAAGGAGGACTGACACTGAACATTCTTGCAGTGTGCCTGGTGCTTTTCGGTGTCATAACTACGTATGTGATTCATCTGGTCACCGGTGAAAGCCTGCCTACCATGGTGGGCGTGATGTCCGGAGCCGTCACGAATACCCCCGGTCTCGGTGCGGCGCAGCAGACTTTCCTCGATGCGACTTCAGGATCGTTCGTGCATGAGATAAATTCCGCCGAGGTGGCATCTTCTCTGGCATCAGGCTATGCTGTCGCCTATCCTATCGGCGTGCTGGGTGTCATTATGGTGCTGATGCTGACCAAGGTCATCTTCAAGATAGACGTGAAGAAAGAGGCCGAGAAACTCGACAGTGAAGATACGGGAATCGACAGTGCCGTGCGTATCGCCTTCCAGGTAAAGAACCCTGCGATCTTCGGGAAGACCATCATGGAAGTGGACAAGTCCATCACGAACAGATTCGTCATTTCCAGAGTCTGCCGTCCGAACGGAAATGTAGAGATGCCTCTTTCCACTACCGTGCTGAATGAAGGCGACAAGGTGCTGGTCGTGACTTCCCAGACTTCCGTGGATGTCATCACCATGCTTTTCGGTGAGGCCATTCCTATGGACAACGCGCTGTGGAACAAGCAGGATACATCACTGAACGCTAAGAGACTTCTCATCACCAAGTCTTCTCTTACAGGCAAGAAACTGAAAGATCTGAAGATACGTTCTACCTATGGTGTCAGCGTGACACGTGTCACCAGGGCAGGTGTGGATCTCGTGGCCAACCCGAACCTCATACTCCAGATGGGCGACAACATACTGGTAGTGGGTCCTCAGTCGGCTATCGACAAGGTGGCCAGGCTTGTGGGCAACACCCAGTCAGGACTTTCACATCCGAACCTCATCCCGATATTCTTCGGTATCGCATTGGGTGTATTCTTCGGTTCGATACCTTTCAAGTTCCCCGGCATCCCACAGGCCATAAAGCTCGGTCTTGCAGGCGGACCTCTCATTATAGCCATCCTTATCAGTTATTTCGGCCCGCGCATGAAGGTCACCACCTATACTACCGAGAGTGCCAACATGATGCTCAGGGAGATAGGCATATCGATCTTCCTGGCTGCAGTGGGACTGGGTGCAGGCGAAAACTTCGTCAGCTCCATCGTAAACGGAGGATACTGGTGGATTCTTTACGGTGCCATCATCACCATAGTGCCGACATTCCTGATCGCCCTGATAGGCCGTCTGGCATTCAAGCTGAATTTCTATCAGATCTGCGGTCTCATATCCGGCGGATGTACGAACCCTCCGGTCCTCGCATTCTCACAGAATGCATACGGTACTGACTATACATCGGTCAGTTATGCTACGGTATATCCTCTGACGATGTTCATGAGGGTGCTTGTCGCGCAGATACTGATTCTGATAGCAGTGGCATAAACGGCTGCCGGATGACAAAAGACAATATGACACAGGAATATATCATCGGGATAGCGAACTTCATAGCTCGCTATCTCTCTTATATGCTGGGTGCCGGAGTCCATACTTCCCGTGTGGTGAGGAACAGCAAGCGCATCGGTACGGCATTGGGTGTGGATGTCAGCATCCACACTTCCCAGAAGACAGCCACTCTCACGGTATCGGACCATGACGGCCAGGTGTTCAGCACGAAGGTGGTGGATATTCCGGCCTTTCCCATAAGTTTCGAATGGAATGCCGACCTGAGTGCGCTGAGCTGGGCCGCCCATGACGAAAAACTGTCACTTGAAGCTATAGAACACAAATTCGACGAGATCATTTCGAAACCCAGGATGAATCCCATATTCGTGCTCTTCATGGCTTCACTGGCCAATGCCTCGTTTTGCAGGCTCTTCGGCGGCGATATCTGGGCCATGCTCATCACGTTCACTGCCACCATGGTGGGCTTTTTCACCAGACAGCATCTTACCAGACGCAAGGTGAACCACTACATAGTCTTCATAGTTTCGGCTTTCGTGGCTTCCATCTGCGCATCTACGGCCCTTGCCTTAGGGATAGAGACGGCTGAGATCGCCCTTGCCACCAGCGTCCTGTATCTGGTTCCCGGTGTACCTCTCATCAACGGTCTCATCGACATCACTGACGGCCATATACAGATAGGTATCAGCCGTTTCGTAAATGCGTTCATGCTTATCATCTGCATAGCGATAGGCATGTCCGTCACACTCATGCTCGTTAAAGACAGTCTCTTATGATAGCGATAGATATCATTTCCGACGGTTTGTTTGCCGCTGTCGCGGCAATGGGATTCGGGGCCATATCGGATCCCCCGCTGAGAGCTTTTCCGTATATAGCCGTATTGGCGGCCGTAGGCCATGCCTCAAGGTATTGCCTCATGAATTTTCTCGGAGTGGACATAGTCACGGCATCGCTCGTGGCGGCCTTTATCATAGGTACCGGGAGCGTGTTCTTCGGCAGGAAGGTATTCTGCCCGATGACCGTGCTTTACATTCCTGCACTGCTGCCGATGGTCCCGGGAACATACGCATACAAGACGGTCTTCTCCCTCATCATGTTTTTCCACGAGATTTCCTCTCCGACGAAAGGCAATGAATATCTCCAGGAGATGATCTTCAATGGTGCCGTCTCATTCAGCGTCCTGTTCATGCTGGCCGTAGGAGCCACGATTCCGGTATTCCTGCTCAGGGAGAGGGCGAATTCCATGACCAGAGGCTCGAAGTTCATATAGTCCGGAAATACCGGCAAAACAGAAACACACGACAATATGGAAGAAATATTCTGGAACTCCATAGCTGACTACAATGCGGCTACATGGCCATGGCAGATAGTGCTGATGTCCATAGCTGCAGTCCTTACCCTGATACTGCGGTTCCGTCCGGCGCCGTGGGCGAAGACAGCCATGAAAATCTATATGGTGGCAGTCTCGCTGTGGATAGCGTTCGTATATTACATGGCCTACGGTTCGGTAAGGGACTACTCGAATGTCATGACTATTTTCTGGTGCCTGATAGCCTTGTCGTGGCTGTATGATCTGGCTACAGGCTTTTCCACTTTCCAGAGATCGGGGAAATCGGAAGTGTGGGGGATAATCATGCTGGTGCTTCCTCTGGCATACCCTTTCATTTCGATATCCAGAGGCCTCGTATTTCCGCAGATCACCACACCGATGCTTCCGAGTTCCGTGGCCCTGTATATGCTGGGCATGCTCATGGCGTTCAACAGGAAGATAAATTTCTTCGCTTTCCTGCTGGTGCTTCACTGGTCGGTGATAGCCATTTCGAAAATCGGCATATTCAAGATACCGGAAGATGCGCTGCTCGCCGCCGCCTGCATACCCTCCATGGTGATTTTCGTGCTTCATGCACTGAAAGCCGGCGATCAGCAGCACAAGCCGTCATATACCGTAGTCAGAATGCTTGTCATAGCAGTGGCCCTGGTCCTGGCCGGCTGTATGGTGGCGGCATGAACGGACTTTGGAAACGCATAGACTCATGATAGAACTGATTTATCCTGAAGAGGCTGCGCCCGTGCTGCCTCCTTACTCCCTGGATACGCCTGAGGAATACGTGACGGACAGGGAATGGTTTCCTGTAGTGGAGCCGTCCGGACTCGTGACAGGCAGGGCCGGACGACGGTACTGCCACAGCGGCGCCAAACCATTGCACCCGGTGGTGCACCTGCATATTATGGACAGGTTCGGTCGGCTGTATCTGCAGAAGCGGGCTATGAACAAGGATATCCAGCCGGGAAAGTGGGACACTGCCGTAGGCGGACATGTGGATTATGGTGAAGGCATCGTCGAGGCTCTGTACAGGGAAGCTTCCGAAGAGCTCGGGTTCAGTGAATTCAACCCAGTATACATCATCACCTATGTTTTCGAGTCCGCGATAGAGAAGGAACTGGTGAACGTTTTCGCAGCGGTGGGTAACTTTTCGCTGTCGCCTGACAGGGACGAAGTGGAAGAAGGCCGCTGGTGGGAGCTGAAAGAAATAGAGGAAAACTTTGGAAAATCAGTCTTTACTCCTAACTTTGAACAGGAGTTTGCCAGGATCGGGGGCAGTCTGGCGGCTCTGCTGTGACGTCAGTACGTGCGGCCATGTCGTTGTCCCTGGAAACCAACCGATCCGAAAGTGAAAAAAACATCCGTACACGAACCCCCGACAGTGAAGATCTTCTATGCGGAAGAAATGGCCAGGGACTGGAATCTGCAGTTCTGCAGGGCTTCGGCTATAGAGGCCATGTCCACAGTAGTGTCTGAAGACTATGTGATGCTCGATTTCAGACACGATGCCCGGAACTGCGGCCCGGTAGACATGAGACGTTTCATTTCAGTGGCCCGAGACACCGGGGCAGACATGCTTTACGCGGATTACTATGAGAAAACCATCGACGGACAAGGCCGTGAAACCGTGCACCGCCATCCTCTGATCGACTGCCAGAAAGGCTCTCTGAGAGATGATTTCGATTTCGGCCCCGTGCTCTTCTTCAAGGCTTCGTCTTTCAGGAAAGCCGCTTCCCGAATGCGCAGGGACTGGATGTACGGAGCCATGTATGCCATGCGTCTGGCGATGAAGAAAACAGTGCACATCAATGAGTTCCTCTATACTGCAGTAGCCTGCGACCTCAGGAAGTCCGGCGAGAAGCAGTTCGACTATGTGGACCCGAAAAACCGCGAAGTCCAGATAGAGATGGAAAAGATCTGCACCGAATATCTGAAACGCATCGGCGCCTGTCTGAGTCCGGAGCACATCAGACCATATTCCGGGTCCAGGATGTCCTTGCAGGACAATGCCGGTGTCTTCCCGGTGACCGCTTCCGTCATCATCCCTGTCCTGAACAGGGCCGGAACTGTCGCAGATGCCGTGAAAAGCGCCTTTTCCCAGAAATGTACCTTCCGGTACAATGTCATAGTCGTGGACAATCATTCCACAGACGGCACTACGGAAATCCTTGACGCCATCGCTGCGTCTGACTCCAGACTCATACATCTGGTCCCCGAGAGGACGGATCTGGGCATCGGAGGATGCTGGAATCTGGCCATAGATCATGAAGCCTGCGGAGAATTCTGCGTCCAGCTCGACAGTGATGACATATATTCGTCTGACAATGTCCTGGAAAGGATAGTGTCGGAATTCGAAAAACAGGACTGCGCCATGGTGATAGGGTCATACCGGATGACCGACTTTTCCCTTAATCCCATTCCTCCGGGAGTGATAGACCACAGGGAATGGACAGATGAGAACGGGGCGAACAATGCCCTGCGCATCAACGGCCTTGGTGCTCCGCGGGCTTTCCGCACTGCAGTGGTGCGCCGTTTCCGCTTCCCTGACGTGAGCTATGGCGAGGACTATGCCATGGGACTGAGAATCAGCAGGGAATACAGGATAGGCAGGATATATGACGTGCTGTATTGCTGCAGACGCTGGGAAGGGAATTCCGATGCCGCCCTCAGCATAGAAAAGGCCAATGCGCACAATTTCTACAAGGACCGTCTCCGTACATGGGAACTGAAAGCCAGAAAAAGGCTGAACAAGGCTCTGAAGAAGGGGAGTGAAAAGTGAAGAATCTGGATAAATTCATAAATACGCAGCTCTCGCTGTGGCCTTTGGCGTGCGGAAATTTCCGCGCCTTGAAGAATATACAGGTACGCCGGATGAAGATAGGGGGGCTGGAAGTGGTCCTGCAGCACAATCCCGCCAGAATCGTATCTTCCGCAGCCAGGCTGGACAAGGGGACCCTTTCGGCCCGCAAGTGTTTCCTGTGTAGCGTAAACAGGCCTGCAGAGCAGATCAGCAGGGATTTCGAGGGCCGCAAGGGCCGCAGATATGACATTCTTCTGAACCCTTATCCGATTCTGAAAGACCATCTGGTCATAGCCATGAAGCAGCATTGCGACCAGTCCATCTGGAGACGGTATGTGGACATGCTGGATCTGGCCAGGGCGTATCAGAATTTCATATTGTTCTATAACGGACCCCAATGTGGGGCTTCCGCCCCTGACCATCATCATTTCCAGGCTGCCGCCCGCGGACAGCTGCCTCTGGAAAACGATGTGGACCGTCTTCTCGATATGGTATCATCCGATACGGTGCCTGACGGACTGGAATATCTGACATCATCTTTGGATGCGGATGTCTTTCTGTATGGGAAGTTCCTCCCCGGTATATTCGTGATCCGGGGGAGTACGTCGAAATCCGTGGCCAAGATGTTCTACAGACTTCTGGACTGTGCTCCATGGGATTCTGAAACACGGCCTGAGCCCATGTGCAACGTCTTTGCCTGGTACAGTTCCGGAGAATTCCGCTCCATAGTGGTTTTCCGTGCAGCCCACAGATCGCATCATTATTTTTCGGAAGGACCGGACCATCTGACGATGAGTCCGGGATGTGCTGATATGGCCGGATGTCTCGTGATCCCTGTGGCTGAGGAATTCGGAAGGATAGATGAATCTTCCCTGGAGAGTCTTCTGAAGGAAGTGGCTTTGGGAAAGGATGACGAAACCATGATTTGCCGCAGGCTTACGAGGACACAGCAGAATGTGTCTGTGGGTATCATGTCAGGGAAAGAGATAGTCTTCGAGATATTGACGGACGGGGCAGGAGTGCGCCGTGCCGTCTGGAAAGAGGGAAAGATAGAATATGACGGCTCCCTTTATGACGAACTGTTTTTCGAGGCGCGTACACTCTCGACGATGTTTGCCGAGCCGACTTTCAGGCTCTGCGGGGTCACGATAGGAGTGGGGTTCCACTGGGAGAGACAGGAGGACCAGCTCTTTGCCGGAGCATTGAGGATCATCGTGGACGGAGACAGGCTCACGGCAGTCAATGTGCTCGGGATCGAGGACTATCTGGTGAGTGTGATTTCGTCCGAAATGAAGGCCTCGGCCCCTCCTGAATTCCTGAAGGCACATGCTGTGATTTCGCGGTCCTGGCTTGTGAACCAGATACGCAGACGTGCCTGCGGTTCCGGAAAGAAAACATTGCCGTCAGGCATAAATGACGTTCCGTCTCTTGTTTCATATCTGGATGCCGAGCTGAATGTTTCCGGAGACAGCCTTCCGGACAGGATAGTCAGGTGGTACGACAGGGAAGATCACGGAAAGTTCGATGTATGTGCCGATGACCATTGCCAGAGGTATCAGGGACTGACGCGCGCTGCCGGACGGGCTGCGATGAATGCGGTCGATGCCACATGGGGTGAAGTCCTGATGTATGACGGGGAGATATGCGATGCCAGGTTTTCGAAATGCTGCGGAGGAGTGATGGAGAAGTTCAGTTCCTGCTGGGGCGATGTGGATTATGACTATCTTCAGGGTATCGCCGATACGGAGAATTCCGGTCCGGCTGACCTGTCTGATGAAAAGACTTTCCGCAGCTGGCTTTCCGGACCGTCGGAAGAGTATTTCTGCGGCAGGGCTTCATCCGGATTGCTGTCACAGGTCCTGAATTCCTATGATTTGGAGACTCCTGATTTTTCCCGGTGGCAGGTGGAATATGGCAGGGACGAACTGTCGGCTCTTTTCGCCGCGAAATCTGGAGCTGATGTAGGTGAGATCCAGGCACTCGTACCTGTCAGGAGGGGGACTTCCGGCAGGATAGTCCAGCTGGAAGTAATAGGTTCAAGGCGGACAGTGACTATAGGTAAGGAGTTGGAAATCAGAAGGTGTCTGTCCGAATCGCACCTGAAGAGTTCCGCTTTCACGGTGGATTATCTGGACAGCTGCGGCGGTATGCTTGATGCCGGGGAGGTCGAAGACTTGGCCCGTAAGGGAGAGCGTGCCGGATTTTCAGTGATACTGCTCCGCGGTGCCGGATGGGGGCATGGTGTGGGTCTCTGCCAGATAGGTGCCGCTGTCATGGCTGCCGAGGGGCATACTTACAAGGAGATTCTCTCCCATTATTATCCAGGTGCCTCGCCCGCACAGGGAAGGCCCCGGATTTTGCTGTGTAGCCTATGAATTTAGATTTTTTGTTTATTGGTGTGCTGATGGCGAACAACGTTGCGCCCGCACAGGGAAGGACCCGCGAAGCGGGAGGGTTGTGAGCCACAGCACACCAAAATATTATATATAATGAAAAAAAATATCAATCCGTGGGCGTGGGTCCCTACATTATATTTCGCCGAAGGCATCCCGTATGTCCTGGTGAACACAGTATCCGTCATCATGTTCAAGAAAATGGGCATGTCGAACGGCGATGTAGCCATGTTTACAGGCCTGCTCTACCTCCCGTGGGTCATCAAGCCCTTCTGGAGCCCGTTTGTCGACATCATCCGCACCAAACGCTGGTGGACCGTGACCATGCAGCTCCTGATGACAGCTGCCATGCTTCTCGGTGCGTTCACCCTGCCGTCGCTTGCCCCTGAAACCATAGCTTCAGGACACGCCCCGGTCTCTCCTTTCATCTTCACCCTCGTGATTTTCTGGGTGACAGCCTTCGCTTCCGCCACGCACGACATAGCGGCCGACGGCTACTACATGCTGGCCCTCGACCAGACACAGCAGTCCTTTTTCGTCGGCATCAGAAGCACATTCTACCGTCTTGCCACCATATTCGGACAGGGTGCTCTGGTATTCATCGCCGGACTCATGGAGACTTCGTCCGGCAATATCCCTTTCGCCTGGACCATGACTTTGATTATCTGCGCCGTCATTTTCGGCGCAATGTCTCTGTATCACACATTCATCCTTCCGCGGCCGGCTTCGGATTGTCCCCGTCTTTCACCTGATCAATATAGCGGCCGTGCAGCCGGGATTTTCCGTGAATTCGGACGGACATTCGCCACCTTTTTCATGAAGAAACAGATATGGCTGGGAATAGCCTTCATGCTGTTGTACCGCCTGCCTGAGGCGTTTCTGGTGAAGATGCTGAATCCTTTTCTGCTGGATCCTGTGGATGCAGGCGGACTCGGACTGTCTACGGAAAATGTCGGTCTGGTTTATGGTACAGTCGGAGTGGCAGCCTTGACTGTGGGCGGTATACTTGGCGGAATGGCTGCGGCGAAATGGGGGTTGAAAAAGGTATTGTGGCCCATGGCCCTGAGTCTTGCCCTGCCATGTTCCGTCTTTCTGTATTTGGGTATGGTACAGCCTGAAAACTTATGGTTGATAAGTGCCTGCGTAGCTTTGGACCAGTTCGGCTACGGATTCGGCTTCACTGCCTATATGCTGTATCTCATCATGTTTTCGGAAGGGGAGTTCAAGACGGCGCATTATTCGCTGTGCACCGCTTTCATGGCCATGAGCATGATGATTCCCGGCATGTTCGCCGGTTATCTTCAGGAATGGCTGGGGTATGTTGACTTCTTCTGGATGGTGATGGTCTGCTGCCTGGCCACGGTAGCAGTCACGGCTTTCGTGAAGGTCGATCCTGCGTTCGGAAAAAAACATGAAGATTGAGCGCCGGGCATGAGCTTTAGGCATTGTCTGTCATAAACCGGATTATGAATGGATTATTCGTTAAGTTAACGTGAGTTCGATGAAAAGAACGCAGTGAATTTCAGAGAACTACCTCTTTTAGAGGATTCGTGGAACGAAT
>CALVDR010000041.1 GCA_944326365.1 uncultured Bacteroidales bacterium | reverse complement strand
TGTTCATCACCGGAATCAGCAAATTCAGCCAGATGAGCATATTCAGCGAGTTGAACAGCCTGCAGAACATCAGCATGGAAGACAGATTCAGCGCAATCTGCGGAATCACGGCTTCCGAACTCGCGACATGCCTCAGAGATGATGTACAGGCTCTCGCCGGGTACAACGGACAGACTTACGTACAGGCTTGCGACAAACTCAGACGGATGTATGACGGTTACCATTTCAGCCCGAACTGCGAGGATATATATAATCCGTTCAGTTTGCTTAATGCTCTGAACAACAAAAATTACAATAAATACTGGTTTTCGTCCGGGACACCGACATTCCTGATAGAACTGTTGAGGAAATACGATTTCGACATCGAGTCTCTGGACGGGATGAAGGCACCTGCGGAACAGTTCGATGTCCCTACGGAACAGATAGTCAATCCGTTGCCGGTTCTGTACCAAAGCGGATATCTTACGATAAAGGACTATGATCCTGAATATATGGAATATACTCTGGCATATCCGAACGAAGAAGTCCGTCTCGGCTTCATCGGGTCACTTATACCGTATTATGTCACCGACCCGAACTTCGCACGGAACTCTCTGATTACAGGAATAGTGAAAGACCTGCGCAGAAACGATCTCGAAAGTTGCATGCAGCGCATCACGACCTTCTTCGCTTCAATCCCCTATGATCTGAACAACAAGACGGAGAAACATTTCCACACGCTGTTTTATCTGCTTTTTTCAATGACGGGACTTTATGTCGAAAGCGAGGTCAAGAGTGCAGTCGGAAGAGCCGATATAGTAATCAAGACGGAGACTCACATCTATGTCTTTGAACTGAAACTGGACGGCTCGGCGGATGAAGCCCTGAAGCAGATAGACAGCAAGGGCTATCTGGTGCCGTACAGGACGGACGGCAGGAAGGTGGTGAAGGTAGGGGTCAATTTCGATTCCGCCACACGGACCGTCAGGGACTGGAAAGCAGTCTGGCAATGATTGGCAGCCGGATTGCAAATCCGGCTGGACGGAAGGAGCTGAGGGTGAGGGCTTTCGTAAATGATTGCCCTCTGTTCCGGCAGATTGCAAACTCACGTGTTATCAGATCTCCGATGAGCGAATATGGCCAAACTGCCTAAAAAAACAGCAGTTTTGTCTAAAATTGCTGGAAAAAACAGGCAATAAGTGAGCTCGTAACTTTTTTATCTCCGATCTTCGAATGCCAGGAAATGGATTTTCATGTTTGGCTATCTGGAAAAATTGCCTAACTTAGCAGAGTTGCATGTTTCATGCGGCTTCTGTTCGTTTTTAGAATTCAGGAATATTGATGGCACTTACTGCTCTTATACTGGCAATATCCATGTTTATCGGCGCCGGCACTGCCGCAGCTTCGGATCACGGTTCATCCCGGACTGCGACAGACGGACTGTTGATAGGAAAAGACGAGACGGAGGATGTCCTCGACGAACTCGACAAGACCATAGACAGACGGGAGCAGTTCAACAAGGCCAAGGAAAGGAGAATCGCCGACCTGAAGGCGGGGCTGGCAGGCATGGAAGACCCTGTACGCAAATTCCATATATACAATCAGCTTTTCGAGGAGTACAAGATATATCAGTACGACTCTGCCTATTTTTATGCCCGCCGGCTTGAAAGCCTCGCGAAGTCACTGGGGGGGGGTAGAGATAATGATTTTTCAGCGGTAGCCAGTTCGGCGCTTCTGTGCTGCTTCAAGTCTGTCGGATTTTTCAATGAAGCGGTGGAAATAATAAACGGTTTCAACCCTTCCGGTGTATCGGACGGGGTGCTGGCGTCGTTCTACATATTGTGTGCATCTACATGGCAGAATCTCAGTTCCTATGTGGAGGGATTGCCGGACCTGCAGGAAAAATACGATTCCCTCAAGCTGGAATACTATGACCTTGCCATCGCATATTCGGAGAAAGATTCTTTCGAATATGCCTGGATAAGCCTGGAACGTGAACTTGCCGGCAACTATTCGGATGAACTTGCCGTCTTCGGGCGAAGGAATCTTCTGGCCCGATTCAATATCAGCGAACACGCGCAGGCAGAGCAGTATTCGATACTTGCCTCAGCGCTTTCGGCCATCGGAAAACAGAATGAATCCCTGTATTACAGGGCCATATCCGCCATCTGTGATATCCGCTCCTGCACTCACGAGACCACATCCGCAAAAGTGCTTGCGGAATGCATGTACAGACAGAAAGACATAGCCCGTGCATCAAAATACATTCATCAGGCGCTGTATGACGCTGAATTCTACAACTCCCGTCTGAGAATGGTGGAAATAGGCACCATCCTTCCGGTCATAGAAAACAGCCGCTACATGTGGGTAAACAGGCAGAGAACCCTGCTCACGGCATTCGGTGCCACAATACTGGTGTCGCTGATAGTCACTATTGTATTGCTCGGCAAGATCAGACGCAGGAACAGACGCCTTTCCGAAACGCACCGGAATCTCGTGAAAAATTCGGACATGCTGAAAAAGACCTCGGAGGCGCTCTCGGAATTGAACGACAAACTGAAGGAAACCAACGAGATTAAGGACCAGTACATCATACAGTCTCTCTACGGCAATTCCGCTTTCGTCAACGAAGTGGAAGAGCAGACCAAATTCGCCGCCAGAAAAATAATGGCGAGACAATACGACGATGCGCTGATGATGCTTCACCACCTCGGTATCAAGGAAGAACGTGAACGGATGTACGCATCTTTCGATTATGCCTTTCTCAAACTGTTCCCTAATTTCATGGAGGAATTCAACAAGCTCTTCCCGGACGATGCTCATATACACCTCGATGAAGACGGGCATCTGCCGATGGAAATCAGGATTTTCGCCCTCATGCGGCTCGGCATAGACAATGCTGCTAAAATCGCGGAGTATCTGAATCTTTCCGTCAATACGGTTTACGTCTACAAGACGAAACTCAAATCCAGGTCCAATGTGTCGAAGGAAGACTTTGATGCCATGGTCATGGCGATAAAAAAACAATGACCGTTGACCGGCAATGCACCTGGCCGCCTGTCGGTACGGACAACAGGCCATCTTAATCCTGTCATCTGATTGTGAAGGACAATGTTCTGATTGTCAGTTATATGCGTGATTGCCGAATCTTAATTTCCATCTTTACTCATAGCTGAAAAGGTTTCGGTTTATGAACTTTGTGTCAGCAACGGAGGCGAATCCGGACTGTTCCCGCCGGCCGGAAGGCCGGGAGCCGGACAAATCCGGTCTCCACATTGCGAAGCACTAAAGTATAACCGATTTAATATTTCAGCATGAGAACCGCATGTAAACTGACCGCATTTATCGTATCATGTCTGATGGCCTGCATGACAGCGGACATTTCCGCCCAGACCATTTCCATTAAAGGCAAAGTCACAGACAGCGGCACTTCCGAGCCGCTGGTCGGCGTGACCGTGATGATAAAAGGTTCGTCTGCCGGGACAAGCACTGCTGCAGACGGCACTTATGCCATAAGCGCATCGTCCGGCGATGTCCTCGTATTCAGTATCATAGGCTACAAGAGCGCGGAAGCGGCCGTGGAAAATGACAGGGCTGTCATAAACATGGCTTTGGAGGAAGATGCAGAAATGCTCGAAGAGACAGTCGTCGTCGGGTACGGTACGATGGACAAGAAGGAACTGACTTCCGCCATCTCCCACATTTCATCGGAAGATTTTCTGGTAACTGGCGGAGGTGATCCGGCTATGCTCATCCAGGGCAAGGTAGCAGGAGTTTCCATTACCAACACAGGGGTCGGAAATCCGAACAGTACGGCAAGTATCCAGATCCGAGGCATATCTTCGAGAAAAGCCGGGCTTGAGCCACTGATAGTCATCGACGGGATAGCCGGAGGTGACCTTGCCAATCTGAACCAGAATGATATCGAATCCATTGACATCCTTAAGGACGGAGCAGCATCGGCCATCTATGGTACGAGAGGAAGCAACGGTGTCATCCAGATTACTACGAAAAAAGGCTCGCAGGACGGCTCCATCCATACTTCGTACTCTGGCATAGCTACCGCTAACTTCATGATAAGGGAGCTGGACATGCTTACTGCCGACCAGTGGAGAGAATACCGGTCATCACAAGGCAAAGGGACTGACTACGGAGGAAATACCGACTGGCTGAAAGAAGTGAGCAGGGTAGGATTTTCGCATCAGCATACTCTGAGCCTGTCGGGAGGAAACAGCAGGAGCAACTACCGCGTCAGCGCGGACTACCGCAGCGCCACCGGCATTGACCGGAGGTCGGAAAGGGAAGAATACGGAGCCAGGGCTTCGGTCAATCATACCACCAAAAGCGGACTTTTCACATTCAGTGCAAACATTGCCCCGAGAGTAGTCAAGTCCGTGGATGCGGACCAGAATGTATTCTTCTATGCGATAGAGGCGAATCCTACCACTCCGGTGCATGATCCGGACGATCCGTCCAAATATTTCAATTTTTTCGGACAGCAGGCATCTTACAATCCAGTGGAATCCATATATTCCGAGAAAAAGGATCATGATATCAGGTATCTCGACTGGGATGCCACGGCCAGACTGAACATTATGGAAGGCCTGTCCACGCAGGTGACCTTTTCGGACCAGCATATACAGAATTATGAACGGATGTTCCGTCCGTCTACCTATACGGAGAGTATAAACAAGGGCTGGTCGGGCGGTGAGGCCTCTCAGAAATACAGCGAGGACAGCAGGTATTCCCTGGAATGGATAGCAAACTGGCAGAAGAATATCAAGGACCACAATATCAAGGTCATGCTCGGATATTCCTACCAGTATTTCCAGCATTCCGAATTTTTCGCCGAGAACAAGAATTTCCCGAACGACGGTCTTACATACAATGATCTGGAAGCCGGCAGCTGGGCCGGGGAAGAGGGAAAAACGGGCGTCAAATCGGCCAGATACGACTCAAAACTGATAGCGTTTTTCGGCAGGGTCAACTATGACTATAAAGGCAAGTACCTGCTGACTCTGTCTTACCGCAGGGAAGGTTCCTCCAAATTCGGAGCCAACAATAAATGGGGAAATTTCCCGGCCGTTTCGGCAGGGTGGAGAATATCCCAGGAGAATTTCATGCGCGGCATCGGCTGGATAGACGACCTTAAGATACGTGCCGATTTCGGAGTGACGGGAAACCAGAATTTCGACAGCTATCTGTCATTAAGTACGATGACCGGATATGAAGAGTATTATTACGACGGCAGCTGGTTCACCGTATGGGGCGCATCGAAGAATGCCAATCCGGATCTCAAGTGGGAACTCGGTATCAACTGGAATGTGGGACTGGACTTTTCCCTGCTTGACTACAGGCTGACCGGTTCGGTAAACTATTATAACAGGACGCAGCAGGATCTTCTCGGTGACTACAATGTCCCTGTACCTCCTTATCTTTTCCCTACCACATACGCCAATGTCGGCACCATGCGTAATTCCGGTGTGGAGATAGAGCTGAACTGGGATGCGGTCCGGACCGGGAATTTCTCTTATTCCATCGGATTTGCCGGTGCCACCATTTCGAACAAGATGGTAAGTTTTTCCAATCCCCTGTACCGGGGGCAGGACTGGTATGACGAAGTCGAAACCCAAAGCCCGTTCCCGTTCTATTACCTCCAGAGACTGCAGGTCGGGGAAAGAATCGGCAATTTCTGCATGTATGAGTTCGCCGGTTTCAACAAGCAGGGCCAGTGGCTCATCTACGATAAGAACGGCGAGCTGAAAGCCGGACTGGACGCCAATGACGAGGACAAGAAAATCGTCGGAAACGGACTTCCTCAGTTTACGGCATCCATGACCCATACGTTCAGGTATAAGAACTGGGATCTGTCACTGTATTTCCGCGGAGCCTTCGGATTCAACATATTCAATCTCCATGACTTCTATTACGGGACCCAGGCTGCGGTCAGCAATGTGCTGGAAAAAGCCTATACGACCAATTCGATCATAAAGGAGAATCCCCTGGTCTGCGACTATTTCCTCGAAAAGGGTGACTGGGTCAAACTGGATATGGCCAATCTCGGCTACACCCTGAATCTGGGCAAGAAATACATCGAAAGGATAAGATTCTATATTACGGGAAAGAATCTCCTGACATTCACCGGATTCAGCGGGGTGGATCCTGCCTCTTACGATGTCAACGGCATCACTCCGGGTGCGACATTTACTGGTGCCAACAGGACTGACGATGCGGTCAGAAAGCAGACCGAGTCCGCAAGCGGGAAGAAGGTCGAATTTGCCAAGGCGATGGGATCTGTTTCAGGGTACTATCCGTCCTGCCGCCAGGTCATATTCGGGGTACAGATTGATTTCTAGATAACGACTAAAACATTCTGAAAATGAAACATTGGAAATTGTTGATTGCCGCAGCTGCGGCAGCAGTATCATATACATCCTGCGTGGATCTGGACGAGACGCTTTACAGTGCAGTGTCGTCGGAGAATTACTACAATACCCGCATGGATGTGGTAAGGGCCGTATTCCGCCCGTTCGAGCACGGCTATTACAGCATACAGTCCAGACAGGTCATCGAAGAGCTGAGTGCGGATCTGGTGGCCACATGGCAGAAGGACGACTGGTGGTATGACGGAGGGAAATGGGCCAGGCTGCACTACCATACATGGACTCCGGAAGAAGACGTGATAAAGACTGAATGGGAAGGCTGCTTCCAGGGTGTGATGCAGTGCAACTACGTTCTGGACGACCTGAACACCCTTGATCCGGCAAAATTCAATATGGAACAGTCCGAATTCGATGCTTTCAAGGCTCAGGTGAGGACTCTTCGCGCCTGGCTGTATATCAGGCTTCTCGGCACATTCCGTAACATACCTTTGGCAGTAAGCAGCGATGTGTCGGAGAACTCTGTCGGCCAGGTGCCTCCGGAAAAGATTTTCAGCTTTATCGAAACCGAACTGCAGGAATGCATCAAGGCGTTGCCATCCAAGACCGGAGCTGCAGGAAACGGTACGGCACAGGGCCAGTGGACCAAGGCCGGGGCTGCCGCTCTGCTTATGAGACTGTATCTCAATGCCGAGGTCTGGACAGGGCAGGCTCATTATGATGAGTGCGCGACTGTCGCCCAGGATATCCTCGACGGGGATTACGGGACATATTCTCTCGGACAGACATGGGACGAAGTTTTCGACTGGGACAATGAAAACTGTCCGGAAGTCATATTCGCCTTTCCGTCGTCATCAGGTTACGGAGGAAAATATGTCTATCAGGGAGACACTTACTGGTGGACGGTGCCCGCAAGGACCATTGCCAATTATCTCGGCGATACCGAAGCTGGAAACGGAGACCATAACTGCAAATACGGTCTGGCTCCGAGCTATGCCCCGGACGGGACCGCCTATACTACCGAACTCGGACGTCCCGGAGCCAAGTTCAGGAAATATCCGGCCGACTACAGGCTGAAACTCTACAGGAATCTCGGCAACAACACCCGTGAAGGCATGATGCTTTTCGGCTATCTCGAATATGAAGAGAACGGGCAGACCAAGAGGGTGATATCACCTACCGGTTCGTATGAACTGTATCTCAGGGATGCCGTGGGCAAATTTGCGGGACTCGGACCGGATGAAGTGCCGTCGGACCTTACTTCCACCGTCACCTCCGGAGACCACAGCTCCGGCTGGCGTTTCATCAAATATCCTCTGTACATGGATGAAGACGAGGGACAGATGGAGTCCGACTACGTGGAAATAAGGCTTGCGGAAGTGTATTACACCCTGGCGGAGTGCAAGTTCCGTGACGGGGACACCGACGGGGCGGCAAGACTCCTGAACGATGTGCGCGAGCGGAATTATCCGGAAGCGGATTTCCAGGACTATGCCTATGCTCCGGAAGGGCCTGTCACGCTTACGGAGGCCGAGCTTCTGGACGAATGGGGAAGGGAATTCTTTTTCGAGGGACGCCGGAGGACTGACCTCATCCGTTTCGGCAAATTCTGCACAGGCACCTGGTGGGACAAGCAGCCTGATGCCGACAACCATACCGAGATATTCCCGCTGCACAAGAATACCGTGGACGCGGATCCCGAACTGAAACAGAATCCGGGATATTGATGAAAAAATATAGACAAATCCATTAAAACAAAACGAATCATGAAACGAATTTCTACAATTATCGCCCTGCTTGCCGGGACAGCCGTATTGTTCTCATGCGAAAAAAAAGAGGAAGAGCCTCCTGTAATCGACCTGGAACACCACTATGACATGGTATACATGCTCGGCGCGGCAGCCGAGGACGCAGACGGAAACCAGCATTGGGATTCCGCAGACCCGATGCCGATGGAAAAGACCGATGACCCTGATGTATTCGCATACGAACTCGATCTTATCCGCAGTTCGGAAAACAAGCTCATCAAATTCAGCCTTACCGTAGATACGTGGGACAAAGCCGAATTTCTCGTCCCTGAAGCCTGCGAAGAAGGCCAGGCGTATGCATTCCTGAAAGAAGGGGTAAACAAACTCGTGCAGACATCCGAAGCCAAGGACGGGGTAGGGAACCTGAAAGACTGGTTTTTCGGTATAGCCGAAGGCCAGAGCGGTACCTACAGGCTTGAAGTCAATACCTCTGACCAGACCCTTACGGCCACGAAACTGGCTTCGCTGCCTGATCCTGAAATAATCGAATGGGTGGAAGGCAATCTCTATATGGTGGGAGACGCCACACCGAACGGATGGGAGGTCGGCAACCCTACGCCTATGGTGAGGGACGGCAGTATCCATACTTATGAAGGCGAACTCAAGACCGGGGAAATCAAGATACTCTCCGAATTCAAGTGGGACTGCCAGACTTACCGCCCTGCGACGGCCGGAATGGAGATTACCAGTGAAGGCATAGCAGACGGGACTGTGGCCGTGGATCCTGACGGAAGCGCCGAAGATGATCCTAAATGGAAGGTGACGGATCCGGGCAATTACAGACTTACACTCGATACTGAAAACCTTACATTGAAAGTGGAATGGCTTGGAGAGTAAACATATTGCGGTTAGTGTTTTTATTGTTGTTGTCTTTTGCACCGGTGCTTGCCGGTGCAAGGGACAGCAGATACACCCGCCACGGGACAGGTCCGAAATACTGGATAGCATACGAATATTGCTATGATCTGAACAAGCCGATGACGGAACTCCGCTGGAAAAACAACATCGACTGGATGGCGGAAACTTTCCGGGATTACGGATATGATATGATCTGTAATGACGGATGGATAGAGGCGGCGCAGACTGTCGATGCCAACGGTTATATCACGAAATACAACAGCGGCTGGGTGCATGACTTCAGCTATTGGAACGATTACATAGAGTCCAAGGGCATGAAGGCCGGTATTTATTACAATCCACTCTGGCTCACACGCACGGCATACGCGGAAAATTGTCCCGTAAAGGGCGCCGGAGGCATCACGGCGAGGCAGATTACCGGTTATCATGCTTTCAACGGAGAATTGTACTGGGTGGATGTGGACAAACCGGGAGCCGAACAATGGGTGAAAGGGTATGTCCGCCATTTCATTGACCTCGGTGCAAAATATCTGAGAATAGATTTTCTGGAAAATTACGAAAAGAACTACGGGACAGAGCGTTATGAAAAGGCATTGAAATGGATTGCCGAAGAGGCGGGGGATGAGATTTTCCTTAGCCTGGTTATGCCGAACTGCTGGAATCACGGTCAGACCGAGCTTAAATACGGGGATATGATACGTATCAGCGATGACTGCTTCGAGGGAGACTGGGATTTTGTAAGCGGGCGCAGACGGGGGCAGCATAAGGATGACTGGCCCCAGTACGGCAACGTATTCGACGGAATGGTGGCTTTTTCCGATATTGCCGGCAAGGGCAGACTTATTATGGACGGGGACTTCATGAGACTGAACAGGCTCGCGAATACTGCAGAGCGCAGGTTTCTTTTTTCCCTGATGATAATGGGCGGTTCTGCTTTAGCCATCGCCGACCAGTACGATACTGCCGATGAAGAAATCGAAGCTGTCTACAAAAACGAAGAACTTCTGGCTCTGAATGAAGCCGGCTTTTCGGCCAGGCCTCTGACTCAGGATCTGAAAGACCCGCGGAGTTCCGTATGGGTCGGGACAATCGGGGACGGAGAATTTATCGTGGGTTTTTTCAACAGGGAGGACATTCAGCAGGAGTTTAGGATAAGTTTCCCGGATGATCTCGGCCTGGGGAAGAGCGAGTCCATGATGGTCAGGGACTTGTGGGAGCATAATGATGTCGGGGTGACAAAAGGAAGTTTCAAGTCTGTGCTCGAACCTCACAGCTGCCGGATTCTCCGCATACGTCAGGCCACTATAGATGAAATCCCCGGTTTCGGATGCACGGGATGCACCAAGAACTGAAAGCTGACACGAACCGCTGTACCCTTATGATGAAACGAGCAATATCAGTTGTCCTGTTTTTGATTTCCGTCAAGGCTGTGCCGGGACAAAGTCTTTCCGGCACTGTCACCGATACCGGAGATGTTCCGGTTCCATACGCCAGTGTTATCATTCTTTCCGTGCCTGACTCTTCTTTCGTTTCAGGCACGGCATGTAATTCCGCAGGCCGTTTCGATATTGCCAAGTCCGTAACTTCCGGACTTTTGTGGGTATCATCTGTCGGCTACAGGGACAGATATCTGCATTTCGGCAGCGGAACTTCCGGTTTCGGGACTGTCAGGCTCGAAACCGAGGCCGGACTCATACGGAATGCTGCCGTGACTGCATCCATGCCTTTGGTACAGGTCAGGGGCAATGTGATGGAAACCATAGTCGAGGGCAGCCGGCTGGAGAAGGCCGGGACAGGAGAAGACCTGCTGTCAAAAATTCCGGGAATATCGGTGAAGGACGGAAAGGTGTCAGTATTCGGGGGAGGCAGCGTCACGGAAGTCTATATAAACGGGCGACTGGTCAGAAATGACACGGATCTCTGCAGGCTGGAATCTGCGGATGTCAGAAGCGTCGAACTGGTGAGAAATCCCGGAGCACGGTACAAGGCGTCGGCAGGGTCTGTCATCCGCATTTTCACGAAAAAGAACAAGGATGAAGGCTTCAGTCTGGACAACAGGGCCGAAATCTATAACTGTTTCAAATGGACGGCATCGGACCAGTTGGGCTTGTCTTACAGAAAAGGAGGCATGGAAATCACCGGAAGCATGTTCGGCCGGTATATGAATTATTCAGACAACAAGACTGCTGTTGAAGAGACATTTTCGGACAAGGTCATGACATCTGTCACTACCATGTATGCTCCGCAGAAATGGGTGTATTTGTCTCCGAACATGTCGTTCAATTATATGTTTGACGAGCGGAATTCCGCCGGTGTCAGATATGAGTTTTCAAATGACAGCGGGTATGCACGATACGACAATTTCCAGTCCATTTTATTCGACGGGTGTCTGTCGGAACTGGCGGACCTCGGCATAGACGGCTGGTTCGGCGATAACCGCCACAGTTTCAATGCCTATTACACCGGTGGGGTAAAGGGACTCGATATTGATTTCAATATGGACGGTTATTGGGGCGCTTCTTTTCAGAATCAAAGGACTCTTGAACACAGGACGGAGGTCGCAGGTGCGGACTCGGAGCGGACGATAACGAATGACAATACCGTAAAAAGCCATTTGCTGGCAGCCAGACTGATATTGGCGCATCCGTTGTGGAAAGGAAAGGTGTCGTTCGGAGGCGAATTCAGCACGAACGACAGAAGCGACATCTATCTCAATAAGGAAGGAATCGTCGGTGATGCGGACATGCGGATACAGGAGAACCTGGCTTCGGCATTCCTGGAATATTCCCTTGCCGTCGGAAAATTGCAGGCCGCGGCTTATACTGAATTTCGACAACAGTTTCAGGCTGCCATGGAATTTCAGACTCGACATCGACGGTTCGTATATTTCCGCCGGTGATGACAACAATTTCAGATACGGCGACTGCTGGCAGTTCGATTTTTCAGTCTACAAGGGATTCCTTGAGGACAGGCTCAGCATTCAGCTGCAGGGTGAGGATATGTTCCGTACCGGCAGACCTGAATGGCGTCTCTACTGTGACAGGTATGTCCAGACAGTGTCCGAGGAAAACCGCCGCACAATACGCCTGACCCTGCGGTACAAGTTGAATCCGTCCGAAAGCAAATACCGAGGCACGGGGGCCGGGCGCAGCCAAAGATACAGGATGTAAAAAATTTGTCGTATATTTCAGATATTTGCAAATTATGATAAACCCGGAGCATATTGTCGGCAGGATGGCCGACAAATTGAAAACAGCTTTCATCGGTTCGGTTGATGAGTCGGGCTACCCTAATATCAAAGCCATGCTTCAGCCGAGAAAAAGAGAAGGCATAAAAGTTTTCTATTTTACTACCAATACGTCATCGATGCGTGTACGTCAATTCATGTCAGACAATAGGGCATGCGTATATTTTTGTGACAGCCGTTTTTTCAGAGGAGTCATGCTTCGTGGTCAGATGGAAATTCTGACCGATACGGAGAGCCGGCAAATGATTTGGCGCGACGGTGATACGAAATATTATCCCGGTGGTATCTCTGATCCCGATTATTGCGTACTCAAGTTCACTGCTATGTCGGGACGCTATTACGGTAACTTCGTTTCCGAGGAATTTGACGTTGATTGAATTTTGTCAGAAAACAAATATTTATGAAAATTGTTATGAAAAAGATGATGCTGGTGCCGGTCCTGGCGATGATGGTTTTGGGGTGTCAGGAGCAGGCGGAAAGGGAAAGTATAGCCGTCTTGAAGTCCCCTGACGGGAGGCTGGCTATGGAATTCACCATTGACGGAAGTGGAAAGCCGGAATATTCGCTGAAGTACGGGGAAGAGACCGTAGTGAGGCCGAGCGGGATGGGATTTCTCCTGCGCGGTGTCATGCAGGCGTCCAAAATCAATTACGGGGATCCCATAACCAAGACGGACGCCCTTCCGGAAAGGACATTCACCGATGGATTCCGGGTTATTGGGACTGATACGACCTCATTTGACGAAGTGTGGGAGCCTGTCTGGGGAGAGGAATCGGAGATAAGGAACCATTACAACGAGCTGGCCGTAAGGCTGGAAAAGGAGACTACCGGAGAGCTGATGACTGTCCGGTTCCGGCTGTACGACGACGGACTCGGCTTCCGGTACGAATTTCCGGGGATGCAGAAGCTGGACTATTTCGTGATAAAGGAGGAAATGACGGAGTTCGCGATGAGCGGGGACCATTTTTCGTGGTGGATACCCGGGGACTATGACACTCAGGAATACGAATACACGGAAAGCCGGCTGTCGGAAATACCGTCCCTGTTCGAGCTGGGGGTATGCGGCAATTCCTCCCAGACGCCGTTCGCCATGAACGGGGTCCAGACCTCGTTTCTGATGAAGACGGACAGCGGGCTGTACATAAACGTCCACGAGGCCGCACTGGTGGACTACTCCTGCATGCATCTGATGGTGGATCCGGAGACATTTGTCCTGAGGACTCACTTGACGCCGGACGCCCAGGGGTGGAAAGGTTACATGCAGACTCCGTGCAACACGCCGTGGAGGACCGTCCAGGTGACGGATTCCGCGGAGAAGATGCTGGCGAGCAGGCTCATCCTCAACCTCAACGAGCCGTGCGCATACGACGACGTCTCATGGATTCATCCGGTCAAGTACATGGGCGTATGGTGGGAGATGATAGCCGGCTCGGGGTCGTGGTCCTATACGGATGACTTTCCTTCGGTAAAACTGGGCGAGACGGACTATGCTTCGGCCAGGCCCAACGGGCGCCATTCCGCGAACAATGAGAATGTCCGCAGGTACATAGACTTCGCGGCAGCGAACGGTTTCGATGCGGTACTGGTCGAGGGGTGGAACATCGGCTGGGAGGACTGGAGCGGCAAGCTGAAGGACTACGTATTCGATTTCACGACGCCGTACCCGGACTTCGATATAAAGGCCCTCAACGAATACGCGCATTCGAAGGGGATAAGGCTGATCATGCACCACGAGACATCATCGTCGGTAAGGAACTACGAGAGGCACATGGAGAAGGCGTACAGTCTGATGGAGGAATACGGATATGATGCCGTCAAGTCCGGATATGTGGGAGACATCATCCCGAGGGGAGAGCACCATTACGGGCAATGGATGGTGAACCATTACCTGTACGCCGTGACGGAGGCTGCCCGGCACCATATCATGGTGAATGCGCACGAGGCGGTGCGGCCGACCGGGCTGTGCAGGACCTATCCGAACCTGATAGGCAACGAGTCCGCCCGGGGTACGGAATACCAGGCATTCGGAGGGACCACTCCGAAGCATGTGACGATACTGCCGTTCACCCGTCTCAACGGAGGTCCGATGGACTTCACTCCGGGCATCTTCGAGATGGACCTGAGCACCTTTACGGGCAACACCTCCAGGGTGAATGCGACCATAGCCAACCAGCTGGGGCTTTACGTGACGATGTATTCCCCGCTGCAGATGGCGGCCGACCTCCCGCAGCACTATGAAAAGTTCATGGATGCCTTCCGGTTCATCCGGGATGTAGCGGTGGACTGGTCGGAAAGCCGGTATCTGGATGCGGAGCCGGGGGACTATGTGGTCATAGCACGCAAGGCGAAAGGAACGGGACAGTGGTTCCTGGGAGGTGTCACCGATGAAAACCGCAGGATATTCGACGTGAGGCTCGATTTCCTGGAGCCTGGCAGGACATACGAGGCCACGATTTACAGGGACGCCCCGGATGCGGACTGCTATTCAAACCCGCAGGCTTACGACATATTCACGGAAACGGTCACCGCCTCGGACACTATCTCCGTGACGGCTGTCCCGGGAGGCGGCTTCGCCGTATCGTTCAGGGAAATATGATATAAGACAGACAGCCACGGCCAGGGATGTGGCCGAATGGGAGTTTTGTGCCTTTGAAGAACGGCCGTTCCCGGCCAAAAGGATCCATTACAGTTTAATAGTATCCATTATAGTTCGACCGGATTTGCAATCCGGTTGAACGTTTATATTCGAAAGGGATTTCGGAGAAATCGTAAATTTACAATCTTAATAAGGTACTTGCCGATTCTGTATGAAAAGCCGGAATAATTTTGCAACTTTGTAGAATCCGAACGTATTCCAGAAAAAACAGGACAGGATTATGGAACAGGCAAGCAGGAGAAAATACCCGATAGGGGTGCAGACATTCGAAAGGATCGTGG
>CALVDR010000040.1 GCA_944326365.1 uncultured Bacteroidales bacterium | reverse complement strand
ATGACGAGCGCCGCAGTTTACTTCCGTAAATGAGGACGCGAGGATATGAAGTCCAACGAAGCTATCGCGAAAAAGAATTATTTTTAAATTTATTTTATTCGAGTTCAAGGAAGACAAGCGACGAATACCGGAGCTTACTGGTGTAAGTGAGGATATGAGGAGGCACAGTCTGACGATGAAATCGGATAAAAGAAAATAAAAATTTTTGAGTTATTTTGTGCGAGAGCAAGGCGGACGAATGACGAGCGCCGCAGTTTACTTCCGTAAATGAGGACGCGAGGATATGAAGTCCAACGAAGCTATCGCGAAAAAGAAACAAAAATATATGAAGGAAGAAATTATTATAGCAGGCTTCGGCGGCCAGGGCGTCCTCTCCATGGGCAAAATCCTGGCTTATTCAGCGATAATGCAGGATCTGGAGGTGACGTGGATGCCTTCGTATGGTCCGGAAATGCGGGGTGGGACTGCAAATGTATGCGTGATAGTGAGCGACAGGAAAATCAGTTCTCCTATCATAACGAAATATGATACGGCTATCATATTGAACCAGCAGTCTTTGGACAAGTTTGAGGAAAGGGTGAAACCGGGAGGGCTTTTGATTTATGATCCGAGCGGCATCACGAGGAAACCTGTGAGGAACGATATAAGCATTTGCTCGATAGATGCCATAGAAGTAGCTGCGGAAGTGGGCAATGCGAAGGTGTACAATATGGCGGTATTGGGCGCATATCTGAAGATGAGAGCATATCTGGAAATGGGAAATGTGGTGAAAGGACTGGAAAAATCCATTCCTGCGAGGTATAGCGAACTGATTCAGAAGAACAGGGAAGCCATAGAAAAAGGTATGGAAAAGGTGAAAATCCTTTCTGAAAGCAAGTGAGCGTATTGTTTTTATCGTAAGTTTTGCTAACTTTGCTCAGTATTTTTGCATAAGGTCCGAGTATGCGTGAAGATATATGGAACGACATTTACATTCTCATTTCGATGTATGAGAAAGCGGAAAGGGAATGTGAAACGGTCAGAAAAGAACTTCAGCGGAAAGAGGAAATGATGGAAGAATACAGGGAGCAGATCAAAGAGTTGGAAAGACAGATAGATAGCTTGAAGCTCAAGAACGCATTTCTCTCTACGTCGGGAGATGAAGAGGCGAAAGGGAAGATAGACAGTTTGATAAGGGAAATAGACAGATGTATCGCATTGCTTGAAGGGTGATATGGGACAGAGGATTACTATCAGAATACTGGACAGGAAGTTCACTCTTGATGCGGAAAGTCCGGAAAAGGAACATGATATCAGGGTCGCGGCGGAGAAAGTGGACGGAAAGTATCTTGAATACAGGAAGATGTTCCCCGGAAAGACTTCAGATGAGATATTGTCATTCATAGCCCTGAACTGCTTCATCAGAATTGACGAACTGGAGAAAGCGGTAGAGGAACAGAAAAAAGGTGAGGACGATCTTCAGGCGAGACTGAGAAGCTATCTTGAAAATATTGAGAAGAAAGTTTAGCCGTCAGCTACTTATTTGCTGAAATCTACAATTGTACAAAGTAACCGAGTACACTCGAATGGGGATGACGGACCTAGGTGACCCGAACGGGGATTCCGCTTATGCGGGACGGAGGATATCAGAACCAGTTTTCGGAACTCAAATCTTATTTTTATAGGATTTTCTGAAATTTTGGCTGGCGGCTTTTGAAATTCCGACAGGTCGGCTTCTGCAAGCCGGCCTGTCTTTGTTTTTGAAGGACACGGAAACCCCTGACGGCATTGGCCGGAGGCCAGAAAAGATTGGAACAAATTATATTATATACAGTTATGGAGATTTTATTTTACATATTGGCGGCAGCCGTCGGTGCGGCGATAGCTCTCGGGATATACATACCTGTCCGCAGAGTCATTCTGAACGGGCAGAAGGAGGATATCATCAGGAAAGCCGAACTTGACGCGGAGAACATAAAGAAAGAGAAGATTTTCCAGGCGAAGGAAAAGTTCCTGCAGCTGAAGACAGAACATGAGCAATATATAAACGAAAAGAACAAGCAGCTTCAGGAGAGCGAATCGAGGCTCAGACAGAAGGAGAACAGCCTGAACCAGCAGAACGCGGAACTCGGAAGGAAAAACAAGGAGGCCGATGCGATAAGGGAGAACCTGAAGAACCAGGTAGATATCGCCACGAAGAAAGCCGACGAATACGAAAAGCTGCGTCAGGAGGCCATACATCAGATAGAAAGTATTGCGGGGATGAGTGCCACAGAGGCGAAAAACCAGCTGATGGAGAACATGAAGGCGGAAGCCAGAAGCCAGGCTCAGTCATACATAAACGATGTGATGGATGATGCCAGGATGAATGCCAGCAAGGAGGCCAAGCGCATAGTCATCAACACCATACAGAGGACAGCCACCGAAACTGCGATAGAAAATGCAGTGACAGTGTTCAATATCGAAAGCGATGAGATCAAGGGAAGGATCATCGGCCGTGAAGGAAGGAACATCAGGGCTTTGGAGGCGGCTACAGGCGTGGAAATCGTGGTGGATGACACTCCGGAGGCCATTCTTCTTTCGGCATTCGATCCTGTGAGAAGGGAAGTGGCCAGGCTGGCTCTTCACCAGCTGGTGGTGGACGGACGTATCCACCCGGCCCGTATCGAAGAAGTGGTGGCTAAGGTACAGAAGCAGCTCGAAGACGAGATCATGGAAACAGGCAAGAGGACATGCATCGACCTCGGCATCCACGGAATGAACATAGAGCTGGTGAAACTGATTGGCAGGATGAAATACCGTTCTTCTTACGGACAGAACCTGCTGCAGCATTCACGTGAAGTGGCCAATATCTGCGCCACCATGGCTTCGGAACTCGGACTGAATCCAAAGGTGGCCAAGAGGGCCGGACTGCTCCACGACATCGGAAAGGTTTCAGACGAAGATCCGGAACTTCCGCATGCAATACTCGGAATGAAGCTGGCCGAAAAATACAAGGAAAAACCGGAAGTTTGCAATGCCATCGGCGCTCACCATGAAGAGATGGAGATGACTTCAATCATATCGCCGCTGGTAATGGTCGGTGACGCCATTTCAGGTGCGAGACCAGGGGCAAGACGGGAAGTGATAGAATCCTATATCAAGAGGCTGAAGGATATGGAGGGTATCGCCCAGTCTTACAAGGGCGTAACCAAGAGCTATGCGATACAGGCCGGACGTGAACTGAGGGTGATAGTAGGGGCCGAACAGGTAAGCGACCAGGAGGCAGAGACGCTTTCAGGTGAGATAGCCAGGAAGATACAGGAGGAGATGGTATATCCCGGACAGGTGAAGATCACTGTCATCCGCGAAACCAGATCGGTAGCTTTCGCGAAATAGAGGGAAAATGCCGGAAAGAAATATTGAAGTAAAACAGAAACAAGATATTCCGATGAAAAATCTGATGAAATTTGTGTGTCTGATGTCCGCTGCACTGATATCAGTCTCCCTTTCCGGGCAGGCGATGCTGACAGCTCCGGACAAGACCATCGAGTGGACCGTGTCCCAGGAAAATATCGACGGCAAGACTGCCATCGTGTTTACCGGAAAGATAGCCGAGGGATGGCATACATACGACACCGACAGCGAGATGTATCCGTGTGCGGTAGAATTCTCCGAACTCACAGGATGCTCCCCTGCCGGAGAACTTTATGCCATCACCGAGAGTGTGGACTATGACGGGGAAGCCGTGTTCTATGACGAAGTGAAATTCGCCATTGACATGAACGTGGAGTCAGCCGGGGCGAAGGCTGCCGGAGAGATCACATGGATGTGCTGCACTGACTATACGTGCGCAGCTCCCGAGTATTTCACTTTCGAGACAGCTCTGGACAAGCCTGCATCAGCATCCGCGTCAGCCGGCGGAAACGGGAATCTCTGGTCACTCATCATAGAGGCCATTCTGTGGGGCTTCGCTGCGCTGCTGACCCCATGTGTATTCCCTATGGTGCCGATGACAGTGTCTTTCTTCCTGAAAGGCTCGCCGACACCTGCAGCCGGAAGGTTCAAGGCCGCGATGTACGGACTGTTCATCGTGCTTCTTTACACTGTTCCTATTTCAGTGATAATACTGATCACCAGGATTGTGGGAGGAGATGCAGTGACTGCGGACATATTCAACTGGCTGGCCACGCACTGGATACCTAATATCATCTTTTTCGTGGTGTTCATGATTTTCGCGGCGTCATTCTTCGGCGCCTTCGAAATCGTGCTGCCTACATCACTGGTGAACAAGTCGGACAAGAATGCCGACAAGGGCGGACTGATAGGGATCTTCTTCATGGCGCTGACTCTGGTACTCGTTTCATTCTCATGTACAGGCCCTATCGTCGGCACCGTCCTTATCAAGTCCACCGAGGGTGAGTTCTGGACTCCGATGGTCACCATGCTGGCCTTCTCGGTAGCATTTGCCCTTCCGTTCACGATTCTGGCTCTCTTCCCGTCCCTGCTCACCAAACTCAAGAGCGGAAGCTGGATGAATACGGTGAAAGTGGTGCTCGGTTTCATAGAAGTGGCTTTAGGCTTCAAGTTCCTGAGTGTCGCTGACCAGACTTACCACTGGGGACTTCTGGACCGCGAGGTCTATCTGGCCATATGGATCGTGACATTCTCCCTGCTGGGATTCTACCTGCTCGGGAAAATCAGATTCGCGCATGATACGCCGAAAGACCATGTATCCGTGAAAAGGCTTGCTGCCGCCATCGCAGTGTTCTCCTTTGTGGTCTATATGATTCCAGGTATGTTCGGTGCACCGCTGAAGGCCCTGTCAGGGTATCTTCCGCCTATCACCACCCAGGATTTCGTACTCGGAGGGAACGTGGCAGGCGCTGCCGCTCCTGATGCGGAATCCGAATCCGGCACCAAATATGACCTGCATCTTCCTCTGGGACTTACCGGATACTTCGAACTTGAAGAGGGCCTGGCTGCGGCAAGAGAAGCCGGGAAACCGGTATTCGTGGACATCACGGGCCACGGATGCGTGAACTGCAGGGAGATGGAATCAAGAGTATGGAGCGACCCGCAGGTTCTGGAGATGCTGATGAATGACTTCGTGGTAGTAGCCTTGTATACCGATGACAAGATGACTCTGGCAGAGGAAGACTGGGTGACTACGGAAAGCGGAGATGTGCTGAAACAGATGGGGCGTGCAAATTCCTATATCGTCAGAACCCGTTTCGGAGTGAATGCCCAGCCGAACTATGCACTGCTCTCCCCGGAAGGTGAACTTCTGGCGCCGATCAGAGGCTATGACCTGAGCATCCCGGGATTCATAGAGTTCCTGCAGAGCGGACTCGACGCTTACCATAAATAGCGGTACCCGGTAAGATTTACGATTGCGGGTGACTGAAAGGCGGAATTTCCGGAAAGAACCCTTTTGGTCACCCTTTTCATTTCATGGCGGATTGTGCAGGAAAGGGCACAAATACTGGAAAATATGACTGCGATGAAGCTTACATACATATACCATAGCGGATTTGCCGTAGAGACCGGGGATTGTTTCCTGGTGTTCGACTGGTGGAAGGATCCGGCAGGAGTGATGGAAAGAGTTTTGGCTTCGGAGAAGCCCCTGTACGTGTTTTCCAGTCATTTTCATGAAGACCATTTCGACAGGAGGATATTGTCCTGGAAAGGACAGAAAAAGAATATCACGTATATATTGTCGAAAGACATTCTGAAACATTACAGGGCGAAGAAGGAGGATGCCGACGTATGGCTGGCAAAGGGCGGGCAATGGTCAGACGGGACGGTGGGCGTCACTGCGACAGGGAGCAATGACAGCGGCGTATCATGGATAGTGGAGACGGACGGAAAGAGGATTTTCCATGCAGGTGACCTGAACAACTGGTACTCCAGATTCCTGACCGATGATTTTACGGGCGGTCTGGTGACGAGCAGGGAGACAGGCCGCGAAGTGGACCCGCTGCGTGAAGAGAAGATGTTTCTCGGGGAACTGAAGGATATCGCCAAGATCACGGACAGTTTCGATGCGGTGTTCTTTCCTGTGGACGGGCGTGTCGGGAACGGATATACCAGAGGCGCACGGCAGTTCATCGCGAGATTCCGTACAGGTCTGTTCATACCCATGCATTTCACATCCGGCGGGTTCGAATCGGCCTGGAGGATGAAACAATTCACGGACGCGGCAGGGATACCGTTCTGGAGCATCAGCCACGAAGGCGAGAGTTTGGCTATCGGCTGAGCGGCCGGGCCAGGCATTCATTGGCTTTCGCCAAAGCAGGAATAATGTGCGGGAAGATGTAGTCCTCCCCTATTTCGCGGTCAAGTCCGGACTTGTGGAGAGTGGCCATGACCTGCGGATTGACCCCTGAAAGAATGACGCGGATGCCGCGTTTCCCTGTCCTGGTGCAGAAATTCCGAAGATTCCTGATACCAGTCGAATCCATGAAAGAAACTTTTCTCATCCTGATGATGCGGACTTTCACATTCTGTTTCCTGCCCTCCTCCAGTTCTTCAAGGCGGCTTGCAAGGCCGAAGAAGAACGGCCCGTCAATCTCGTATACCTCGACACCGGAAGGGATCGAAAGACGTTCCGTATCATCCACCCCGGCGATCTCGTCATTTTCAGTAGCGGCCAAACGGTCTTCGTCAATGACACGGATGGAAGAAGTTTCCATGACACGTTTGACGAACAGGACGACAGCCAGAAGGACTCCGATTTCGATAGCCACGGTCAGATCCACAAGGACTGTCAGGAAGAATGTTATCAGAAGTACTGCCACATCGGACCTGTCTGCCTTCAGAAGATACCGGAAAGAGCGCCATTCGCTCATATTGTAGGCGACCACCACAAGTATAGCTGCCAGACACGAAAGCGGGACATAGATCACATACGGCATCAGGAAAAGGTAAATCAGAAGCAGGATCACGGCATGGACTATGCCGGCAACAGGAGACTTGCTGCCGTTGTTGATGCCGGCCATGGTTCTGGCGAGCGCTCCTGTAGCAGGGATGCCGCCGAAAAGCGGTGTGACGATGTTCGCTATCCCCTGCCCTACCAGTTCGGTATTCGAATCATGCCTGTGACCGGTGACACCGTCGGCTACCATGGCGGCGAGCAATGACTCTACTGCGCAAAGGATGGCTATGGTGAAGGCCGGAGACACCAGTTCCCTGACAGTCCGGTAGTCAAACTGCGGGGCTTCGGGCCTGGGCATCGGAAGTCCGTCCGCAAGCTCGGGGAATCTGGAGCCTATGGTGGCGAACTCCATACCGGCAAACCTGTTCAGCAGGAAGGATGCCGCCGTGGCCAGAAGCAGGGCAATGAGCGAGCCAGGTATTTTCTTGCTGATTTTCCCCCAGAAGACGATGACCAGCAGACAGCACATGCTCATGACTGTCTCCGCTATGTCCAATGAGCCGATGTTGGTGATATAGCACACCCATTCCGGGATGAATCCGGACGGGACCTGCACGTCAAGCCCGATGAAGTCCTTGATCTGGGTAGAAAATATCGTCAGGGCTATGCCGCTTGTGAAGCCTACCACTATAGGGTACGGGATAAATCTGAATATGGCGCCCATACGGCACAGGCCCATCACCACCAGGAATACTCCGGCCATGATGGTGGCAATGATCAGGCCCTGCATTCCGTATTGGGCCACTATGCCGGAGACAATCACGATGAATGCACCGGTCGGTCCTCCTATAAGATAGCGTGAACCGCCGAAAACCGATACCAGAAATCCGGCTATGATGGCAGTGATGAGGCCCTGCTGCGGAGATACCCCGCTGGCTATGCCGAAAGCTATCGCCAGCGGCAATGCGATGATGCCTACGATGACCCCGGCAGCAAGGTCTGATGCGAACAATGACGAACTGTAGCGTCCCTTTCCGAACAGGCTGAAAAATTTCGGTCTGAATGTCTTTCCTATTCCAAATCCCATATCACATTTTCTGAAAAAGGCTGCAAATATACGCAGAAGCCGAGTGCAATGCAAGTTTTCTTGCAATTGCCGAGGCGTGAACAGTATATGTAGCGCGGCAGCGATAAATATACGCAGAAACTGAGAGGAATGGAAATAAACTTTTAAATTACCACCTGCTGTCCGGTCAGTTTCCAGGTAGTTTTATTGGCGTATATGTGAGCAGGAAATAATGTAAAGTTGCGGCAACCCGTCGGACCATACAATCATAAGAAAACCATATTCGGTCGAATCTCTTCAATCATCTTTTGCGGCACTCCACACTCCCTGGCTATTTCCGGCCACATGGATGCCGCCTGGCAGACCTCGTCGATGATCCGCGCGGCATTCTTGATGTTGTTCCTGGCCCCGCATACGAGCAGGTCGTCTTTAGTGATGCCGCTGAATTTGCCGTTTATCGACATCTGGTGGGCCGAGGTCCACTGGCCGTCGGGATTGTAGGCATAGCCCATGTCATAGGCCGGTGACAAGCGCCATTTTCCGTCTCTGTCCATCAGGAAAGAGATATTCTTTGTATGGTCGTCCTGATTGCGCACCACGACATTGAACACCATTCTGCGGAACATCTCCTGCGCCTCCTTGTAGGTGAGCCGCAGACCGCGCATTACGGCGAACGCTTGCTCGTAGGAGTAGGACCTGAGGAGCCGGTAATCGAAGTGTGCGATTCCGCAGAGCGTCTGCATGTGCACCTTTGCACCGTTTATCCGATCGAACCGCTTTGTCAGGAAATGAGCCCTTCCGTTCTCTTCAATCAGCGAGCATTCTGCCATGTCGATTCCGCATTCCTTCACAAGCCGTGAGAAGGAGTATTCCAGACGCCCGAAGTTTTCAGTCTCCCTGAATCCGGCCGTGGCGGATACGCCGTCCAGCTTGATGATGTAGTAGTCGAACCCGTCGGGAGTCTCGACCTGTCCCGAACGGATCTCTCCGGTGGCTTTGTTGTAGGCAATGATTGCCTTGGCCCGTTGCCCGCCTGCAGAAGTGCCGAGGCGCAGAATCTCAGCAATGGCCGCCTTCTTGTCGGAACTGATGTTCACGTTGAAGTTTGATTTGTCGGCAAGGGCTTCTCTGGCCACATCCACCAAAGAATCGACCTCTATCCGGATATCAGTATCAATAGTTTCGATAGCCGGTTCAAACTCAAGGGCGCCCATGCAGCGTTTGCCCAGAAAGCAAAGCGTCTCAATCGCATTGCCGCTGGTCCGGCCCGTCAGGGCCAGCCATCTCTCAAAAAGGGCCCGGCCGTATGTATCCGGCAGGGAGTCAGCTAACATTCCGGGCAGGCCTTTGAAGGTCGTTTTGTCTAGTTCCCCGAAACTGTACACACGTCCTTCCCTTACGGGCATCATCAGCGGCGAAGGCTCTATGTCCAGTCTCACAAAGTCCGGATCATACTCGAACTGTGCGACTTCATATCTTTGGTCCCAACGTACCGAGCCTATGGGCTGGCCGTATAGATTGACACGAGCTACGTCTACCATTCCGATTCCTCCTTATTCTCTTTTGTGTAACCTTTGGATGCCCGCTTGCGCTTGGGTTTGCTTGATTTGCTGACCAACTCGTAGTATTCGTTCGGGCTCAACTGCTCTTCCTCGATGAGCGGGATGAAGATGTCGAGCTTGCCCAGAGTGCGCAGGACGCGGATCAGCGACTCGAAGTTCTTCACCTCTCCGTCTTCCATGCGCTTTATGGTGGAAATGGAAACACCGCTCTTGTCTGCCAGCTCGGCCTGCGACATGTTCTGCTTCAGACGTACCGTTTTTATTTTGGCGGCAATCCTGTTGCAAAGCTCGGTGTCTGTCAGCATATACACATTATCTAACATTTCAAATTTGACACTTGTTGCAACAAATATAGGGATAAAAGTTCAGAAATGAAATTTTATGCTGAATATTTCAAAAAAACCTTGTCTTCGTAATATCGCAGAAACTGAGCAATGCAAGTTTTCTTGCAATTGCCGAGGCGTGAACATAATTTCCTTTTGTTTGATTATCATTACTGACTATGCTTCTGCAACAGCTCAATCATCTCCTGTCTTTTGCCATCACTCATAGAGCCGAAATATCCATCAAAGAAATCAGACTGCATAAAGCCGTCAAGTAATTCATAACTGTCCATATTGAAATCATTCTCTATGATTTCAATGACTCTTCCCATTAAAACATTTCATATCCCAGCATACTGTAAATCGCCACATAAGTATTTTTAAAATCGGAATCAAACGACTCCAGTTCGGGAACCTTAATCATGATAAATTATATTTTCCTCGTTTTCCAAATTCTGGGTAGTTTTCTGGGTAGTTTTCTGGGTAGTTTCTTCTAGAACCTCAGACTTCAGATGCAATGTCACCATGACATAATCCCTCTCGTTTCTTATAGTCACATCGTTCCCTGTCAAAGTCTTCCAGCTCATCAGTTTGTTTATCCCGAAACCTATATTTTCCGACAGCTTTGCAAACCGGTGACTGGTCGTGATACATGGCCATGACCTCGCTCTCAGTAGCACGCTGGTCTCCGCTTCCGATACGGATAAACGAATTGTTTGGATTACCTTATAGCATTTTAAAACCGCTCTCTCTTGTCCGCTGCCCTTTTGAATTCCTCCTTGAAACGACATATGCCATAGAAATGCGAATAAGTCAGGAAAAGCCGCATCGCAGTCGACGGATGATAATCCCCGTTCGTAAACCCAGTCGCACAGCCAGGGAACATTCTGAAATGCCGGCTCAGTTCCTCCGGAATCCGCTTCACATCCAGAAAGACAAGAGAATCGAACTCCTTGTCCAGAATCAGGGCTGCCGCCAGATACCTGCTGAAATCCTCAGCGGAATAATTCAAAGAAATGACAGTCACCATGGACACATTGTAAATATCACCTTCCTCGACAAAAGCCAGCACACGCGCAGAATCAGCATCCACCACCCTATCAAAAGGATCCTCCGGCATACCGAACTCCTCATAAAACGCACGCTTGATCCATCTGTCTACAAACCTGTTGTTGTAATCTGTCCCTGCATTGAAATCCGACAATTCGATCTGCTCCCCGACAGTCGCCGCCAACGTATAAGGATAGTCATTCGACTTATTCCCGCTGATCCTGTTCATCACCACCTTACCGTCCGCAGTCACTATCACAAGATGCAGGCAGAAACTATTCGGGAAATACCCACCTGTCGTATCTGCTGCTATCATGGACAGAGCCTCTCTTTTGGACTTCAGCCCACTCGGAAACAGCTCCGTCCACACAAACTGATTCATACTCCACACCGTCTTCGCCAACGACAGATGAATTCTCTTATCAGTCTTGCAGAAATTCCTTCCAAACCCCGTAACCATGAACCGGTCATTGTTGTTCCTCCTACGCTCAGCCATACTGATCCGCTCCGAAGACGCACAAAAGGCATCATAACGTCCGTTCAGCCACTCATCCTCGCCTGAAAACCGGAAATAACCATCCAGTCGGGCACTCTCAAGATAAATCTGCGAAGTCCGATACCCCTCTATAATATCATCGCACACCCACAAAGTCCGATCCTGTCCCCAGATAAACCCATAAGAATAGTTCTCCAAATCGAAGCAGGAACCGTCAGCACAAGCCGACATGATATCCTTCAGTTCACTCGAATCATCATGCTTCTGGATGAACCTGACAAGCCACCTGTCCAACACAAACACCGCCACACCGAACACGCACACACACCACATCAGCACTGTCACCAAGGACGGGTGGACAAAAAGAGCTTTCACCAATCCCCGGAAATCCAGCACCAGCTCATAAGGCAGCGTACTCACAGCAGCCACCACGAAAGACACCACCCAACTCAGAGACTTCTTTCTCAGCTTATGCACTAAAATATAGGACCTTTCGGTCCAATGCACTATCTTCGCCAACATACCTTTCAAAATTTCTTCACCCACGACCTCACACGGCCACCGCCCACCGACCAGGAAAACACCTTGGATTTCAACACATACCCCGCACGCTCGAATCCCACCTTTGATGCTCTGTTATAGAAATCCACAGTCACAGCTGCCACACTCTTCCCCATACGCACCAGTTCTCGCTCCCGTATCCTGATCAGATCACCATGAAGCCCACGTCCACGATAAGCAGGATGCGTATAACCATCCCACAAATACCCCACGTTCTCTTTCAGCCTGCGTCCTCTGTTCACCATCCAGACAGTCGATACCCACCCGTATCCGGCCAGCACATTCCCGGCATAAACACCATAAGCATGATTTCCTTCTACCCCAAAAGCATCCTTGATCCGCGACATCTTCTCCTCAGTGAAACGCTCCGGGTGTATCTGAATCTGTGTCTGGAAATCCTCCAGGTCCAGCTCCCGATATTCACTCTTTATAGATACGGCAGTCAAATCCAGCCGTTTAGCATAATGGCAACTTATCCGCACCCTCACCCCAAGAATCGCCAAAGCCTTGACCAGACACTTCCCTGCAAATCCGCCCGCCCCATAACGCCGCCACATATCTTTCAGCCGGCCCTGCAGGCCAATACCATTTTCTTTCATATCCAGCTCCGCAATACCTTTTCAACCAAGACAGTCTGCTACTCCATAAATACCGCATAGCAAATCTTTTAATAAGCAGCTGTCTTTTCTACATTGTTTTTTCCGAAGATTACAGTAATCGGAGCGAGCCTGAGCTCTTGAAGTTCCGAAAAGATACGGTAATTCCGAAAACGGATATCTGTTATCATAAATCAATTCAAATTATGCAAACATACGTAAAATTAAGGAGTATTTGTCAAACAAAAAGAAAAATAACGGAAATAACGGAAAATTGATCCTGTAAAGGACTATCCTTAGAAGATATGTGATGACATTCCATATTCCGGAGCCTTATCGACCATTTCCATGCTGTTTTCTGCGTTTGTCCTTTTTCTTTTTTATTGTCAAAGCTTTCATGAATGGAAACTTTACTTTTTTATTTTCGCTTCGCTCCGGAACCCATACAACCTTGTCATTGCGAATAAAATAGTGTGATCGGCATGCCAGGCGGTAGTTGCCGACTGATGGTGATAATGAAACACTTTCGCCATCCCATTCCAAATGCCATTGGTCACGGGCTATAGGGGTTACGATTTCTTCCCCGCATCCACATGGGCATAAATGTAATACTGTATGGTACTTTATGCTAATATAGAGGAGCCCTGGCTCAAGATGAGCCGGGGCTGATTCTACAATGATAGGAGTAAACTCACTGATCTTCATATTTGGAATTCTTAATCAGGTTATTGGAATGAACACAATAGGAGAAACTCCAGTCATCCTGAACAGAGGTGTCACCATAGAATCCCAGAAGTTTCTTCCATCTGATGACTGATAAAATTGCCGCCATGCAGTTCAACTCTGCGATTTGTATATTGCTTGCATACGGATCATCATCATCTCCCGAAGATGACAAAGCATCCTTGAGATGATCGTAATGATCGTTTACAGCAGACGTAACTCGGACCTGTCCTGTAATATGTCCGTTTACCTGTTCCAGTCCAAGCCCTGAATCGATAAACGCTTTACCGTGGTCCGCAAGATAGTTTGCAATCATAGTCCGGACGCTACAAGAATCCACACAAATAAAAACAAAGTCCATATCGTCAAGCATAGATATATTCTCTGGTGTGATTTTCATGCAATGTGGTATGATGTCATGCTTCATGCGACTATAAATGTCAGCTGCATATTGCACTTTTACGGGTTGTTGGTTCAGAATTGCCAGGCTTGCTGCCCCTGGAGCGCGGAATGCATTATGATTGTTGAATACATCATCATCGAAAAGATGAATCTCGCTGACAGGACATTTGGACAGAAAGTCAAGGAGATACATTCCCGTTCCCCCAAGCCCTACTATAGCAAGCTTCTGATGTTCCATACATTCGCTGATGCCGGAGATATTCGCTCTAGACGCATTCGTGTCACCATATTCAAACGGAAGTTCACCACTCTGTTGTATGACGACACTCTTATTTCTAGAACATTCAACAGGATACATAGCTTGTGCAGGAGCCGATATCATATTTATATGCTGTATCACTTTTTCATAGTAAGAACGATATCGCCCTCCGTTTTCGACTGGTTTGCGAGACAGAAAATAATCCGATATTATTCCGTTTCCAAAAGAAGTATGGTTAGGGCCATTGACAAGTCCTGAAATTACAGTCCCGTCAAAATTACAAGGCTGCTCCCCAATCCAGTATGCCGTATGGTCTCTTGGTTGAATAAGAGAACTTCCAGCCGTGTCAATTTTAACAATAAGAGTACCGAATCCTAACTTAGCATCATTGTTGAGGTATGGGACATCTTTGACAACAAGGTGGGTCCCTTTGGCGAGGAAGCACTGTACTCCCTCGCCGTTGAGTTTTTCAAGCTCCTCGTTAAGACTTATCTGTTGCATTGACATGGAACTGCATAAGATGTTTGACAAATACCTTGATGCCCTTTGGAAGACTTCCTGAAGGGTTTTGCTGAGGTCCATTTTCATAGGTGATGGTGTACCCTCTATTTGGCTTGTTTATATCATAGCCGGCAAGGGCAACAATCTCTTCGTAACTAACCTTCTTCCCTTCAAAAGGAACTTGCCTTGTGTTTATAATCAAAATAAGACCTTCATGTTTCTTTCTGGTCTCGAACTTTTCTACACCAGGACGAGCAAGATTGACTGTTCTCTCGTTTTCAATCAGTTCATCCTGATATCCTGGGACAACAAGGTATAGATTCATGTCATCTGGCACATTTGCCATGCTTTTGATTTCCAGTCCTGTAATGAACTGGTTTTCCGTCTGGAACTTCGTCCCATCTACGAAAAATTTAAATTCTTTGTTCATGTTTTATGAATTTAAACATTAACTCTGAAGAATAGTGCGCCTTCTTCGTCAAACTTTTCGGGCTGGTTCTTGTTTTTGCGACGGTCTTCCGTTATCTTTGCGAAAGATATAAGTAAAATGTAACATTGGTCAACCCGCACTTGGCTGTCCATTGTTATTGCTCGCCAAAGCTTACTTATGAAATGATGCAAGGGCCCAATCTTGCATCATTTCTCGTCTATATAAACACTTTCTATGTCATAGTTCAATTTATTTTAGTTTCACTTCTGATATTCTTTCGCAAAGATAGAAGAAAATATTTTGCCCGCAAAGATATTTTTGTGAAAATTTCTCCAAATTTTATTATCAAAATTGATAATATTTTTTGCAAATTAATTTAAAATTAGTATCTTTGCTGACCAAAACACTGATATACTTTATCGTATCATTGAATTTAAGAAGTTTGCTATGGTAGAAGACGTATACTCGGAGAAGGATTCTGCAAATGCTGTACATCCGGGGCTCATTCTTAATCAAGCATTGAATGAGATGGGTATCAGCCAGAAAGAACTTTCTAATACAATTGGTAAATCTGCCCCTGTAATCAATGACATTATCAAGGGCAAAAGGAATATATCACCGGAGATTGCCTATATGCTTGAAGCTGTCATTGAAGGAATTACAGCTGAAGATTGGCTTGCTCTACAAGGGCAGTATGATCTCGCTGAAATCAGAGAGAATAAAGAAATCGTCAAACGTAAAGACGATATCAAGTCATGGAACCGGCTCAAAAATGTTTTGAATCTCGGCTATCTCAAGAAAAAAATAGGTCTTACTGGAACAGTAGAAGAGAATGTGGCCCATGTATGCAAGTATTTCGGTGTGGACAATGTCGACGCAATCACAAAACTTTCATCAAATGTCCAGACATATTTCCACAAATCTTCAAAATACCAGACAGACCCTGTCAATCTTATGACGTGGATGATTGTTGTGCGGAAACGAAGCAAAGATGAAATTCTAAACAATAGATTCAGCAGAAAAAGTCTTCAATCAATTATACGGGAACTCAATCTTACATTCTATAAGAACAGGAATACGACATCCCAAGTGAAGCTCATACTCAATAGCTATGGAATCAAATATATTGAGGAATGCAATCTTGAAAAGACTCCTGTAGACGGATACTCATTCTGGGATGGTGAGAATCCTACGATTGCAGTGACAAAACGTTATAACCGTATTGATAACTACGCTTTTGCAATCATGCACGAACTTGGCCATATTGTACTCCATCTCACTGCTGACAAGGCCCAGAATTTTGTAGACACTGAATCCCCGAACAGTGAATATGCTAAAGAGAAGGAGGCTAATGACTTTGCTGTAAATGCCCTCTGTGGTAATGCGCCTCTTGAGGATTATTTTGTAAAGTGGTTCAATCCTTTTTCAGCCAAAGGAGAGATAATCAAAGTAGCAAATAAATATAAGATTCATCGCAGTATCATTACTGGACAGTTCCAGCACTACAAGAACTCTTATGCTATCTGCAGAGATCTTCTAGATCCAATCCAATAAGAACCCTATCCTGACTACAATATGCACTTTGTCGAAGGCTTACACTCCTATGACCAGATGGAGCGCACTCCTCCGGGAGATACGAGTATGCCTTTCTTGCGCAGCTCGTTGGATACGCGTACTTGTCCCAAAGCCGGATTGGCTATGGCCATCTGCACTACAGCCTGCTCTATGCGCTCCTCCACGCGGTTCTTTATCACCGGCTTTTTACGGGAAATCTCCTGCAGGGCCAGTTCTCCGCCCTGCTCGTACAGTTCCTTGAAACGATAAAAACTGTCACGGCTGTATCCCATAATCTTGCAGGCTCGTGACACGTTTCCCAACTGTTGGGACAGCTCAAGCAGTCCCAGTTTGTTCTTGATGACTTTTTCTGATGTGGTCATAACTTAATCTGCTTTTA
>CALVDR010000039.1 GCA_944326365.1 uncultured Bacteroidales bacterium | reverse complement strand
CTGCGTCAAACTTCGCCTCCTCGCGTCCTCATTACCGGAAGGTAACTCCGGCGCTCGTCGCTCGTTTTTCTTGAACTTGCCTCAAAACAAACTTCGAATTTTCCAGCCTCTTTTGGGCGATTTCTGCGTTGGACTTCGTTCGTCTGTCGGTCATTTACAGAAGTAAACTCCCTTCTTCCTCACTTGTCCGCCTTGAACTTGCCTCAAAACAAACTTCGAATTATTCTTGAAAGAACTGTCCCCGTTTTTTCATCGGGAGTGCAAAGGTATGTAATATTTTTTATCCTGCAAAATATTTTTACTTTTTTCTGCTCGAATTATTCCATTCGAAAGAATACAGTATTGATTCCACTTCCCGGAGATAGTTCCTCTTGTCATATTTCGGCGCGTAGACGAAAGCTTCCATCGTGATGATTTCCTTCCCGTCAGGGCTGTAGAAGGAGTGCGACACGAACGGACCTCCCATATAGTCGTTGTATACCTCCCAGAAACCGCGCATTTCAGCGAAATCACGGCCTTTGTACTTGAGATACTCTACAGACGGCATCGTGATGTTGCTCGTGGTCATATAAGTGTTCTCGAACATCCCCGGAACGTTGTTCTTCATGAATTCATTTCTTCTGGCTACCAGGTTTTCAGGGCTGAAATCATCTTCTCCGCCGGCGGGGTACTTGTAGATGAACACATCCTGAAGTATCTGTGTGTCATACGCTATCCAGAGAAAGTCATCGGTCTGTTTCTTGATCTTGTATCCGGCAGGGAAGTAAGGAGAGCCGCCGATGAACTTGTTTACAGCCGGCCTGAGGGATGACTCCTCGTACTTTTTCGAATTGGCTATGATCCTGTCCCTTTCAGCCTGCTCAAGCATCGTCTGTATGTCCCTGCCTCTGTCTTCCAGCAGCTGCACGGCCGATTCGCTGTCAGGAGCCTCGACATTGATGACGCACTGCGGGCTGGCCCACACGTCTGACCGGAATACCACGCGGGCTGAATCCACGTTATGGTCGATGTCCACCAGCAGCAGATTCCTGTGTATCTGGAATATGTTCGAAAAATTCGACGGATTTATGTTTACCAGGGTGTACAGAGGTTCTTTCTGCGGCAGGAACGGGCAGTCGCTTGCCAGCAGAGTCCTGATTTCCTCTCCGGCTTCGCCTTCCCATTCGCCCTGGTTGATCACCACTATGACCTCTCCGGCCTTGCCGCTTACATTGGGCAGAAGTTTTTGTCCGCTGCCGCTGCATGATACGGCCGTCATCGCGAGCACTGTCACCAAGGACAGGATTATTCCTTTTTTCATATGTATTGGTTTGTTGTTTTTCCGTAATTTTTCCTGAAAAGGTTGGCCGCAGGCCAATCATTTTACAATAATATAAAATATCCGCGATATTGTCAATGTCTGCGACTCCGCGGTGCCGCCGCTGCCTCCGGTCCCGGGCTATTTCAGCAGTCTTCCGATATCATTGCCGAAGGCCAGGATCATGAGTCCGCACAGAAGCACCATTCCGACTACCTGGGCCGCCGCCAGAAACTTGTCGCTCGGCTTTTTGCCCGTGACCATCTCATACAGGGTGAAGAGTATGTGCCCTCCGTCCAGAGCCGGTATCGGAATGAGGTTCATCACACCCAGCATGATGGACAGCAGTGCGAGTATGTTCAGGAATCTGTACCAGTCCCAGGCTGCCGGGAAAATCTGTCCCATGGCTATGAAGCTGCCTACTGACTTGTATGCCTCGGTGCTCGGCGTGAAGACCAGTTTCAGGTCCTGAATATAGCCTCCTATCGTGCTGAAAGTATGCCTTATGCCGGCAGGTATGGCTGAAATGACCGAGTATTCCTTCGTCTTGACACCGGGGATGGAAGCGTATATGCCCAGACGGCCTGCGGTATCCACCTGTACCGGAATGTCAAGAGTGTCCCTGTCTCTGAGCACGGTTATGTCTATCTCCTTCCCTTCATAGTCGGACAGCAGGGCTCTGGAGTCCTGGAGGAATTTTATGGGCTTTCCGTCGATGGCGGCGATCCTGTCCCCTTTCATGAGCCCTGCGGTGCTGTTTGCCGATGTCGCCGGTACGGTGTCGACCACGAACGGTATGGCCAGATCGAACATTCCCGGAGAATTGAGCACTTCGCCTATCATGTTCTGGTCGATGTATATGTTCACGGTATCGCCGTCACGGAGCACGGTCGCCTTTCTGGCCGTCTGCCGCGCCATGTCAGCCTGCAGCATCTCGAAGCGTTCCGGGGTGTAGTCGTCGAATTTCAGAATCCTGTCACCGTTCCTGAATCCCATTTCATATGCCAGTTCGTTCACATAGATGCTGTTTTCTTCGTTGCTGATATAGGTCTCGCCCCAGCCGGCCATGATGCCGATGTATACGATGATGGCGAATATGAAGTTGAACAGCACGCCGCCGAACATCACCAGAAGTCTCTGCCATGCCGGCTTGCTTCTGAACTCCCATGGCTTAGGCTCGCTTTTCAGCGCTTCTGTATCCATGGATTCGTCGATCATTCCGGAGATTTTGCAGTAGCCTCCGAGAGGAAGCCATCCGATTCCGTATTCGGTATCTGAATTTTTGGGCTTGAATTTGAAAAGCGAGAATCCGACATCGAAGAACAGGTAGAACTTCTCTACTCTGATCTTGAAGAGCTTTGCGAATATGAAATGTCCGAATTCGTGTACCAGTATCAGTATGGAAAGTGCAAGTATGACCTGCAGGATTTTCAGCAATACTACCATCTTTATCTTGAATATTTGTCCAATATTTCACCGGCTTTTCTCAGGGCTGCCGTGTTTGTCCCGAAAATGTCGTCGAGGTCCGGCTCTTTTACAAAATCCGCGCCTGCCATAGTATCGGATATGATCCCGCTGATGTCGTAGAAGCCTATCCTGTCTTCGAGAAATGCCTTGACCGCCACTTCGTTGGCTGCATTCATCACACAAGGCATGTTCCCTCCTTTGGCTATGGCCTCGTAAGCCAGGCCGAGAGCCGGGAACTTCTCCGTATCGGGGGCGTAGAATGTCAGTTCATGAAGCCGGGCGAAATCCAGTTTCATGTTGTCCAGACTCAGTCTTGAAGGGTAGGAGAGGGCATACTGTATCGGTTCCCTCATGTCCGGATGTCCGAGCTGTGCTATCACGGCTCCGTCCTCGAATTCCACCATGGAGTGTATTACCGACTGCGGGTGCACGACGACTTCTATTTTCCCGGGGTCCATGTCGAAAAGCCATTTGGCCTCTATGACCTCCAGCCCTTTGTTCATCATGGTGGCGGAGTCTATGGTGACTTTCTGTCCCATGTTCCATTTCGGATGGCAGAGGGCTTCCTTTTTCGTCACCGAACTGATGCTTTCCCTGTTCCAGGTGCGGAACGGTCCTCCGGATGCCGTCAGATGTATTTTTACCGGTCTGGCGCCGCAGGCTCCCTGCAGGCATTGGAAGATGGCCGAGTGTTCGGAATCCACGGGCAGTATGGCGGTCCCGTATTGCCGTGCGAGGCCTGTGACTATGCTGCCTGCCGCCACAAGCGTCTCCTTGTTTGCCAGGGCTATGATTTTTCCGGCCCTGATGGCGGCTACGGTGGATTCCAGTCCGCTGAATCCTACCATGGCGGTGAGGACTATGTCTATGTCGTCGCTTGCTGCAAGTTCGCAGACCGATTTCATCCCGGCGAACACCTTTATATAATGCGGCTGCAGGGCATCGGCCACTTCCCTGTATCTGGCCTCGTTGCATATCACGACACTGTTGGCTTCGAATTCCAGAGCCTGCTCTATGAGAAGGCTGCTGCTGTTGTTGGCCGTGAGAAGTTCCACTTCGAACAGGTCACGGTGCTGCCTGATGACATCCAGCGCCTGGCGTCCTATGGAACCTGTCGAGCCGAGAATGGCTATCCGTCTTTTTTCCATCTTGGTCAGAAGTTGATGTATTTGGTCGGGTCGACAGCCTCTCCCTTGTACCACAGTTCGAAATGCAGGTGATCCCCGGTGGTCAGCGCCCCGGTATTCCCTACGATCGCGATAGGTTCTCCCGCAGTCACCTTGTCTCCGACCTTTTTCAGAAGTTTCTGGTTGTGCTTGTATATGGAGATGATGTCGTTTATGTGCTGTATCTGAATGGTGTAGCCTGCATCGTCAGTCCATCCTGACGAGATGACTGTGCCGTCGAGCGTCGCGTAGACCATGGAATTGGCCGGTGCCGTGATGTCCACGAACGGATGTATGGACGGGTCGTATCCCTGCGAGATCACTCCTTTCAGCGGACAGAAGAAATGCATTCCCTCTATGTGCAGGTTGCGTCCTTCGGCGAGTGACAGCTGGAACTGCTCTTCCTGGGTCACGTTCATTCTCAGGATGGAGTCCTGCTTGCGGATCTGCTTTTCAGACAGTCCTGTCCTGCCTTCTTCCGCCATATTCATGATCAGGCTGTCGAGTCTGACCGGCTCTTCCCCGTCGAGAATCCTCCTCATGTTTTCGGAATAGAGTTCCCATCTGGATACCAGGGTTTCAAGCGAGTCCACCCTGATGGCATTCTGTATGGCCGCCCTTTTCGCACGTGCATCAGGATACCCGGGAATCAGGGTCCTGACAGGGGTATAGGCGATGATGATGTATATCACCAGACAGAAGATGACTACGGCCGAAATGGCCGCCACCAGGAAGTTTGTCCTGCTGAAGCGGGTGACCAGTATCGGCTTATGCGTCTCGTCATCTATGAGCGACAGTCGGAAATTAGTGATTTTTTTCCTATTGTTTTGCATATATTTTGTCTTACCTTTGTATCCTGATATGGACAGAATCGTAGGAATAGATTACGGCAGAAAAAGAGTGGGGCTGGCAGTCAGCGACCCGCTCGGTATTTTCGCGTCCGCATTGGATACAGTACATTCTGCAAAGATAATAGATTATCTTGAAAAATACGCTGAAAAAGAGAATGTCGTGAAGTTTGTCGTAGGCTATCCCATGAATATGGACAACACTCCGTCGGAAGCCGCGAAGGATGTGGATGCCTTTCTGAATCTGCTCCGGAAACATTTCCCTGATGTCCCGGTGGAGACGGAAGACGAGAGGTTCACTTCTGTATTGGCCCACAGGGCCATGATAGACGGCGGCATGAAGCTGAAAGACCGCAGGGACAAGTCGTCCGTGGACAAGATCAGTGCCGCGATCATACTCCAGAGCTACATGGACAGGCAGTCCGGCCAGGGCTGTCCCGCCATGCCTCCTTCCGGTATTCCTGACAGCCTGGTGTCCACTTCCGGCCGTATCAGACGCCGCAGATAATCTTTTACAAACATGAAATTACCTATATATCTTTACGGTTCGAAGGTTCTGCGCGAAAATGCGCAGGAAGCGGACCTTTCAGACAGAGAGAAACTGACTCAGCTCATAGCTGACATGGAAGAGACCCTGGCATCTGCAGACGGATGCGGACTTGCTGCCCCTCAGGTGGGTGTCCCCGTCCGGGTGCTGATCGTGGATGGCCGGGATCTGACGGATGCCTACCCGTATCTGAAGGATTTCAAGCGTGTGATGATAAACCCTGTGGTAGTGGAAGAAAGCAGGGAAACATGCGACTATTCGGAAGGCTGCCTGAGTGTCCCGGGCATCTATGCCGAGGTCAGGAGGCCCGAGAGGATCCGCGTGGAATATCTGAACGGTGATTTCGAGAAAGTCACGGAAGAATTCGACAAGTTCGCCTGCCGCATGATCCAGCATGAACTCGACCATCTGGACGGCAAGATGTTCGTGGACAGGGTCGCGCCTATCCGCAGGAAGATGATTTCGAAAAAACTTATGAATATCTCGCACGGGAAAATCTCCGCGCACTACAAGACCAGACTCGACTGATTCCAGGGCCCTTACGGGCAATTTTTTCGTTTTTCCGCTTTCGCGGCAATAATATTTTTCAATCATGGGAGCTTTTCACGCATATGACATCAGAGGAATCTACAATGTGGATTTCGACAAGGAAACGGCATACAAGGTAGGGTATTTCCTTCCTGAACTTCTGAAAACGGACAGAATCCTGGTGGGAAGGGACTGCAGGGTCTCCTCCCAGGAGATTCATGACTGGCTGTTGAAAGGTGTAACGGATGCGGGGGCCGATGTCTATGACATAGGGCTGAGCACTACGCCCATGGTGTATTTCGGTACGGCGAACTACGGTTTCGGGGCATCTGTACAGATCACGGCTTCGCACAATCCTGCCGAGTACAACGGAATGAAGGTTTCCATGACGAACGCCCTTCCGGTAGGGCTGGACAACGGTCTGGGCCGGATCAAGGCCTGGATAGACGAGGGGCGTGAATGCATACCTGCCGCGAAGAAAGGTGCAGTCCGTGAAATGGATATCCGGAAGGACTATCTGGAGTTTCTGCTCAGAAACAAGTGTGACTACAGCGGGCTCAGAATCGCGTTCGATTTGTCGAACGGCATGTCCGTCCTGTTCGCCAGACAGATTTTCGGAGACAGTCCTGCCTATATTTTCGATGATATGGACGGACGGTTCCCGAACCATGAGCCGAACCCTCTTGTACCGAAAAATGTAGAGGCCCTCAAGGCTCTGGTGAAGAAGACGGGGGCGGATATCGGCGTGATTTACGACGGTGACGCCGACCGTGTCATGTTCGTGGACGAGAAAGGGGAATTCATATCTCCGGATCTGATGATTGCCGTTCTCGGACATTGGTTCTTGGAGAAGAAAGGGGAAAAAGGCATTGTCCTTCAGGACATCAGAAGCTCGAAGGCGGTAGGTGAATATCTGGTGCCGATGGGGGCGGAGATGAGGACATGGAAGGTGGGACGGGCCTTTGCGGCGCGGAAACTCCGCGATATCGACGGTGTCTATGGCGGTGAACTGGCCGGTCACTATTATTTCAGGGATTTTTTCTATTCGGACAGCGGGCTTCTGGCGTCGATACTGATTCTCAATGTGGTGGCGGATATGAAGAAAAAAGGGATATCTGTCAGCCGGCTGATTTCACGTGTGGCCAGATACAGGAATTCAGGCGAGATCAATTTCCGCGTGGAGGACAAGTCGGGGGCCATGGATGCCGTCCGCGACCATTTCATCTCTTGTGATAAGCCTACGGCAATGATGGATTTCGACGGCTACCGTGTGGAGTTCTCTGACTGGTGGTTCAATATCCGTCCTTCGAACACTGAGCCGTATCTCCGGTTCATCTGCGAGGCCGTGTCGGATGACCTTCTCGCTGAAAAGGTAAATGCCGTGGAGGCCCTGCTCTCGGAAAAGTTCGGCGCTGTCCGGGCCTGACGGCGGTGTTTTATGAAAATTTAAAATCCCATTCATCATGACGTTGAAAAAATTTGCGGCCCTGTTCCTGTTGTCATTCACCGGAATCTTCCTGTCGGCAGGGATTTCCGCCAAAAGCGATTCCCACAAGGGAAATCCGGCAAACAAATACAAGGAACCGTTTTCCGAGGTATTCAACATAAACACTGTGGAGTCCGGCAACAATTTCGAAATCGTATTCTCGAAAAAAGGGTATGCCGTCATTTGCAGAGAATCTGACGTGCAGCGGCAGAATTTCTACTACACCTATACCACCGGCAAAGGCAAAGTATTTCTGAAAGGAGCCTGCATCATAGTATTCGACGGCGAGATATGGAGAAAGCATATAGGCGTTCCGGAAGACATAGAACTGACACTGACCGATTCCCGCAGGCCTGAATATGTGATGAGCGGTACGGGCAGCCAATCGGGCGTCACATACATGGTCAGTTATCTTGAGAAGCCGAAACACTCATTCATGTCGTATGATGCAGAGTGGATCGTCCGGTTCTGCGCGGGCGGTTTTCTCGACAATCCGCAGAACGTATGGAAAGTCACTGATCCGGACGGCATAAAAGTCGTCAATATAGAAGGAGACAGTGAAACGGCGTTCGGGTATGGAGACATAATAATAGGCAGTCCCGATGAAAAGAACGACGGTTACATCGCCATCGACTATATCAAGGGCAGAAAACTGTATGCCGAAAAATCCGGGGTGGAAAATTTAGGCTCGAAAAACGCCGTGGACCGGTATCTGTGGGAGAATGCCAAAACGGTGATACATTTTTCGAAATGGAATTCCTCCCTGCGCTTCGATGAATGGGACGAAGATACGGCAGGGTGGTTCAACGGATGGCGTGCCGGACGCAAATCATTCTGGATTCTGTTCGCACTCCTTGTCGCATCGGCTGTCCTGTTTGTGCTCAACAAGATTGATTATAACCCGGAATTCTTCTTCCCTGATACTCTGTACAAGGCGACCTTTGGTGTGCTCGCTGCCCTTAACGTAGTGGAAATATGGTATATAATCTCGCTTAAGCAGGATGCCTTATGGATAATCTTCGATGTGGGGCTCCTTGGTTTTCTGACATTCCTGGTGATTACCGTACTGCTTGTGCTGCAGATGCTGCTGATACACATGACAGAAATCAATCTGGTAGCGTACAACGGCACCTATTCCTGGTTCCCTAAAAAAATCGAATGGATAATCGGCTTTATCGTAATGGGATCGGCAACTGGCATGATGGTTACCGGAAATCTTCTGTCCGGCCTCGGAGGGTACGCCCTGCTGGTAGCCGCAGGCCTTCCGACCACCATAAACTATGTCAGGCATTCCAACGGGAACTGTCCGATACTCCCGTTCATGCTGCTGTGTTATCCTGTGACATATCTCCTTTTCCTCGTCTACATAGTCATGCTGATGGCAGAGTCAGTGGCTTCGATAAAAACTCCGTACGATCCTACCCGGCGCACCCTCAGGGATGACTACGGAAATATCATAAATGCGCACGTCGACGCCAACGGAAATATCCGTGACAGTAACGGCCGTGAATATAACAGGGTGACAGGAGGAGGGTTTGTGCCTAAGGGATCGCAGAACGAAGGCCCTTACTATTGATTTATAGGCCAGGCAGACGGTTCGGCTGCTCCCGCCTGTCAGAACGCTATGTCCTGGACAACCAGAACGGCTCCCTTACAATCACTGTAAGGGACATGTATCAGGGCGGGGCCGAGCGATCCGTGAACACACTTTCAGAAGGTGAGACATTCCTGGTCTCGCTATCCCTTGCCCTCGGACTGTCATCATTGTCCAAAAACACGATGCAGGTAGGGACGCTTTTCATCGATGAAGGATTCGGCACACTCAGCGAAGACTATCTCAATACAGTGATGGAAGCTCTTGAGAACCTTCACCAGACTGGCGGCAAGAAAGTCGACATCATCAGCCATGTGGAGGCCCTGAGAGACAGGATACCTGTCAAGATCATGGTCACACGCCAGGGTAACGGGACAAGCCGTGTGGAAGTACGCAGGGACTGAGCGTACGGCATACGGGGAACAGCCTGTCTCAAGCGGAGTCTCACCCCATGCACTGGAGAAATGCCGCCACGTCACCCCACACCTCTTCCTTGCCTGTCTCGTTCAATATCTCATGGCGCATTTCAGGATACAGTCTGCTGCTGACATCCCGGTAGCCGGCTTTCCGCATTGCGGATACAGCCTTTGCAAAGTGTTTGCTGTCGATAAGGCACGGATCCTCGGAACCTGAGATGAACAATACCGGCAAATCCGGATTCGACATGGCCCAGTGCGTGGTGTCATAGGCATCCTGCATCAGAGAGAACAGATTAATAAATCCGTCCGCAGTGAACTGGAAATTGCATAAGGGATCCCTGTCATATCGGGAGACGATTTCCGGATCAGAACAGATCCAGGCATGCGGGGATACCGTCTTGCCGAAATTTCGGTTGAATGATCCGAAAGCAAGGCCCTGGATCAGCGACGGACGGTGCCTGTCCCCTGCAAAAAACGCATATATGCGGGCAAGTACCTTGGCAAGCCCGGCTCCGCTGTTGTAGCTCGGGCTTCCGCACACGACAAGGGCATCGATGGCATCGTCATGACGTTTCGTGAATGACCTTACGGCCATAGAACCCATGCTGTGGCCGAAAAGAGCCAGGGGCTTTCCTGGAAATTCTTTCCGGGCCAATTCATTCACCGCCCTGATGTCATCTATCATGGCGAGGTAGCCGCCTTCGTAGAAATAGCCGAGGTCTTCCTTGGAGCGGACAGATTCACCGTGTCCCCTGTGATCATGTATAATCCCTGCATATCCCTGTGATGCAAGGTATTCCATGAACGGCACATACCGCTCCTTGTGTTCGCACATCCCATGCACGAGCTGTACGACGCCGCGGACTCCGGTATCAGGCACACAGACCAGTATGCTTATCTCGAGGCCGTCAGAAGGAGATATCATCCTGTCCCTGCGGAAGGTGCATCCGCCATGCATAACCTTATCCATATCAAGATTTTCCATTTATCTTTTCTGTACTTTCCATTATCCTGTCCAGCACTTCCCTGTCTGCCGGGAGCCAGCCCAGCGCTCCCAGTCCGGATGGAGAGAACCATCCTGAAGCCTCATGCTCCTTGAGTACAAGGCTTCCGTCTGTCACCGTACACCAGAAGCAATGCAGCCTTATATGGAAATCAGGATAATCATATTCCACAATACACAGTTCATCCCCTACACTGACCTCGGTGTCAAGCTCTTCCATTATTTCCCGCTTCAGAGCATGCCTTCTGCCCTCTCCAGGCTCAATCTTACCTCCGGGGAATTCCCACATGCCCTTGAATTCACCATAGCCGCGCCGGGTGGCGAAAATTTTCCCGTCCCGTACAATGACGGCGGCCACAACCTCAATCACCCTCATGGCTGCTCAGCATCCTGTCCCATCTATACTGCAGGACTGTCCTTCCGCAACCGGGGCAGATTTCAGGCCTGCCTCCGCCGGGTCAAGGGTCACCGAGCCGTCCTCCAGTATGAAGCATGGTATACCTATGGAACCGGACTTCCTTGCCGCTTCAAACGAAGGGCATGTGTCCCGAAGCCTGAGGAAAGCCTTCAGATTCCTGACATCCTGTCCTATGTCTATTGTCCTGTATCCCGGGTTCCCCTTTATCTGCTCTTCTACATACCTGCAGTCAGGGCAGGTAGACATTCCGTAAACCGTTATCATATTCATCAATATTTTTCAGTGCTGTCTGCAAATTTATAAAAAATTGCTCTTGTCCGACCGGGGTATGAACATCATAATCTGTAAATGAGTTACAAACCTCAGTAAATGAGTTACGGGATGCTGTGATAATACGGACTACTTTTGCACAAAGTAAAAGAAATGCCATGAAGGATACGATGAACAGAAGGGATTTCATCAGAAATTCTGTAGTGACCGGAGGTGTCCTGCTTGCACATGCAGCGCTCCCGGCCAATGCACGATGAGCGACTACGGGAATATGGAGAAAGTCGGGCCTATCGGACAAAGCCTGCCGAGAAACGACGAACATATAACCACATCGCCCGGCGACCTTATCCTGTATCAAGGAAGCAATCTGGTAATTTACTATGCCACCAACACTTACACTTTCACCCGTTTGGGACGGATTGACAATGTGGAGGAAGATGAATTGAGGGCTGCATTGGGCGAAGGTAGCGTGACTGTGACTTTATCGCTGGACAATAACAAATAACAAGAAAGGAAAATGATTATGACACTTGAGGAATTCAAGGATTTCGTGAAAACAGGCAAACCGCTTGACACGGAAGAGATACATCAATTTATGGACAGAATGAGTGGAGAGGCTCGGCGTATCACGTTCCGGCTGAACTCCGCCTACCGTACACCCGGTGAAGTCCGGGCAGTGTTGTCCGAGCTGTTCGGCTACAAGGTGCCGGACACATTCAGGGTCTTCCCTCCGTTCTACACGGACTTCGGAAAGAACATCCATGTAGGAGAAGGCGTATTCATCAACGCCTGCTGCCATTTTCAGGATCACGGCGGCGTAACAATCGGTGACGGCTGCCAGATAGGACATAATGTCGTGTTTGCCACACTGAACCACTTCATTGAAGCGGAGAAACGCAAGATGACTTATTCCGCCCCTATCGTCCTGGGCAAGAATGTCTGGATCGGCTCGAACGCCACCATCCTGCAAGGTGTCACTATCGGTGACAATGCCGTGGTGGGGGCCGGCGCTGTCGTGACCAAAGATGTCCCGGCGAACACTGTAGTCGGCGGAGTGCCTGCCAAATTCATCAAATCCATTATATGAAGACAATCAAATTTATCCCTTTGATGGTTTTCGTCTTAATGGCAATGCCAACAGAGGGGCAATCACATGAAAAAGAAAAAAGTATGAAAACAGATTCAATCGTGCTGACAATCGAGGGCGGCAGGACGTTTACCGCCACATTGGCAGATAATTCTTCTGCCAACGCTCTGAAGGAACTGCTTGCCAAAGGAAACATCGCCGTGGAGATGGAAGATTACGGCAATATGGAGAAAGTGGGTCCGATAGGGACAAGCCTGCCGCGCAACGACAGACAGACCACTACCGGACCAGGTGACATCATTCTCTATCAGGGGAAGTATCTGGTTATCTACTACGACACCAACTCGTGGAATTTCACCCGTCTGGGAAAAATTGACAACGTTACGCAAGCCGAGCTGAAGTCCGCGTTGGGCGAAGGCGGGGTCAGGGTAACACTCTCACTGGAATAATCGGGAGGATGCACGGAATGAATCCAGAAGGGATGGATGAAATTTTCAAGAAAATGTCCATACAATAATAAATAATGTGAGTTCGATAAATTTTAATTCAATGAAAATCATCGAATTTCCTCTGAGGAGCCCTGCTCTGTCCTGTTTTCCCGGGGAGTTCACGGTCGACAGGAACAGACGTCTCCGGATGCATCCAGGCTGTTCCGCATGGGCGGAAGGGGCCCGACTATGAGCTGCTGCCATCACTGATGCAAGGCTCAGTCTGCCACACAATCACACTGAGTATGGCTGTAACCATATATCCGCTAGTCCGGTATCTCCACCCAGTCCGTATAGGCTGTGTTCACTCCGGAGAAACAGCCGGAGCCTCCGGATACATTGGTATAGGCGAAGGTGACCGGGGCAAGGCCTACAAAACCGAGTATATTGCTTGCCTTGTCGGCGACTGCTGTCTCATAAAGAATTCTTTCCGGAGAGACGTGCCGTACTTCGATACGGAAATATGATGTCATGTCAGAAGAGAACGGGAATGAAGTGAATGTCAGTTCTATTTCCTTGCGTCCTCCGTTGAACGAATCGTCCCGGATACAATAATACGAGTATCCGTCTTCCCAGACGACATCGAAAGGCCCGTTGTCTATGACCGGTGAGCCAAGATCACCGTACGGCAGCTCCACCAGATTGCCCGGGTCATTATCCCCGGGTTTCCCGTCCGACGCCAATGTTCTGAAACTGAAGGCATACGCATCATCGGTACCGGCATTGTCCCCGAAAGAGAACCGGACATCAAGATTGTCCCCGTCCCTTGAACAGGCTATCTCTACGGCAGGGGGATTCTCCGGTATGACGGTGCTGGCAGATGCTGTCAGGAAGCCGTCTGACTCGGCGGTCACTGTCACCTCGTCTCCAGGCGATACCGCATATTCGTCGGCGATGAGCCCGTAGAAGGACTCTATCGTGATATAATCCTTCACGTCTATCAGTTCTGAGTTCCTGTAGACCTTCAGAGTACACCTGGCTTCCTCGCTGAACTCCCTGTTCCCTGCAGCGGACGGTACCGCGTAGAGATACATCTGGAAGCTGGCTGATTCTGAAGAGGAGAGATCGGCGATGATATTGCCGTCGAGCAGGAAGAGCGGATCTTCGTCCAGATTCCTGAAATCAAACTCCACCTCGCAGGCAGCAAATACCGTAAGGCAGAGACAGAGAGCCGATATCTTCAAGTATTTTTTCATTGTTCAGAATTTTAATGTGTAGCTGAATGAAGGTATTATGGGGAATATGGCGCGTCCTGTCCCGTACAGGCTCTTGTCCTCGCGTTCATTGACAGCGACAAAGACGACATTCTTCCGGCAATAGGCATTGTATATGCCGATGTTCCAGACATGCTCCAGACCGCCCTTCGATGTCTTCCTGAAATTAGCCCCGAGATCGAGGCGATGATAGTCAGGAAGATTGACATTGTTTGGCTTTGTGTATATACGATGGAAGACCTCTCCCGGATTGTATATGTGGGTGGCGACGGTCATCCATCCTCCGCTGTTGTAGTTCCAGGTGGCATAGATGTCCACTGCCCTGCTGATTTTCCAGCAGGCCATAAGGGTGAGCTTGTGTCTGTTGTCATGCCTGTGCGAGTACCATCCGGTCCAGATGTCATCGAACTTCCTCTGGCTCCATGACAGGGTGTAATAGGCAGTCAGTGACAATGCCCGGGAACGCCATCCGAATTCAGTCTCAAGTCCGTAAGACCGTCCCCTGCCCTTGTAGAAAGAGGTCTTCCATGTGTCAAGAGGCGGGAAAAGCGCATTCGCTCCCGAATACTCAAGGAGGTTGTCCATGGTCTTGTACCAGCCTTCAATATTCAGCCGGAAATTGAGAGGGAGGCTGCAATATATCCCGCCTGCCACCTGCCTCGAGCGCATCGGTGCGATTTCCGGTGTGGACGGGAGCCAGCAGTTGGTCGGGATGTCAAGATATGTGGTCGAAATCAGGTGGGCGAACTGGCTCATCTCCGTGTACGACACCTTGAAATCCACCCCGTCACAACATTCGACACGCAGTGCGGCTCTCGGCTCCAGACTGTTCCAGAGCTTGCCGGAAGCACCGGACAGGGCATATCTCAGGCCGATATTCAATGAAATACGGTCCAGAAAAGTCATCTCATCCTCAGCATAAAGCGAGAATTCGCTCCCGAGATAGCGTCTGGCCGAATTGTTCCTGTCACTGACGGCATCCACCGTCATAAGGCTCTGTCTCGATGGAGAATAAAGATGGAACTGGTATGATGCACCGAACCTGATATCATGAGAGTCATGAGGCTGCCAGGAAAAATCCGAGCTGACTGCAACATCGCTGATTCTCGACCTGTTGGTTTCTTCTACTGAAGTGTTATGCTCCGTCTCGTCGATTTCCCAGTCATTCATGTAATATTCCACGTCTGCGGCACTCCCGGTATAATACAGGATTGTCCTCATCTTGAGGTTGTCAAGTATCCTGTATCTCCAGTTCAGAGAGGCAAGGGTGTTGCCCCAGGCGATGTCCGCATGGAGCCGGTCAGTCCCATACAGTGTATTCATTTCCGGATCCCCGGAGGCTGTGCCGGACTGTTCCGTGTCCAGTTTCAGCTTCAGATGGTCGCGTCCATGATAGAATTTGAGGGAAAGTATGTTGTCCCGGCTGAACCTGTGGGTGACGGAGGCGTTCAGGTCATAGAAGGAATACGTCCCGCCGATGGTCTCCTCTTTCGTGTTGCCTTTGTTGACCATGGATATGACAGGTGCGAGCACCGCATCCATCCAGCTCCTCCGGAATGCTATATTGAACGAGGTCTTTCCCCGGACCAGCGGCCCTTCGAACTGAAGACGTCCGTCAATGAGTCCGATCATGAATGACCCGTGATATTTTTCCGGATCTCCGTCCCGTGTCGTGACATCCACCACTGAGCTCATCCTGCCTCCATACCGCGCCGGAAAGTCGCTCTTGTAGAAGTCAAGGTGATCCACGACGTCCGTGTTGAATGACGAGAACAGTCCTCCCAGGTGGCTGATCTGGTACATGGGGACACCGTCGAGCAGGAAGAGATTGTCAGAGCCCTCTCCCCCGTGGACATAAAGTCCGGACATCAGTTCCGTCCCGGCATTCACCCCTGGAAGATTCTGTATTGCCTTTATCAGGTCCGGTGAACTGAATACAACATTTCCGTATATGAAGTCTCCCTTTTCCAGCCGCTTGTGACCGGTCTGGCTTCGGGCCTGTTCCGCATGCCTGTCTGCCGTGATCATCGCCTCCACGATGCTGTCCTTCTTTTCCGCCACGGACAACGTATCCCTGTGCCCTCCCGGGACGGCTGCTCTGCCTAAGGCCTGAAACAGGAAAAGAATGCAGATTCCGGATACGAATCTGCGCCAAAAGTGGTATTTTCGCTCTTCTCTACTCATTGCCAGGAATTTAGGGAAAGGGCATGTCCGCATGAAGCATACCGGTTCCCTGCAGGCTTGCAAATATAGGATAATATCCTGAAATTATTCTGAAGATTCTTCCGCCCGAAATTGATTCCCGGATAATGGCAGGTCAGCAATAATGCGTATCTTTGGACTTCGGTATTGTACTGCTGCCGGAAAATCCGAATCGGGCAGACGATATCAGGATGCTGATTGAAAACCGAGATTAAGGGAATTATATATGGGAAAAAATGGATTGCCGGAACAGGAGATTGCCACGGAACGTCTCATCCTCAGGCCGTGGATGGAATCCGATGCAGAATCGCTGTACAAATATGCCAGCGATCCGGCCATAGGAAACTTCTTTCGGGTTTCGAAAAAGACGGGCAGAAGTTCATGGAATACAGCCGGGAAATTCGTGGATGGATTGATGATATCAGGACTTTACTTGAAACAGTTAATACGCGGAACTGAGTATGGAGAAGAAAACGTTGCAGACGGAAAAAGGCAGGATAGTATACTGGACATCCGGTTCGAATCAGTCTGGCGGGGATAAGGATACCGGAATCCGGATTGTCTTCCTGCCGGGACTGTCCGCAGACCGCCGGCTTTTCGAAAAACAGACGGAATATTTCAGCAAATCATGGAATTGCCTTGTCTGGGACCCTCCTGCACATGGAGAATCGAGACCGTTCAGCCTGAGTTTTACCATGGATGACCTTGTCTCGTATCTGCGGCAGATACTTGAAAAGGAAGGCGGCGGCCCTTGCGTACTTGCAGGGCAATCTTTCGGAGGATATGTCGCGCAGGCATTCATGTCCAGGTACAAAAGCCTTGTCAGAGGATTCATCTCCATAGATTCGGCCCCGCTCGACCGCAAATATTACTCGGCGGCCGAACTGTGGCTTCTGAAACATACATACCGGCTCTATATGTGCTTTCCATGGAAACTTTTGGTAAAATCCGGATCGTTCAGCTGCGCCGAGACGGAATACGGGCGCAAACTCATGAAAACAATGATGCTGTCCTACGGGAAAAAGGAATATTGCAGGCTTGCGGCAAGAGGATATCGCCTATTGGCAGACGCACTGTCCATGAAACACGACATCCCTGCCTGTCCCGTGCTGCTCATAAGCGGGAAGAAAGACAGGCAAATCACCAATATATACAACAGAAGATGGGCGACAGGAGCAGGAAAATCGGTCCACTGGATCGAAGGTGCCGGACATAACTCGAACGCCGACAGGCCGGAGGAAATCAACAGGCTTATCGAAACTTTTCTGAAAGAAATCACGTCTCCGGACGGGATACAAGAAAAAGACAGGCACGAATACAGGATAAGGAGACTTGCGGAAAACGACATCCCGCAGATGCGTGAGCTGTTCCGCAGCACTGTCCTGTGCGTAAATTCCATGGACTACACCGATGAAGAATGTGAAGACTGGGCATCATGCGGGGACAGCACGGAGCACTGGAAAGACCTTTTGTCAGAAAACAACGAAAAACCACAATGAAAATGGCATATGAAGTTGGTAGCCCATACCCCCTTCATATGCCATCTTATTTTTGGAGGACATTTACTGAATATCCCTGATTGACGGAATGCAGCTGTGCATATTCCCCATGATGCTGGGCAACGGGGTTCCGTTGTTCCCGCCGAGTCCCGCCTTGTCCAGATGGCAGCTGGAAGAACAACGGAGTTTCCCTTCGGGCGCCACGATGCTCACTTATAAATTGTGCTGACAAACCGCTTGCCCGCATCGAAATTTCTTTACTCCGCTCCGATAACCGGCGTCCCCGGCGGGGACAGCCGGAATCGGAACGGATTCATAGTTTCCAGCCAGAAATGCTTTCCTGTATTTCCCATAAATGAGCGTAAAGCCCTTGTTTCCGGAGCAGTTCATCGTGCGT
>CALVDR010000038.1 GCA_944326365.1 uncultured Bacteroidales bacterium | reverse complement strand
GGGGAAATCATCCTCGAAGCCACGTCAAAGGGTCTGAAGAAGGCCGTCATCCGGCTCAGTTCGGTCGTGGAGTGATTTCAGAATGAGACCGCAGCTGGGGTCAGGGAAGTGCTATCGTTTTTCTATCAGGAAAAGAAACTCCTTGTTCGGGCCGTAGTCGTTTGTCCATCTGTCTGTCCATGACATTTGTGACATGACATGTTTTCTGCAGTCTATCTCACGTATGCGGAGGAGCCGTCCGTGAGTATTCATGATTTCGGCGAGTTCGTTTTTCGTGGCTCTCCCTCCGGAACTGTACGAGAGCAGGATGTATCTGGCATCCGCCTTGCCGATCAGTCTGTCTATGGCCTCCATGGCGATGTGTTTCCCGTTTTCATCTTTCCTGTATTCCTCGAATACGGAGGTGCAGACGGGATCCTTGCTGTCGGCCCGCCGGCAGGCCTTTCCGAAAAGTTCCGGCCTGTCATTGAGAATCACGGTTTTCCACAGATGGTAGTATGAGGCGTACCGTACCCTGCTCGGAGGCATTTTTTCATTGTTCGACCCGTATGGCGGGTCGAAATAAATAAGATCATAATGGTGTCCGAGAGCCTCGAATACGTCTCCTTTCAGGACTGTATTTTCGGAAATCAGGGGAAATCTCCGCGGAACTTCCATTTTCATCGTCCTGTATGAGCGTGGGGACCAGCCTGACAGATATGAGGCGTAATGTCCGAGAGTGTTGTCCACGGCGTCCAGAGCGCGGATGAGACTCGTGAGCAGCACGCATTTGTCCACGTATTCCAGTCCGAGGGTGTCCATGCGGTCACGTATGGCATCCAGTTTCCTGGTATTGTGCCGCTGGAACGGCTTTTTCCCTGTTTCGCCGCTGCCTCCGTAATGCTCGGTGAACCATCCGTCGCACCCTTCCAGACTGTTCAGCATATCGATGATTTCCTGATAGAACGCGTCGGGCCTGCAGGATTTCAGATAGCAGTTGCCGAACACTTCCGACCATTCGGAAATGTCGTTCGCAGTGGTGTCCAGTCCCATTTGGGCGAAGATTTGCGAGACTCGCGTGGTCCCGCTGAACGCATCCAGAACAGTATGTACATCAAGAACCGAGACTTCCTCCATGATATGTGGAAGAAGCCTCAGTTTCGATCCGGCATATTTGATGCCTTCTGTCTGCGGGATATCAGAGATTGTTCTTCTCAATATCCTTGAAGTATCTGTACGTGTTCACTTTCAGTTCTCCGGCTGCCAGTTCGTCGCATACGATGATGCCATGCTGGTGGGCCTGGAGTGCGGAGAGGGTGCATGACTGTGAATATGCGCCTTCGACTGCCTGCTGCAGTGCACGTGCCTTCTTGTGTCCGAAAGCGAGTACCAGCACTTCTTTCGCAGACATCACAGTGCCTACGCCTACGGTCAGCGCGAGTTTCGGCACCTTGGTGATATCGTTGTCGAAGAAGCGGGAGTTTACCAGGATAGTGTCGTAGGTCAGGGTTTTCACACGGGTACGTGACACCAGAGAAGAGAAAGGTTCGTTGAATGCGAGATGTCCGTCCTCTCCTACGCCGCCCATGAACAGGTCGATGCCGCCTGCAGCCTCGATGCGTGCCTCGTATGAAGCGCATTCTGCCTCCAGATCGGGAGCGTTGCCGTTCAGGATGTTTATGTTCTCCTTAGGCACATCCACATGGTCGAAGAAATTCTTCGCCATGAAAGAGTGGTAGCTCTCCGGGTGCGACTCCGGAAGTCCGACATATTCATCCATATTGAACGTGATGACGTTCCTGAAGGAAACTTCGCCGGCCTGGTTCATGCGGATGAGCTCCTTGTAGGTGGCTATAGGAGTGGAACCCGTAGGAAGTCCGAGCACGAACGGCTTGTCCGTCTTCGCAGCCTTTTCCTTGATTTTCGACACTATGTAACGGGCGGCCCAGATGGCTCCCTTAGCATCGTTTTCGTTGATGATAAGTCTCATTTTCTGTCTGTTTTATATTGAATTTTTACCGTCGTTATGTCAGAAGAGTTTTACGAATACTTCGATGGCCTGGTATTCCGCCATGCCGAGTTCATCGTACAGACGTGCGGTATTCTGTGTCCTGTCTTCAGCCCTCTGCCAGAACTCGCGCGGATCTTCTCCAGGGAACGGAACGATATCCTTCTGGGATACGTGTCTGTAGATGGCGTGACGTTTCTTGATGAGTTCGTCCGGGCTGAGAGGAACAGCCATGTCCACCCTGCCGAGCTCCCACTCCATCCATGCTCCGCGGTACATCCATACGTGGCATTCTTTCAGCCATGACTCGTTCTTCAGCTGGTCGAGTGCTTCGAGCACGGCTTCGGTACATACCCTGTGAGTGCCGTGAGGGTCGGCCAGATCTCCGGCGATGTATATCTGGTGAGGCTTTACCTTCTGGAGCAGGTCTATGATGATGTCGATATCTTTCTGTGTCCTCTGGCCTTTCTTGATGCCTCCGGTCTCATAGAACGGCAGGTTCAGGAAGTGCGCGTTCGTATTTTCGTTCAGCCCGAATGACCTGACGGCCGATCTGGCCTCTGCGCGGCGGATGGCGGCCTTGATGTCGAGGAGGGCGCGCGGCTCAGGCTCGCCAGGTTTCTTGCTGGCCACGATGGCTTTCACTTCCTCGAACTTGTCTGCAAAACCGAGTTCGTGGGCAGTGTCCATGTGCTGGAGTACCACGTCATCGTGGACTGCGACGTTTCCGGAAGTTTCATATGCCACATGGACATCGTGTCCCTGCTCTACCAGACGGATGAACGTACCTCCCATGGAGATGACGTCATCGTCAGGGTGAGGGGAGAAGATGACCACTCTCTTGGGGAACGGAGTGGCCGGTACCGGGCGGGTGGAGTCGTCCGCGTTCGGTTTTCCTCCCGGCCATCCCGAGATGGTGTGCTGGAGGTCGTTGAATACATCGATGTTTATCTTGTCATAAGGACCTTTCTTTTCAAGAAGCTCTCCGAGAGAGTTCTGGATATAGTCCTGGTATTTCAGTTTCAGGATAGGCTTGTGGACGGTTTCGCAGAGCCATACCACTGCTTTCCTGATGAATTTCGGAGTCCATTCGCAAGGCCCAACGAGCCATGGGGCCACTACTCTGGTCAGAAGGCTCGAAGAATTGTCGTCAGTGTAGAATGTGATGTTTTCATGTTTCTGGAGGAAAGATGCAGGGCATGCCGTGGTCACAGGCCCTTCCACGATGTCTTTCACTGCCGCTGCCTTGTCCTCGCCCCAGGCCATCAGGATGATTTTCTTCGCACTCATCAGTGTGGCTATCCCCACGGTGACGGCCGTCTTAGGAGTGTCTGCGATGTTGCCGTTGAAGTTCCTGGACTGGGCTTTTCTGGACTTGTATGAAAGGAGCACTGTCCTGGTGCGGCTCTTTTCTGAAGATCCGGCCTCGTTGAATCCGATCTGGCCCTGTTCTCCTACCCCTATTACCAGCAGGTCAAGACCTGAAACGGCCTTGTCGTACTCCGCACAGTATTCGGAAATCTTCTCTTTCGGTACAGTACCGTCAGGCAGATGGATATTTTCCTTCTTCACGTTTACGTTGTTCAGCAATTCCTCGTGAAGCCTGTGGTTCCTGCTTTGGGCTGCAGAGCTGCCCACAGGATAATATTCGTCGATGCTGTAGATTTCCACATTTTCGAAAGACACTGCGCCTTCCTTGTATTTGGCTGAAAGTTCCCTGTACAGAGACACGGGAGTCGTACCGGTGGTCAGACCCAGTCTGAAGTTCCCTCCCTGGTGGCTGTTGATAGCGCCGATGATGATATCCGCGATTTTCCCGCTGGCATCCTCCTGGTCCTGATAGATTTCTGCAGGAATTTTCTCGTAGCTGTGCAGAATGTCTGCCGGCAGACCTTTTTCGATAAGTCCGCCGTCTTTTGGCAAAGTAAAGTGTTTCATAATCATTATGTGTAGTTATATGGATATATTCTTGTCTGAAATCTTACAAATTTATAAACAGTTTTGAAATTTGTCAAGAAATTCATTGTGGGTGGGTCAAAGGTGGAATTATGACCCGCCCTCCCGTTATATTTTAACGTCAGTTCGACGAATTATTCTACTCAGTACCAGAGACTTCGTCGGACTGACGTTACGATTTCTTCGAAATCTCTTTCCTCTTACATGTCACCCCTCTTAAATTCTCCCCTCTCGTAGGGGAGAACTTGCCTACGGATTCGTTCCACGAATCCTCTACAGAAGTAGTTCTCTGAAATTCACTACGCTCTTTTCATCGAACTCACGTTATTTTATCGGCCGTGGCCAATGCCATCAGTATGAAGACAGGCAGATAGTCGGCAAGGGCTATCCTGAGATCTTTAAGCACGAACTGCAGGCTGTTGTCCACTTTCTTTACGGAAATGTCGAGAGCTTCGGCTATCTCCTTGTAGCTGAGGCCTTCCACTACCCTTTTGATGTAGATAAGACGCAATAGGGGGGAGTAATTTTCGAGTCGTCCCCTGCATATGGCGAGGATGTCTTCCACATAGAGTTCGGCGGGATTGCAGCTTTCCATGGCTTTTGTATAGAATTCCATGGCAGACTGTTCGCGCTGCAGGATATTGTCATAGACATTCCGGTGGGTGGCCGAATCACGTCTGTAGTTTATGCAGGCATTTTTGACCGATATATAGATATAGGGAAGGAACCTGTCCATATCTATCTTCTCCCTTGTTTCCCAGAGTTTCAGGAATGTGCTGCTGACTATGTCTCTTGCCGCCTCCTTGTCGCGTACTGAAAAATACGCAAGCCTCTCAAGCATTTCCCTGTTCTCGTTGAATGCCTGACGAAACATCATGTCGTCGCGGCTGTCTTTTCTTTCCATTGATTGAAGTTTGGCTGTAAAAATAAGGAAATTTTTTTAGGAATCTGCCGGAGTTCCGTGTAATTAATTATGAAGTCGGAAAAATACAGGACAGATGAAAGTAGACAGAAACTTGATGTACAGGTTCTTCCAGAACGAGAATACGGAAGAAGAGGCGGAGTGTCTGGGCAGATGGCTCAAAGAGAGTGAGGACAACGAACGGGAATTCAGAAAGGCCTATGACGTTTTCCTCGTAAGCCAGATGTTCCTGTCCTCGGCGGAAGTCGGAAAGGTACGCAGCCAGGCGGAAATGCAGGTGCAGAAACGCCGGCGTCTGTCCCGCACGGTATGGCTTACAGTCAGCGTGGCGGCATCGTTGGCTTTGGGATTTTTCATTTCCGACCGGTTCTTTACGAAACCTGTGAGGGATCTTGTGAAAGAAAGTACACTGGCGCTTTCGAACAGTCCGGGACAGATCACGACAGTCACCCTTTCCGACGGGACGACGGTGCATCTCAACGCCGACAGCCGGATCGAATACCCTGCAGTGTTCTATGGAAACGAGAGAAGGGTGAGACTCGATGGAGAAGCCATCTTCGATGTGGAACATGATGCAAGCAAACCGTTCGTCGTAGAGACATTCAGGTATGACATCAGGGTTCTGGGAACAAGATTCGATGTGGTGGCGGAGGAAGAGGAATCCCTTTTTTCCACAGCATTGCTGGAGGGGAAGGTCGCCCTGGTGGACAAGGCTGACGGACGGCAGTATACCATGACCGAAAACACTGTCGCTGTCTATGCAGACGGAGGTATCTCCCTTTCAGAACTCGACAGCAGGGAGGATTTCCTGTGGACGGAAGGCATCATTTCGGCGGCAGGGCTTCCGTTTGACCGGCTGATGGAAAAATTTGAAAAATATTACAACGTAAACATAGTCATACGTCGCGGAGAATTGCCGAAAATCGGCTATGGAAGACTTCGCATCAGGATTTCCGACGGTATCTCGACAGCCCTGGACATCCTGAAAAGGTCATCCGACTTTACTTACACATACGACACGGCAGGAAATACGATATACATCGACTGAGACCCGGACATTGACCTGAAAAAATTCCGAAAGGATAATACCGATAATTAATTGATAACACACTAAACCGACACGCTTATGGATACCGGATAACCGTCGGGCCTGGAAAAACAAAAAGCCTGCGGATGCTGCAACACCCGCAGGCCGTCCAATCCTGATAACACAAAATGATTGAACTCCGAAGCAAGCAGATTCCGTGCTGCTTCAAAAAATTTTACGAATTTATGAAGAAAATAATTGTCCGGCAAATTTGCCTGGCTATTCTATTGTATTTTTCCTGCCTGCAGTTTCCCTCCGAAGCTTCTGCCCAGAATGTCAGGGTGACGATAAAGATGGAAAACACGGCTATGGAAAATGTGATGACCGAGATAGAGCGGCAGACCCGCTATCTTTTCGGTTCTGACAAAGATGTGGATCTTTCCGTGAAAGTCACTGTAAATGTGGACAATGAGCCTCTTTCAACGGCTCTCGACCAGATGGTCCGCGGAACAGGCATCAGCTATGATATCAAAGATTCCTATATCCTGCTTTCGAAAACCGCCGCACGGTCTGACAAACTCAAGCTCGTAAGAGGAAAGGTGACGGACCAGGATGGCGACCCCCTTATAGGGGCAATGGTATATTCCAAAACCGATATGACACGGTCTTCCGTGACCGATCTGGACGGAAATTTCAGTCTTGAGGTCCCTTCTGACGATGTGATCACGGTTTCTCTCCTCGGATTCAAGGATATGGAGATTCCGGTTTCAAGCGCTACGGCGAACATGTCGATTCCGATGCAGCAGGACATATCCACACTCGACGAGGTGGTGGTAGTCGGCTACGGAGTCCAGAAAAAAGTGAATGTGACCGGTGCCGTCAGCCAGATAAAGGCCGATGAGATGCAGGACCGTCCGGTGCTCAAGATGACGCAGGCCCTCCAGGGCCAGGTGCCGAACCTCAATATCTCTTTCTCCTCCGGTCAGCCAGGCAAGTCCAGTACGATAGACATCCGCGGTACGGGTTCCATCAACGGAGGCGAGCCTCTGATCCTGATAGACGGGATACCGGGCTCTCTTGACAACATCAACGTGAATGACGTGGAAAGCATTTCCGTGCTGAAAGATGCCTCCGCCTCTGCCGTGTACGGTGCCAGGGCGGCTTTCGGTGTGATACTGGTCACGACAAAGAGCGCCGAGGACGGTACGGTGAACGTGGACTACCAGGGCAGTTTCGGAGTTTCCACCCACGCGGTGTGCACCGACTTCGTCACCGATGCCTGGACGAATTCCCGCATCAACGACCAGGCGTTTTTCAATTCCAAGGGAACACATCTTTTCAAGTATAGCGACGAGCAGTGGAACGAATTGTACATCAGACGCAACGACAAGGTCGAAAATCCGGAGCGCCCCTGGGTCGTGGTCACGAACGTGAACGGCAAGGACAGGTACAACTATTACGGAAACTTCGACTGGTTCAACTATCTGTACAAACGTTTCCGTCCCAAGACCTCCCATTCCCTGAGCGTGTCCGGCACCCAGAAGAAAGTGAAATACCTCATTTCGGGAAACTATTCGAATGAACAGGGTATCTTCCGGATCGCTCCCGACCGGTACAACCAGTACGGAATGATGGTCAAGGTCGGAGCAGACATCACCAAATGGCTGACCATCAGCAATACCACCCGTTTCTACAAGACGAGCTACAAATGGACGGGTTTCAACCAGAGCTACACTCCGGACAATGACTTCCCGGTAGGAAGCAATGATGCGCAGTTCTATACCGCCTACTATCACTATCACCCGCAGTATGTCCCTGTCAACCCTGACGGGACGCTCACGGGAAACTCCGACATGTCGAATTATACCATGGGCTTCGGTCTCCACGCCATACAGCTCTACGGCAAGTCGAAGGGCGAACAGTCCGAATCGGAACTTTACACTACTTTCGAGGCCCAGTTCAAATTGCTGGAGGGCTGGACGGTGACGGCAAACTATACATACCGCAACACCGACACGCGGCGTTGGTACAGGTCTGTAGCAGTGCCGTACTCCCTTTATCCGGGAGAGTCCGTGACCTGGAACTGGGATCCGCTGAACAGGGACCAGCTTACCGACTGGAGCAGGAACCGCGACTACAACATCTACAATATATTCTCCACCTACGACAACACATTCGGCCGTCATCACGTCGGTGCCATGGTCGGTTTCAACCAGGAGGATTACTACTACAAGAACGTGACCATCGCTCCCAAGAACATCGCGTCCGAGACCCTGAACGATATAGGTCTGGCTGTGGGCGATTCGCCGCAGTGGTACGGAGGACAGTCCGAATATGCCCTCAGAGGAGCTTTTGTCCGGCTCAACTATGACTTCGCCGGCAAATATCTCGTGGAGTTCAGCGGCCGATACGACGGTTCGTCCCGATTCCCGAAAAATTCACGTTTCGCATTTTTCCCTTCATTTTCGGTAGGTTACAGGATAAGTGAGGAAAAATTCTTCGAACCGGCAAAACGGTGGATCGACAACCTGAAAATAAGGTATTCGTACGGAACGCTCGGCAACCAGAACGTTGCCAACTATTCCTATATCTCCACGATGAGCATAAACGATTCCTCCTGGCTGGACAGCAACGGCGACAGGATCAAACAGACCAGCACGCCGGCTCCGGTGGCAAGCGACCTTACCTGGGAGACCGTGACGACGAACAACATAGGTCTCGATCTGGACATGTTCAAGAACAGGTTCAACTTCACCTTCGACCTTTACAGCAGGGCTACTACCGGGATGCTCACCCAGGGGCCTGCCCTGCCGAACGTATTCGGGGCGACAGAGCCCAAGGAGAATGCTGCTGACCTCGTGACGAAGGGTTTCGAGCTGGCAATCGGATGGAGGGACAGCTTTAACCTGGCCGGCAGTCCGTTCAACTACAGCGTCAAGGCCGTCCTTTCCGATTCCCAGACCTGGATCACCCGGTTCAACAATCCTACCAAGCTCCTGGACCAGTATTACGAGGGTCAGAAACTCGGGGAAATATGGGGCTATACCATCGACGGACGCTTTGCCACCGATGCCGAAGCCGCGGAATACACTTCCATGATCAACATGACCCAGGTGGCATCGCGTGAGATTCCGGGATACTATGCCGGAGATTCCCGCTGGGTGGATATTAACGATGACAAGGTAGTGAACAGCGGTGCAGGCACCGTCGATGATCATGGAGACTTGTCGATTATAGGAAATTCCTCCACAAGGTTCCCGTTCGGTCTTACGCTGACGCTCGGCTGGTACGGTTTCGACATCTACGCATTCTTCCAGGGCATAGGCCACAAGAACTGGGTGCCTGGAGCTGAGGCCACGATGTTCTGGGGCCCGTATTCCCGCCCTTACGTGTCTTTCTTGCCGTCGGATTTCGAGGACAAGATCTGGTCTGCGGAGAATCCGGACGCCTACTTCCCACGTCTGAGGGGCTATGCTGCCGGAAGCGAACTCGACAAGCCGAATACCCAGTATATCCAAAATGTGGCCTACTGCAAACTGCGTAACCTGACGATAGGATACACGCTGCCGAGAAAGGTCCTTGACAAGATCCACATGAAGAAAATCAGGGTGTACCTCTCTGGAGAGAACCTGTTTACCTGGTCGCCGTTGGAGACCAAGTACATGGATCCTGAAGAGACGCTCAGCGGAGACGGAAGGACGTACCCTTTCAGCAGGACATTCTCTGTCGGAGTCGAATTTTCATTCTGATGCTAAATCCATTGTAATATGAAACTGAAGAATTTACATACACTATCGAGGAGTATCGCATTCGCAGCGGCGGCCGTTTTTGCCATTTCTTGCAACGATGACTATCTGGAGCGTTATCCGCTGTCCGACCTGGCTCCCGAAAACTATTTTACCAACGAGAGCGAGCTTGCCACGTACTGCAACAGGTTCTACACCGACAACCTCGGCGACATCGTGACCTCCATCACCAGTCCCGTGGACCAGGGTGACGACATCGCCACGAATACTGTTCCGACGGAATACCAGTCGAACCTGAGGTACACTCCGGGAAGCGGCGGCGGATGGTCATGGTCCTCTCTGAGGAGCATCAATTTCTTTCTTGAGCATTCGTCGAACTGCGACGATGCCGTAGCAAGACGTACATACGACGGCGTGGCCCGTTTCTGGAGAGCCTATTTCTATTTCGAGAGGATGAAACGGTTCGGAGACGTGCCGTGGTACGACCAGGTCATAGAACAGAATGATACTGAACTGCTGATGAAGCCGAGGGATTCCCGTGACCTTGTCTATGCCAACATCATAGCTGATCTCGACTATGCCATCAAGTATGCCCCCGAGACCAAGGATGCCTGCACCGTTTCGCGGTGGACCGCAATGCTGCTGAAGACGAGAGTCTGTCTTTTCGAGGGTACGTACCGCAAATACCGCGGCATGGACGGCTGGGAGGACATGCTCGAGGACTGTGCGGAGACGGCTGACGAGATGATGAGGACCAGCGGGTATTCCATTTATACCGATCCCGAATCCGACCAGCCCTATGCCGACATGTTTCTGTCAAGCACTCCGTGCAGTGAGTTCATTTTGGCCAGGACATACAATAATGACTTGAATGTCAACCACTACCTGAATCTCCATATCCAGGGGCCGTCGCAGACCCATCCGAGTATGACCAGGTCTCTCTTCCTGTCCTATCTCTGCTCCGACGGCACACGCTACACCGATAAGCCAGGTTATCAGACCGAGGATTTCTATACTTCCACCCAGGACCGCGACCCGAGGCTTTCCCAGTCCATAAGGACTCAGAAATACAAATATCCGGGGAGCAACACGGTGCTGAAGCCGATATTCTCCGACACCGAGACCTGCTATCAGATTTCAAAATACGTCACCGCCGCCACAACAGTGAACGGTGACAACTGCCTTCCGTATATGAGATATGCCGAGGTCCTGCTGAATTTCGCCGAAGCCAAGGCAGAACTGGGTATCATCACACAGGACGATGCCGACAGGTCCATCAATCTCCTGAGGGACAGAGTGAAAATGCCGCACCTGAACATAGCGGACGCCAATGCCCGTCCGGATGATTTTCTTGCCAAACAGTACAGGAATGTTTCCGGGGACTGCAAGGGTGCCATCCTCGAAGTGCGCCGTGAAAGGCGTGTCGAGCTTTTCCTCGAGGGGTTCAGGTTCTATGACATCGTGAGATGGAAGGAAGGCTGGCTCTTCACGGAGAAATGCCGAGGTGCCTATATAAAAGTGCCAGGCAAATATGATATTGACGGTAACGGCAGTATTGATGTTGTGTTCTACTCCGAAACCAAGCCGACGGATGTCAAGGATGACGGAACGGTGGAATTCATCAATATCGCGGGAAGATTCACCCTTTCTGAAGGTCTGGAAGGTGAAATCATAGCAAACCCCAATATCAACAGATCCTGGGACGAAGAGCGGGACTATCTCTATCCGATTCCACTGGAAGACCTGAGACTTAACCCTTATCTTGTCCAGAACCCGAAGTGGGAGAGGGAATGACAACAGGACTAATACCGATTTTATTATGAAATATCTCTATTGTTTGTTTTTTGCTGCTGCGGCAGCAGTAGTGGCCTGTTCATCGAAAGTGGAAGAGCCTGAGACGGTTCATGAATCTTTGCCTGATTGGCAGGAAGGCTACATGGATATACATCATATTGCCACCGGCAGGGGCGATGCCATTCTCGCGATATTGCCTGACGGCACGACCTGGCTTCAGGATGCCGGAGACTGTGGTACCGACTGGTACAAGACAGGGCAGGGGTGCGCGGTATTGCCGAATTCAAGCAAGTCTGTCGGGGAATGGATCGTGGAGTATGTGAAGCATTTCACTGCAGGAACTCCGTCGGCGGGAGAACTCGACTATGCTTGGCTGACGCATTTCCATGGAGACCATATCGGAACTCCCGGCAATGCTATTCCGGGCAGCAAGGGTTACAAGCTGACAGGCATCACGATGGTCGGCGACAAGGTGAAAATCCACAAGATGGTGGACAGGGCCTGGCCGGATTACGACATTCCTACGGAGGAGCTGTGCAAGAGAGAATTCTATCTGTACACCGACTACAAGGCATTTACCGATTATCAGACCAAGATAAACGGTATGGAAATGGAAAAATTCGAAGTGGGGGCTCTGAATCAGTTCAAGATGGTGCACAACCCGTCTGCGTGGCCGGATTTTTCGGTGAGGAACCTGTGCGGGAACGGCTATGTCTGGACTGGAAGCGGCTCCGGCTATGAAAAGATGTACACAGAAAACCCGTCTCTGCTCGACGAGAACATGTATTCCTGCGGAGTGGTGATCCAGTACGGCAAGTTCAGGTATTGGAACTGCGGCGATATCCCGGGATGCAACTGGCCGGACTATGCTTCCCAAGAGCGGACTTTCGAGACTCCTGTGAGCGAGGTCTGCGGCCCAGTGACAGTGATGAAGCTCGACCACCACGGCACTTTCGACACCACTTCGGAGGAGTGCCTGAAAAACCTTCAGCCGGAAGCCATGATAGCCCTTTCAAGCCATATCCGCCAGCCTTACAAGGATCAGGTCGCGAGGATGATCGACCAGACCATCTATCCTGGCGAGAGGGAACTGTACGTGACCACCGACTGCAGCAGGAACGAACTCGGAGACCTGTTCTCTCATTTCAAGCCTGCAGGACATGTCGTGGTGAGAGTATATGAAGGCGGGACGAAATGGCAGATGTTTGTCCTCGACGCCACGACCACGACTTATGATGTCATCTACAAGTCGGACATCAGGACCCTGTGAGCAAACAGTAATACACTATTGAATTGTTATGATATCGACAAGAAATATTATGGCAGGAGCATTCCTGGCGGTCTCATTGCTGGCGGCTGTATCCTGCGACAATTTTGAAGACCCTCAGAAATCGTTCATCAGGAACGATTCTCCCGAGGAAGACGCTTTGTACGATCTTGCTGACGGAAACGTGCTTTTCCGCTGGCAGGCCGGCGGAATACAGGAGGCCGGCTACTGTTTCTCTCTGGCGGCCGACAGATTCGGGGATGCTGCGGAGAAGACCGAGTTCTATTCGACGAAATTCAGCTATGAGGCCAATGCCGTGGATCTGGACAGACTGCTTAAGTCCTGGGGCTACCTGCCGCGGCAGACGGCCACTGTGTGGTGGAGAGTGGAGAGTCTGGATGGAAGCGTGTCCGACATTTCTGCATACAGAAGCATAAATCTTACCACGCTTGCGATGGACGCAGTGGACATCGTCCTGGATGCGCCTGCTGAGGATGCCCTGATCGCCGTGAATGACGTGGAGCAGGTGATATTCAGCTGGGAGCCTGTACCGAACGCGGACATCTATTCCCTTGAATTCAGCCTCACCGAGGACGGCGAGCCGATAGAATTGTCTACCGACACTGATTCCTATACCTCTGCTGAAGCCGTGATAAGTGCGGATGTCTTCCGTCTCGTATATAACGAATATACCAGGAACGGCTCCGAGGTGGTATTGTACTGGAAAGTGCGTTCCGGTGCTGCCGAGGCTCCTGGAGCCAGTCCGGCCCGCGCTGTCAGGCTTGCCGGAGACCCTCTTCCGGTTCAGTCCTTCTCAGCCCGTCCGGGAGACCATAAGGCAGAGCTTGCCTGGACTATTACCGATCCGCGTATCTCCAAGCTGAAGATAGAGTGGAAGGCAGACGGCAGCGGCAGCGGAAGCAAAGAGATAGAAGTTCCGGCAGGAAGCACCGATATGAAACAAGTAGTAGAAAATATCGCCCCGGGCAAATGGACTTTCACGGTGACATCCTATGGCACGGATGGCAATCCTCTGTCTGAGACCGTGTCAGATGATGCGGAAGTCTACGACCTTCAGTCATTCACTGCAGGCATAGCTCCGAGAACGGCAGTTCTTGAAGCCCTGCTGCGCGAGGGTGTGGAGATTTCCTTTGCCGGAGAGCCTGACGTAAATCTGTCATCCTGTGAACTTTTATATACCGGTGCAGACGGTTCTGAAAAGACCGTTGAGGTGGCGAATGACGCCAATGGCCATAGCCTGGCTGACGGAGAAATAAAGACCGGTACGAAGGTGACATTCCGGCAGCACTATTCTCCTGCGCCGGAGGCAATCGACGATGTCGTGAAGGATCAGGAACTCTATATCCCGGCTTACAGTCTGGTGACCCTGTCGGGGATAAAGCACTGGCCGAATGATGACAACACCGGAGCCCTGCCGAATGAGATGATCGACTGTTCCTCTCTGAATGGGGTGCCATTCGCCTACTCGATGCTGTTCGACGGCAACACGACCGAACAGCTGAACATGTGGCATACTCCGGGATCAAATGAAAAAGTGTCGGAGGAGAATCCGATCATAGCCACTTTCGACCTCGGTGCGACATACAACCTCAGCAGTTATGTGGTCTGGGGACGGTACGGAGGCACTCCGGACAATCCGCAGACAGACGGATCAGGAGCCAATATTTCGGGGTATTTCGCTTTCGGAAGCTACAACCCTCGTGCGTTCAAGCTCTACGGAAGCGCAGAAGCTCCGAAGAATACGGCAGACCAGACCTACTGGGCTGTGGACGGCGGCTGGCTCGACGACTGGACACTTCTTGCCGACAGCGAGGTGATAAGGCCGAGTTCGAATACTCCTACCGTAAGCGGACAGGAAAACTGGGTGCCGACTGCCGAAGACTATGAAGCAGCCGCGGCCGGATTCGAATTCCCTGTAGACATGGAAGCATCTGGAGTGCGCTACATCAGGATCGTCATCACGGAGACATGGAATCCTGCCCAGCAGTACAGGATTTCATTCGGCGAGCTTCATTTTTATCAATACACACCTGAAGAATAAGAATCATGAAAAACATATTGAAAATATTCGGATACACTCTGCTGTCCGCAGCCTTTCTGGCAGGTCTTTCGGCCTGTCAGGAAGAGGCGGTCCCTCAGGTTATCGCCATCACTGCGACGGCTCCGGCGGACAATGCTTCGGCAGACCTCGCGGACGGGAACATAAGGTTTGCCTGGCAGGCTTCCGGCTCTGTCCCGGGAGGATTTGAACTTGTCCTTTCGCCTGACGCCGGAGAATCGTCCTCCAGAATATACAAGCTCCCGTCTACCGTTTTCTCAAGGGAGATCAAGGCAGTCGACATGGATCTGCTGATGAAGAACTGGGGGAAACCGGTGAACGAGACATCTCCGGTCATGTGGACGGTGCGTCCGGCAGTGGAAGGCGAGGCCGAAGCTGCACAGTGGTACACGCTCAATGTCAAAAGGCTTGAAGTCGATACCGAGGAAATCTATTTGCGCACGCCTTCCGACAACGTATTCTGCGATCTTGGCGAGTCGTCCGATGTGGTTTTCACGTGGGACAACAGCTCGTCCATCGCAAGCTGCCGCATAGATTTCAGCACGACGGAAGACGGCCCGGCCATAGAGCCCGAAGGAGTGGAACTGGAAGTGTCCGGCGCCAAGACTCTGACCCTTTCATCAGAGGATCTTATGAAGATTTTCCAGGCGTCTGGTGTGACTGAAGACATCGCTCTCCTCTACTGGAAGGTACATTCTACCGATATCACTACTCCGGGAGTCAGTGAGTCAAGGCGTATCCGTCTTATGAAAATCGGAGCCTCAGGTGTCAGTCCGGTAGCAAATCTGAAGGTAGTTCCGGGATACGAACGTTTTGTCCTGACTGCCGACATCATTGATCCGAGAACCGCCAAGGTGAGCGTTGCCTACGGTGACCATACGGAGGAAGTAACTGTGGCAGAGGGACAGGAGTCGTTGACATTTGAAAAGACCTCGGTAGCGGAAAATGTCTATACCGTCTCCGTGACAAGCTATAATGCCGAAAACGAGTCTTCTACGGTAGCCGAATGCGAAAACGTGTCTGTCTATGGAACCACGTATCAGTCCGGAAAATCCGGCCGGCAGCTGACCTGTTCTGCGCTTACCACGGAAACCGCTGAATTTGTCGTAACCAAAATAGAAGATTCAGATCTGAAATACTCCGAACTGGTATACACTCTCGGCGGCGAAAAGATGGTGCTCAGGGTGGAAAATGACGCCGAAAGCATAAGCCTGCCTTCCGATGGTGTGGACAAGGGACAGACATTGACCCTGAAGTCCTACTATGCTCCGTCTACCGGCGGGGAAGTACTCGACATCGTGGCCGCTGCGGATGAGAAGACTATATATCTTCCCGAGTACGGCATCCTCGTGCCGCTCGACAAGATCAAGCATTATCCGAATAACAACAATACGGGAGCCCTCCCAGGCGAGATGAGTACATGGAACGATTCATTCCCGTATTCGATGCTGTTCGACGGCATTACTGACAACCATCTGAACATGTGGCATACTCCGAATTCCGAGGAGAAAGTGTCGGAAGAGCATCCGATCATCGTGACCATCGATCTCGGGACCGAGTATTGTCTCAGCAGCTACCGCGTGTGGGGACGAAATCCATGGTACGACAAAGGTAATGGCGTCTTGGGCGACGACAGCGGAGCATACTGGGCTTTCGGAAATTTCAATCCGCGCAAGTTCAAGCTCTACGGAAGCGCGGAAGATCCGCAGAACACCTCTGACGAGTCCTACTGGGCCGTGAACGGCGGTTGGACCGAAGACTGGACTCTCATTGCTGACAGCGAGGTTGTCCGTCCGAGTGGTGTGGACGATCCTAAAGTCAGGCCGACTGACGAGGATATTGCGGCTGCCGAAGCAGGAGCGGAATTCCCTGTCAACGAGTTATCGGATTCTCCTGTCCGCTATGTCAGGCTTGTCATCACCGAGACCTGGAATCCTGACCAGCTGTACAGGATTTCCTTCGGGGAACTGCATTTCTTCTATTATACGCCTCAGGAATGAATTAAGTATCCCGTGCAGCATTTATTCTGTCTTTCACGACAAGTAAACTGCACGGGGTCCAATACAAGTTTTGAAAAATGAAAAATATGATGAAAATCCTGCCGGCTGCCATAATCGCCGTCCTGCTTGCAGTATCCTGCACTGCCGGACCGGAAAAACCCGGTATCAGGACCACAAACGGATATATAGTCGCCGCTTACGTATGGCCTTCATGCCACGATGACAGTCTGGCCCGCAAATACCTGTGGGGAGAAGGTACCGGAGAGTGGGAAGTGATAAAACAGGGCGACCCGCGTTTTGAAGGACACTATCAGCCCAAACAGCCTCTCTGGGGCTATGAACCGGACAACGACCCTGCCGTAGTGGAGCGCTGGATAGATGCAGCAGTCTCACACGGGGTGAACACCTTTGTCTATGACTGGTACTGGTTCATGAACGGACCTTATCTCGAAAGCGCCCTGAACGACGGTTTCCTGAAGGCGAGGAACCGTGACAAGATGAACTTCTATATCATGTGGGCGAACCATACCGTAGCCAAAAACTACTGGAACTGCCGCAGATACGGGGATGACGACTCCATCCTGTTTTCTCCGGTGGTGGACTGGAACGATTTCAGGAAAATCGTGTCCAGAATCATAAACCAGTACTTCGTCCAGCCGAACTATCTGAAATTCGACAATTGCCCTGTGATGGCGATATTCGATTATGACCAGCTCGTGAAGAGTTTCGGCAGCATCGAGGAGACGGCCAAGGCTTTGGACTATTTCCGGAATGAGGCTGTCATGGCCGGATTCGACGGAATACATTTCCAGATGAATCCTGGAGGAGGATACCATCTTTCGGATGAGGAGATCCTGAAACTGACCGGACTGGTCGATGGCCTGGGCATAAACAGCATTGCCTTCTACAACATGGGAGGCTTCGATCCGGACTATCTCAGACACGGTGCAGAAGCCATTGAGATAAGGAACCAATGGGACAATGCCTTCGATATTCCCGTATTCCCGACCGTTTCCATCGGCTGGGACGATACTCCGAGATTCCCGGCGAAGGGAGCTGCGGATGTCACGAGATTCCACAATACCCCTGTCTCGTTCGGTTCATTCCTCGAAGTGGCGAAAGACTATGCCGACGCTCACCCGGAGCAGCCTGAAATGGTGTTTGTCAATGCCTGGAACGAATGGATAGAGGGAAGCTACCTTTTGCCTGACAGGCTGAACGGGTTCGGCTATCTCGAAGCCGTACGCGATGTCTTCATCACTGATAATGAAAGGTAAATAACTATCATGGGGAAAATAAATTCAATACTTCTGGCTTCGGCACTTTCGCTGTTCCCTGTCATGCTGTCCGCCGGATCAGCATCGGACAGGACAGACGGTCAGACCGTGCATGAAGCCGCCGACCCGGCAGCTTCTTCGGAGGCTACGGTCGTTTTCGGGAACGCCCGTTTCACTGTCCTGACTCCGCGTCTTGTGCGTATGGAGTGGTCCGCCGACGGGAAATT
>CALVDR010000037.1 GCA_944326365.1 uncultured Bacteroidales bacterium | reverse complement strand
AATGAAGCAATAATGCCAAATCATTAACAAGCAAACACCCAACTTTACATTATTGGGTGTAAAATCGGGTGTTTAGTTTGTAAAGCATTGATTTCCAATGTTTATTGCGGTGCGGACGGGACTCGAACCCGCGACCCCCGGCGTGACAGGCCGGTATTCTAACCAGCTGAACTACCGCACCGTTTTAAAGAACTTGTCAGCGCTTTCAGAGGTGTTTTCCCTGATTGCGGATGCAAAGATAGATAAAATTTCTGACCCTCCAAATTTTTTTTGAAAAATTATATAAAAATCAGGCATCCATAAAAAAGAAAACTGTCCCGGCAGATTTCAAATCTCTCCGGAACAGTTTCCTTTCAGGATTTATGAGTGGCAGTTATTCGATATTTATCACTCTCTTGTTGTCCTCAGGTTTTGCTTTCTCGACCTTAGGGATGATTACGTTCAGAACTCCGTGCTCGACTTTCGCGCTGATCTTGTCTCTCTGGACATCGTCAGGCAGAACCATAGTCTGCTGGAATTTGCTGTAAGAGAATTCGCGGCGCAGATAGTGTCCGTTCTTCTTCTCATCCTTCTCGTCGACCTTCTTTTCCATCTCGATGGCCAGATTACCGTTCTCATCGATGTGGACTTTGAAGTCTTCCTTCTTCATACCCGGGGCAGCGACTTCTATTTCATAGCTGTTCTCGTTTTCCAATACGTTGATGGCAGGTGCTGTCGCATTTGTTCTGACCATCCAGTCGTTATCAAAGAAATCATTGAAAATGTCAGGCAACCAAGTCTGGTTTCTTCTAACAGGTACCATAGTCTTATCTCCTATAATTTTAAATTGTTCTAAATATAATTCTCAGGGCGTCAGCCCTTTGTACTTTTTCAAGTACGGCTGTGATAATATCAATCGCCGTGCCGGAGCCAAATCATGCCCCAAAACATGGAAAATTGGAAAATATGTCATCCGGACTTGCCAAATTGTCCGTTCCGGTGTGTCAGAATGTCCGAAAAACATTATATTTGGCATAGATTTCATGAGAGAATATGCGTGAAGAAGGTAACATACTGATAAAGGGAGCCAGGGTGAATAACCTGAAGAACGTGACGGTGGAGATTCCGCGCGGAAAGTTTGTTGTCATTACGGGTATTTCCGGGTCCGGAAAGTCATCTCTGGCGTTCGACACATTGTTTGCCGAGGGGCAGAGACGTTTTGCCGAAAGTCTCTCGTCTTATGCCAGACAGTTTCTGGGCAGGATGGTGAAGCCTGATGTCGAACAGATCGAGGGGATACCTCCTGCCATTGCCATCGAGCAGAAAGTGAATACCAGGAATCCCCGTTCCACGGTGGCCACCAGTACTGAAATCTATGATTATCTTAGAATCATATTCGCAAGAATAGGCCGCACGTATTCGCCTGTCTCAGGTGTCGAGGTGAAATGCCATACGGCGAATGATGTTCTTGAGTATATTTTTTCCTCGCATCCGCATACATTATATATATTGTCCGACCTGAAGTGGAATGAAAGGGAGGATAAGGTCGAGCTGATGCTGGCTCTGAAGGAGGAAGGGTATTCGAGATTCTATTCGGGCGGACAGGTCATCAGGATAGAGGAAATGATGCAGCGGGCGGAGAGCGGTGACTATCCGGAAGAACTGTACCTTCTGGTGGACAGGCTGAAAATGCCCGGTGATGACTCCGGACAGATGTCCGATGCAGTGAAGTCGGATCTGGATACGAGGCTGCGTTCATCCGTTGCCACAGCATTCGAAAAAGGGGATGGCATTCTGTATGTCAAGGCTGATGATGCTGAGCTGCGGCAGTTTGTGAGCCGGTTCGAGGCTGACGGGATGACATTCCAGGAGCCGGATGAGTATATGTTCAGCTTCAACAGTCCTCTCGGGGCATGTCCGGACTGTGGCGGTCTGGGCCAGATCATCGGTATCAGCGAGGATCTTGTCGTTCCGGACAAGAGCAAGAGCATTTATGACGGGGCCATAGCATGCTGGAGAGGGGAGAAGATGAGCTGGTTCAAGGATCAGATGGTCAAGAACGCTTACAAGCATTCCCTGCCAGTGTTCGAACCATACTGCAATCTTTCGGAGGAAGAGAAGAATCTGGTCTGGAACGGGTTCAAGGCAGACACAGAGGAGGAATCCATCATCGGTCTGAACGAATTCTTCAAATGGGTCGAGTCGAACAAGTACAAGATACAGTACAAGTACATGCTCAGCCGATATTCAGGCAGGACTGTCTGCCGTACATGCGGAGGCAGCAGGCTCAGGAAGGATGCCCTGTATGTGAAAGTCGGAGGCAAGAATATCCATGAGTTGCTGTGCATGAACGTAGACCAGCTGTATGATTTCTTCTCACGTCTTGAACTGACGGACTATGAGAAGACGGTCGTGTCGAAGGCTGTAGATGAGATAATGTCGCGTTTGCAGTATATCAGGGATGTCGGACTGTCTTATCTGACGCTGAACAGGACTTCGAACACATTGTCCGGAGGCGAAAGCCAGAGGATAAACCTGGTGACGGCTCTGGGCAGTTCCCTGGTAGGGTCGATGTATATACTGGACGAGCCGAGCATAGGCCTGCACCCGCGCGACACGGACAGGCTCATATCGGTGCTGAGAAAGCTTCGGGACATAGGGAATACCGTGGTTGTGGTAGAACATGACGAAGAGATCATGAGGGCGGCGGATCTGCTCATAGATATCGGTCCGAAAGCCGGAGTGAACGGAGGACAGATAGTCTTCGAAGGCCGGCTCGGTCCGCAGATCAGCCAGGAGCAGATAGACAGGTCGCTGACTCTGCAGTATCTTTCCGGACAGAGATCCAGATATGTCAGGGAAAAACGGACTCCGGTATATTCGATTCAGGTGGAAGGCGCCATGGAGCATAATCTGAAAGATATCGATGTGAAATTTCCGTTGGGTGTACTGACTGTGGTCACAGGTGTCAGCGGAAGCGGAAAGTCCTCGCTCGTCGGCGATATCCTGTACCCGGCACTGTTCCGGCATATAAACCATACCGGCTCTGCTCCAGGCACTTTCCGCAAGCTTTCAGGAAACCTCGACCGTATCAGCCAGGTGGAGTATGTCGACCAGAACCCGATAGGCAAGAGCTCACGCTCCAATGCCGTCACTTATCTGAAAGTTTACGATGATATCAGGAAACTGCTCTCCGAGCAGCAATACGCGAAAATAAACGGATATACACCTTCACACTTTTCTTTCAATATCGACGGAGGCCGTTGTCCGGAATGCCAGGGAGAAGGTTTCGTGAAGATAGAAATGCAGTTCATGGCCGATGTGACCATGGTTTGCGAGGCTTGTGGAGGAAAGCGTTTCAAGCCTGATATACTGGAAGTCCGATACAAGGGAAAGAACATAGATGATATTCTGAACATGAGCGTGGAAGAGGCGGTGGATTTTTTCTCGGCCCAGCCTGAGCCGGCCGTAAAGAAAATAGCGGAAAGGCTGCAGCCTCTGATGGATGTCGGCCTGTCCTATATCAAGCTCGGCCAGAGCAGCAGTACTCTCAGCGGGGGAGAGAGCCAGAGGATAAAACTGGCATACTTCCTTTCGATGAATGATTCCATGTCCAGAAACAGGGACCAGCACATCCTTTTCATATTCGACGAGCCTACTACGGGCCTGCATTTCTATGATGTGGAGAAGCTTCTCAAATCGTTTGACGCCCTGCTTTCGAAAGGCCATTCGATAGTGGTGGTGGAGCACAATCCGGATGTCATCAAGGCCGCTGACTGGGTGATAGATCTGGGCCCCGAAGCCGGTGACGGCGGCGGCAGGGTAGTCTTTGAAGGTACTCCGGAAGACCTGATGAAATCAGGCAACACATATACTGCAAAATATCTTAAATAAGGAATGTTATCATGTACACTTTACTGATCTGGATGGTATCGCTGGCGCTCAAGGTGGCGGCGCTGTGGAACGAAAAAATCCGTCTCTTCGTCGACGGCCGGAAGAAACTGTTTTCCAGGATAGAGGCTGCCGTAAAAGGATATGATGACATCATATGGTTCCATGTGGCCTCGATGGGCGAGTTTGAAGAAGCTCGCCCTGTCATGGAAGAAATCCGGAGACGTTTCCCGGAGAGGAAAATCCTGCTGACCATTTTCTCGCCGACAGGCTACACCCACAGAAAAAACTGGAAAACAGCCGACTGGGTGTTCTGTCTCCCTCTCGACACATGGTTCAATGCCAGAAGATTCGTAAGGATAGTACGTCCGTCAAAGGCTGTCTTCACAAAAGGGGAGTTCTGGTTCAATTATCTTGGCCGGCTCAAGCGTAATCATGTCGATACCTATATCATGTCTCTTCTGGCATCGAAGGATTCTCCGTATCTGAAATGGTATGGATGGCCTTACCGCAGAGTGTTGAAGACTGTCTACAAGTGCGTGATGGTGAAGGACAGGAAAACAGAGTCTGCGCTTCTGGAATTCGGCTGCCGGAATGTCGAAGTGACAGGAGACGCCCGTATTGACAGGGTGATGAAGATCGCAGCTGAAGACTGGCATGACAGAATCGTGGAAACATGGGCAGGGGGAAGGAAAGCCGCTGTTGCAGGAAGCTCGGGTGAGAGGGAAAACGGACTGTTCATATCATTGCTGAAAGATTATCCTCAGGACAAATTCCTGTTTGTACCGTATAAGCCTGACGAGGCTGAAATAAGACATATTGTGGATTCCGCTCCATATGGAGCTGTCCTGTACTCTGATGTAGAATATATCTTTTCATCAGGAATGCCGGGCAACGCAAGGGCCGGCATCGAAGAGACTGTCCGGAAAGCGCAGGTCATGGTCGTGAACAAGATCGGCATCCTCTCCCGCCTGTACCGCTACGGGTGGTGCGCCCTGATAGGCGGAGGTTTCGGGAATCTGCCGCACAGCGTCATGGAAGCTGCCGTATACGGCATTCCTGTAGCTATGGGACCGTATTATGACAAGAACAAGCAGTTCATTGATCTGATGCGGCTCGGTACAGCTGTCTCTGTTTCTGACGAGAAAGACATTCATGACTGGTTCACCAGATACCATGGCAATACGTCTCTGCTTGAGCAGACAGAAAAGATCAACGAAGAGTATTGCCAGGACAGTGCCGGAGCTGCCGGACGTATCACGGATATCATTCTGGAGTGATCCGATAGGGAAATCATGCCTGACGGTATCAGTCGATAACCAGAACTACCATTTCAGCATCATTTATCGGATATCCCGCTTCCATGTAAAGCAGTCCGCTTCCCTTTGCTTTCGTATATATGGTCACGCTTTTTCCGTCTTCGCTGATGAGATAGTCATAAATTCCTCGCTTTCTGTCATACTCCAGTTCTTCGGTTCCTATGTCGAAAACGGTTTCTTCTGGGAAATAGTCACATTCGAAACGGAGGACATCCCCCTTCCTGCATCTGATGAACTGCCCGGGATATACTTTCAGATAGTATGGCATAAACTCTACTCTTACGCGGCATTCGGAAGAGGTTCCGCTCCCGTCTGCAATACTGCATCTGACTGTACATGTACCTTCTCCGCAGGCAGTGACCATTCCGTCATCCGATACGGTAGCCACGGAAATGTCGTCGCTTTCCCATGTCAGACCGGAGGGTGAAGCATAGTCCGGTGTCAGGAATGCCTGTATCCGGACTTGTTCACCTATGTATGTGAGATCCAGGTCCGAATATGACAGTTCCAGAATCTGTCCCGAAATGTCCAGACCGGACTTGTCTATACGCCATTCCGTTCCGTTCAGTCCGGACCCGACAGGTGTGATGCATATGGAATACGAGGAGTTCCGGCAAATGTCGAAGTTTGACGGATTCTCGCCTGGGTAAAATCTGTAAATCAGATATTCTCCAGGCTTTGAATATCCGGAGGAGGAAACGTAGTCCGCCTTCACTTCTATATATGAACAGAAATCTCTGGCCGGGTTATTTTCCGGAAGTACCTTTCCCGTCTCATCCGTGTTTCCCGGCAGCAGATCACCCTGCATGTTTTCAAGCATGTAGAGGATGACCTCACCGCTGGTGCCGTCCGTATTTTCGGTATTCAGTATGTCAGTCTCGTAGTCTTCTCTCAGGAATCCTGAAGGGAAAAAGTCGAAGGGGTCGCGGATGTGGTTTCTGCTGAAGGGGTAGACAGAACGCGGACACCCTTCGACCTGTATGCTGTGTATCAGGAATTCTACATCTTCATCAAGCCTGCTCCGGTCTACTTTTACGGAAATTTTTGCCATCAGCCTTTCGAGAGGAACACTTATTTCCTCATCTGAGACTGTGACATTCTCCATACAGCCGCTCATGGGCATTCCTAATGAATAGTCATCAGGATAGGCCAAGTGATATCTCAGGCTTTTCAGTTCGTCAATACTGCCGGCATTCAATTCATATCCGAAGTTCGCGCAGGCGTAAACGGAGTATTTCCCGTTTCTGACGAGATCTGCTTCCCAGCGGACTTCTCCGGATATTTCCCTTTCAGACAGTCCGCTGATGTAAGTCCGGCTTTCAAGTATTCCGTACTCGTTGAATATGAAGATGCTGATATCGGATATTTTCATTTCGTCAGGATCCATGGCCCGTGTATGCGGTGAAATGCCGAATTTGAAAGAGACCGTCGTTTCCCGGCTGTCCGGAAATGTGACATGGTCTGTTTCCGAACACGAGAAAAGACTTAAGATGACCGGAAATACAGTCAGGATAAATGCTTTTGTTCCGTTCATAGTGCGTTCAGTTTTGTTCAGAATCCGATTTCAGTCTCCGGAAGCACGTTCCAGGGTTCTATCATTCCGTTTATCACGACAGTCTCCCCTGATACGGGGATGGAAGGATCTGTCACTCCTGTCTGCCTGATAACTATATCGAAAACATAGCGGCAGTTCCTGCCTATCCCCGAATGTCCGGTCTCCATGACGAACTCGCCGTTGTTTATGTCGATGGGATAATAATACCTGTTGCCCTCTATGTCTCCTGCAATGACAAGCCTTGTGAACGGAGTCCCTGCTGTGTCTTCTTCACTGCTGTTCGGGTAGCAGTAGAGCCTTATTTCCGGCTTCAGGACATCATGACCTATGTCAGTGCCGAACTCTGCATATACCATTCCCGGATGCAGCATGCTGTTCATGGATTCATAAGGATATCCGTCCGTGTTTACCGGAGCTGCCGGCGTGAAGTCTCCGTCTGAAATGACAGTAGCCAATGAGTTGATATTGCTCAGGTAGGCACATGCGTTTTCCATCACGGCATGACTGTATGGCCTTCCGCTGAAATCGCATTTTATGGATCTTACATAAATTTCAGACAATACGGGTTCCACGTGCATGCAGTATTCACTGTCATCGTCAGCCATGATGTGCATCATTCCACTCATAAGCGGGGAGTCAGGATCTTCCATCCGGAGGTCTGCATACAGGCCTGCAACACTTTCGAAGGATGATATGCTGTTCCATTCGTATGACTCTGCCTGGGGATTCACGATTGCGGTCACTATTTTCGGTCCTTTTCTGGACGCGGCGTCCACGGTCATGCCGTCACCGGCATCCGTTCTCTGGTATGAATCTATTTTCCTCAGGGCATCATCATTGAATATGAATATGTCCATATTATTTCCCTTGAATGCTGTCGCGGTCTGTGCATGTTCCGCTTTTACATGCAGTTTCATGCAGACGTCAGTTTCAGGGAGAAGAATATCCTGCGACTGGTTCCTGCCGGTGCAGCATATTATGACAATAAAGGCCGGAAGTAGTAAAAGCAAGGCATTTGCCGAATGGCAGAAGAAAGATAAAGAGTGGGTCCGGCCTTTATTTTCCGGTTTATGCAGATGAGGAGTTTCCATTTTTCCGTTGTTTTCCGCAAATCTACCGTAAGCCTTTGAATGAGAGTACAAAAAAAAGAAAAATCTGAAATTTCCTTTTTTTAAGAGGATTTTTATCTTTTTTTAAGAATTATTCCCCTTTTTATGTCAATTTTACTGATTTGTTAAAAATATTTTTTACATTTGGTCATAGCAGAAGTAATTATCATGACCTTTTTAAGACGATTCAGGAGACTGATCTCTCCGCGGACACATTTCCAGCCGATATTTTCACAGCAGGTGGCGTATATCAGACAGGCATCGAAGGCCTTGCTTCAGATGATGAGAACAGAGGACATTTCAGAACGCAAACGTCTGGAGAAGGAAGTCAAGATGTGCGAAATCCAGGGCGATGCAATGCTTACGGAATTCTATGAACAGCTGAATGACAAGTATGTCTCTATCCTGCACACCTCTGATTTGCAGACTGTAGCGATGAATATCGACAATATTCTGGACAATATCAATGATTCGGCGAAAGCTGTCCTTATATACATGCCGCGTAAGATAGATATCCAGCTGGTTGAGCTTGCCGAGTATATCTGCGCTGAGGCTGATGCCATGTCTACCATCGTGACCGGTATGGATGAGATGAGGAAGAAGTTTTCAGAGATGACCATTCAGTGTGACCGGATCACTGAACTTGAACATGCTGCAGATGATACCTACGAGGAGTATGTGGGATATATTTTCCAGAACCAGACGGATGCCATTGAGTTGATGAAATCGAAAAATATTGCTGAAATGCTTGAGGCTACGACGGATACTGCCAAGGTTTTCTCGGATCATATCAGGAAACTTCTGCTCAGGTATGTGATAGAAAGATGACTTTGCTTCGTTTTTCCATTATCCTCACCTCGGTAATTCGTACAAGTACGATTACTCTCGGTTCGTCAATGGTTTCGAAGAAAGACGTTTGAGGGTGACCAAAAATCCCTTTTTGGTCACCCTCAAACGTCTTTCTGACTCTGTTTCCAGTCGGAAATCAGGCGCCGAAGTTATCGTAGAGAATGTTCTCCGGCGGTACGCCGAGACTGTCAAGCAGGCTTACCACTGATGAAGACATCATAGGAGGTCCGCACATCAGGTAAAGAGCATCTTCCGGTGCCTCATGCTGTTTGAGATACGTCTCGTAAAGCACTGTATGCACGAATCCTGCTGTATAGGCGACTCCGGCAGCATCTGCTGCAGGATCAGGTCTGTCGAGTGCAAGATGGAACTTGAAGTTCGGGAACTCTTTTTCGAGTTCGTGGTAGTCCTCCAGATAGAATGCCTCCTTCAGGCTTCTTGCTCCATAGAAGAAGTTTACCTTTCTGGTAGTCTTTTCTGTCTTGAACAGATGCATGATGTGGCTTCTCATCGGAGCCATACCGGCACCGCCTCCTATGAAGATCAGTTCCTGGTCGGCAGGAAGATTGTCCGGCAGGAAGAATTCTCCGTATGGGCCTGAGATGGTCACCTTGTCTCCCGGTTTCAGTGAGAAGATGTAAGATGAACATACTCCAGGGTTTACCGGAAGGAATTTCCTGGTTGCGCGGTCTACAGGCGGAGTGGCTATCCTGACATTCAGTTTGATGATATCGCCTTCTGCAGGGTAGCAGGCCATCGAGTAGGCGCGCAGGGTAGGGGTGGTATTCACCATTTTGAGATCGAATGCGCCCATCTTTTCCCAGTCTTCGCGATACTGCTCGTCCACATCGATGTTCTTGTAGTCGACTGTCACTGCAGGCACGTCCACCTGGATATATCCGCCTGAACGGAAATGCAGATGTTCTCCCTCAGGAAGCTTTACCACGAATTCCTTGATGAATGTAGCTACATTGTGATTCGATATGACTTCGCATTCCCATTTCCTGACGCTCAGGGCAGATTCAGGTACGACGATTTTCAGATTTTCCTTCACCTTTACCTGACATCCCAGTCTCCAGTGGTCGAGAATCTGTTTCCTGCTGAAGAATCCGACTTCGGTAGGAAGTATGGTGCCGCCGCCTTCCACTACACGGCATTTGCACTGTCCGCAGCTGCCTTTTCCGCCGCAGGCTGACGGGAGGAATATCTTCTGCTCTGCGAGAGTAGCCAGAAGAGAGCCGCCCGGGGTCACTTCCACCTCTTTCTGTCCGTCATTGATGCTGATGGTAACCTTTCCGGATGGCGTAAGCTTGATCTTCACATACAGAAGCAGAGCCACCAGGATGAGGGTGACAACAACTATTGCTATCACCGCGATGATTATGGTAGGAACTAAATTTTCCATTTCTTATAATCTCCTGAATTAAAGCTGGATACCCATGAAGGTCATGAATGATATCGCCATGAGTCCTACAGTGATGAATGTGATTCCGAGACCTTTGAGAGCTGCAGGGACATTCGAATATTCCATCTTTTCCCTGATGGCAGCCAGTGTCACTATGGCCAGGAACCAGCCGATACCTGAACCGAGCGCGTATACAGTAGCTTCTCCCACGTTCACGAAGTCTCTTTCCTGCATGAAGAGCGAGCCTCCGAGGATAGCGCAGTTCACTGCTATCAGCGGGAGGAAAATACCGAGCTGCGAGTACAGGGTCGGCGCGAACTTCTCGACCACCATTTCCACAATCTGGGTGAATGCCGCCACTACGGCGATGAAGACTATGAAACTCAGGAAGCTCAGGTCAATGTTTGCGAACGAGTCTCCGAGCCATCTTGAAAGCGCCCCGGGTTTCAGGACGAATTCGTTCAGCAGATAGTTTATGGGAAGTGTGACCAGGAGGACGAATACAACAGCAATACCCAAACCGGTAGCCGTTTTCACACTTTTTGATACCGCCAGGTATGAACACATACCGAGAAAGTAGGCGAATATCATGTTGTCAACGAAAATTGACTTTACAAACAAGCTTAAATATTCCATTTCGATTCGAGTTTGATGTTATTTTTCCTGAAGGTCTTTCTGAATGCTTCTCTGGATCCATACGATGATGCCGAGGAGTATCAGCGCCATAGGAGGCAGGATGATGAGACCGTTGTCCATGTAGCCTGCATCGTAGAAGGACTGAGGAATGATCCTCATGCCGAACAGTGTGCCCGAGCCGAGTATCTCACGGAAGAATGCCACTACCACGAGGATGAGGCCGTATCCGGCGCCGTTGGCGAGCCCGTCAAGCAGTGACGGGATAGGCTTGTTGCCGAGGGCAAAAGCCTCGATACGGCCCATCACGATACAGTTCGTGATGATCAGTCCGACATATACGGACAGAGTCTTGCTCACGCTGTATGCGTATGCCTTCAGAATCTGGTCGACGAGAATCACCATCAGTGAGACCACTACCAGCTGGACGATGATCCTGATACGGTTAGGAATTGTATTTCTCAGGATCGAAGCTACGAAACTCGAAAGGCCGGTGACTATGATCACGGACAGGGCCATCACGCAGGCTCCCTCCATCTGGACAGTCACTGCCAGTGAAGAACAGATACCGAGGACGAGCACCGTGACAGGGTTGCCCTTGAATATCGGCTTCAACAATACTTCTTTATAATTGATATCACTCATTTCCTATTCCTCCACGTTTACTTTGACTTCTGCAGTCCCTGCCGTCTTTACAGAGTCTGCGGGTGCACAGCAGGTCACAGTGCTGTCAGAAACGGCTGCAGTTCCAGCCTGGTGAGCAGCTGCCGCCCCTGCCAGATACGGTCTGTAGTATTTTGCCCACAGATTGATGCTCTTACCGAGAGCCTGTGAAGTGATGGTGGCTCCGCTTATGGCATCCACGCTGTGATCCGGTTCTGTGATGGCACTGGCTTTCGCCACTGTGAATACCTCATCGCCGTCCAGGTTTAATGTCTTTCCGTGGAAAGCATTGTAGAAAGGAGCGTCAGCTATCTTGGCCCCGAGTCCCGGAGTTTCTCCCTTGTGGTCGAAAACTGCCCCGTCGATGGTCTTGCCGTCGGCATTGATGGCGAGATACCCCCAGATAGGACCCCAGAGGCCTGCTCCGTAGCATGGGATGACAGTCACGTCATTGCCGTTTATGTCGAAGACGTATACCGGCATGGCCAGTGTGGATGCGAGATCGCCCTGTCCGTCTTCGATTTTCTTTATGATGTCATTCTGTTTTTTCAGATCGGAAGTCGTAGTCACCTGAATGTCCTTGACATTTTCCTTTCCGGTGTTCATCTGGCCGACTTTCTCACCGAGACCATTCACGTAGAATGCGTCTTCGATCTTTTCTGCATAGAGAGCGAGCACATCGGCATTCTCGTCCATTACCAGGGATTCGTCTGCCTGGGAAGCGGCTCCGAGAAGCTTGCTTATGGTCTCGAGCTTGACATTCTCGTTCTGTTTTCCCTGCAGACTCATAGCCACAAAAGCCAGAATCGCAGCGACCAGAACCACGAGGATGGTCGAGTATATGACTGTATATGTATTACCGTTAGTATTCATACCTTGATAATTTAAGCGATTTTCACTTTTTTGGCTTTCCTTTTCAGTGATGCCTCTACCACATAGTGGTCAATGAGAGGTGCGAAGGTGTTCATGAGCAGGATGGCGAGCATCATGCCTTCCATGTATCCCGGATTGAACAGCCTTACCGTTACCGTCAACGCTCCTACCAGGAAACCGTATATCCATTTTCCGGTCTCTGTCTGCGCTGAAGTGACGGGGTCTGTTGCCATGAAGACCGTACCGAATGCGAATCCGCCGAGAACCAGATGATACCATGCAGGGAGCTGCAGATACGGCGTAGTCCCGAGAGCGTTCGCGAGGAAGCCTATGGCAAGTGCTCCGATGACTGAAGACAGCATGATCTTCCAGCTTGCAACTCCTGTCCAGATGAGCAGTATTGCACCCAGGAGAATGGCTATGACTGAAGTCTCTCCGACTGCACCTCCGATGTTTCCTATGAAAAGATCCATGAACGAGATGCCTGCGCTTTCAAGTCCCTGAATGCCCTGGCCTGCATGTACCAGCGGGGTGGCTCCTGAAAATCCGTCCACCACGCCATTGCCGCAGGCATAAGCCGAGCCGTCGGCGAGATATTTGGTGAGGCCGCCTGTCCATATGGTGTCTCCTGACATTTTGCTCGGATAGGAGAAGAACAGGAATGCACGGCAGAGAAGTGCCGGGTTCCATATGTTCATTCCGGTACCGCCGAAAATTTCCTTGCCGATGATCACCGCGAAGGCGACTGCGATGGCAAGCATCCAGAGAGGAACGTCCACGGGAACGATGAGAGGTATCAGCATTCCGGTGACGAGGTAGCCTTCATTCACCTGATGCCCTCTGAGCTGGGCTGATATGAACTCGATGCCGAGACCTACTATGTATGATACCAGATAGAGCGGGAGTATACGCAGGAATCCGTACCAAACCATCTGCCAGAATCCCCATCCCAGACCGAATGCTTCATTGTGCTGGTAGCCGGTATTCCAGATACCGAAAAGAAGGCTCGGAACAAGGGCGAGCACTACTATGATCATGACCCTTTTCAGGTCTACAGCATCCTTCACATGAGTCCCTTTTGCCGTTACGGTACCGGGAACGTAGAGAAAAGATTCGAAAGCTTCGAAAGTCGAGTGAAGGAAACTCAGTTTGCCGCCTTCGCTGAAGGTCGGCTTTATTTTATGCATAAATTTGACTAATCCGTTCATACCTCCAGAGTTTAAGCCATTTCTTTCAACATGAGGTTAATGCCGTCGCTGAGTATGGATTGGATGCCGATCTTCGACGGGCAGACGAACTCGCAGAGAGCGAGATCTTCTTCAATGACTTCATAGATACCGAATTTCTCCATCTTGTCGATATCGTTCGCCAGACACGCCTTGAGCAGATATACCGGGAAGATGTCCATAGGGAGAACCTTGGAATAGACGCTTGAGAGTACGAAAGCGCGCGGTTCCCCGTGTGTATTCGTGTCCATGTCGTATTCCTTTTTCGGAGTAAGCCATGAGAAGTAGGCTTTGGAAGCGCTGAACTGGCCGGTCCTGAATGGCTTTGCCCATCCGAGGATTTCGCATTCCGTGCCTTCCTTGATGAGAGTTACCTGATTGTCGAAAAATCCGAGGAAGCCATCCTTGCCTATATTTGTGCCGGTAAGCACATCTCCGCTTATGAAACGGATGTCATCATTCGAATTGTCGTAGTATTCCGCTATGTCTTTCATGGACATGCCTGCGATTCCTTTCACATAAGAAGGGTCCACGGCCTTCGGCCCGGTGACTGCCACCATCCTGCTGACATCGTATTTTCCGGTATTGAAAAGTTTTCCGATGGCTGCTGTCATCATCAGTGAGACTGTCCATACGACATCTCCTTTGACGATAGGGGAGACATGGCTTATCTGTACGCCTACGTTTCCGGCCGGATGCTTGCCTCCGAAAATATGCGGAACGATATTCTCCAGTTTGTGGAACGGTGTACCTGAATAGTTTTCCCTGTTGAATGACACATGCACCCTGCCTTTTGTCAGCTTGCACAGTGCATTTATACCAGTCTGGATGTCGTTCAGGTCATCCCTCAGGGCAAATTCCGGATTGGCTGCGAGAGGAGCTGTGGAGAAGGCGGAAATGAAGATGTCCTTCGGCTTGTCGGACGGCTTGGCCACGATGCCGTAAGGTCTCTGGACAAGAGCCGGCCACAGTCCGCTTTTGAGAAGACGCTCCTTGATCTGGTCACCATCCAGTGAAGCTGTTTTTTCAGTACCGAAATCCTCATACTTCTGATCCTTGTCCGCCTTGATGCGGATTTCCAGCAGTTTCCTTTTCTCTCCGCGCACTATCTCGGTGACAGTTCCGCTTACAGGAGAAGTGAAAAGAATCTCTGGAGACAGTTTGTCGGCAAATACAGGTGAACCGGCGAGCACTGTATCTCCTTCTCTGACCAGAAGTTTCGGGATGAGACCTCTGAAATCGGTAGGTTTTACAGCCACAACGTCAGGAATTACCACCTTCTTTGCCTTCTGGGCTGCAGTTCCCGATATCGGGATGTTCAGCCCTCTTTTCAATTCGATGATGTTAGACATTATATAAACCGTTTTTGCGTTTTTCAGAAAACCGTCGCGAAGATACTCAAATTTTTCGTAATTTCGCGCCATTATGGAAAACAAAATCAGTACTATTTTCGAAGGGTTAAATGATGAGCAGGAGAAGGCGGTACGTTGCATAAATGGGCCGGTGCTCATAGTGGCCGGAGCAGGGTCCGGAAAGACGAGGGTTCTGACCAGCAGGATAGCCCATATCCTTGATACAGGCTGTCCTCCGGAGAAGATCCTGGCGTTGACTTTCACGAAGAAGGCAGCCTCCGAGATGAAGGAAAGGATAGCTCTGATGGTGGGCGAGAAGCCTGCCCGCAGGCTGTATATGGGAACATTCCATTCCGTTTTCATCAGGTTTCTCAGGGAATTCGCCGAGAACCTCGGCTACAAGAAGGACTTTACCATATACGACACGAGTGATTCCACGAGTGCCATAAAGACATGTCTGAAAGAGCTCCAGCTTGACGAGAAGGTATACAAGCCGAAGGATGTGCTCAGCCGCATATCCATGGCGAAGAACAATCTTGTCACTGCCGATGCTTATGCCAGAAATACGCAGGCCATCCAGAACGATGCGGCGGCGAAAAAGCCGAAAATCAGCGAGATATACAGACTCTATGCACGGAAGTGCAAGCAGTCCAACGTCATGGATTTCGATGACATCCTGCTGAATATGAACATATTGCTCAGAGACTGTCCGCAGGCTCTGGATGCCATTGCTGACAGGTTCCTGTATATCATGGTGGACGAGTATCAGGACACGAACTTTTCGCAGTACCTTATCCTGAAGAAACTCAGCGCAGGACACCGGAACATATGCGTGGTCGGAGACGATTCCCAGTCCATATATGCATTCAGAGGGGCCAAGATAGAGAACATCCTGAATTTCAAGAAAGACTATCCTGACTGCAACGTGTTCCGCCTGGAGAGGAATTACCGCTCTACCAGAACCATAGTGGAAGCTGCCAACTCACTGATAGCCAGGAATTCGGCGAGAATTCCGAAGAAATGCTGGTCAGGAGGGGAGGAAGGAGACAAAATCAAGCTGATCAGCGCATATACGGAACAGGAGGAGGCGATACTTGTCGCCGGTGAAATATTGTCCAGAATTCATTCCGAATCTGCGTCATACAGGGATTTTGCCATACTTTACAGAACGAATTCCCAGTCCAGGGCTCTTGAAGAAGCTCTCAGACGCAGGAATCTCCCTTACCGGATCTATTCCGGCAACTCCTTTTTCGACAGGGCGGAGGTGAAGGACCTGATGGCTTATTTCAAGCTGGCGTCCAATATCGATGATGACGAATCGTTCAAGAGGATAGTGAACAAACCGGCCAGAGGTATAGGCAATACCTCCCTCGCCGCTCTTTCGGCTGCTGCACTGGACAGGGGAACGACGCTTTTCCGCACCGTCTTTTCAGATGATCTGGACAGTTTCGGACTGAAAGGTGCCGCAGTGGACAAACTCAGGGCCTTTTGCGGTATGATTGCCGTTTTTGCGTCCAGAATGGAAAAGGAGGATGCAGGTGATCTGGCAGTCTCCATTGCGGTGGAGTCCGGAATTCTGGGTCTGTACAAGAGCGATACCAGCATAGAAGGGCAGTCCAAGGCTGCAAACGTGGAGGAACTTGTAAACAGCGTGAAGACTTTTGTGGAAGAGCGCAAGAACGAATATTTCGAGGAGATGCTGGCTGACGCTACGGACGATGTCGAGATTTCGGCTCAGGATCTGCCTGTGGTCACTTTGGGTGATTTTCTCGAGAATGTTTCGCTTCTGAGTGCCGTGGACGTGGAGGATGAAGAGGATTCCGACAACAAGATCACGCTGATGACCGTCCATTCATCGAAGGGCCTTGAGTTCCCGTACGTGTTTGTGGTGGGAATGGAGGAAAATCTTTTCCCGTCAGGTGGTTTTCTCGCATCTGAAAGCGATATTGAGGAAGAACGCCGGCTGTTTTATGTCGCCATGACCAGGGCCATGAAGGCCGTGTGGCTGACATTCGCTTCTACGAGGATGCGCAACGGTAAACACGAGTCCAACTATCCGAGCCGCTTTATCCGCGAGATAGACAGAAAATATATTCAGAACCCGCTGGAGGCCGCTTCAGATCCGGATGGCTCACGCCAATATTCGGATGGCCTACGCCAATATTCAAACTACTCACGCCAATATGCCGGTAGAAATCCGGATACGGGCTCGTCGCGACGGACATCGGAGCCGATGTCTTCCGGCATGAAATCCTCAGGCGTAACACCGTTCCGCAAACCTGTCCAGGTCGTAAGTCCCAAGACCGGAGACTATGACTTCCAGCCGTCTCCCATCAATCAGCTGGCAGCAGGCCAACGCATCGAGCACAACCGTTTCGGGTTCGGCTATATAAAGGAAATATCCGGAAATGCGGCCGGACTCAAGGCAAGGATCGCCTTTGATGATTATGGCGAGAAGATACTGATGCTTAATTATGCCAAAATCAGGATAGTGCAGGGGGACTGAAAGGGTATCTCCCTGTCCTTCCCTGTCCCGAATCCGTTCCGGCACAAAAAAAGACACTCCGATTTCAGAGTGTCTTTTTTTGTGACCCCAACAGGATTCAAACCTGTAACCTTTTGATCCGTAGTCAAATGCTCTATTCAGTTAAGCTATGGGGCCGATTTCAGGCCGAAGCCTGATATGCTCTCTTAAGCGTTTTCCTCTTTGAGGATGGCGAGTTTCTTCTCCTTGATTCTTGCTTTCTTACCTGAAAGTTCTCTGAGGTAGAAGATTCTTGCTCTGCGGACTTTTCCGACTTTGTTCAATTCTATAGAATCGATGAACGGTGAAGCAAAAGGGAAAATCCTTTCTACGCCGATACCGCTTGAAATTTTCCTGACGGTAAATGTCTTCGTGGCAGGAGACGCTCCTCTGAGCTGAAGTACTACTCCTCTGAACTTCTGGAGTCTTTCCTTGTCACCCTCCTTGATTCTGTAAGTGACAGTGATGGTGTCACCTGCCTTGAATTTAGGATAGGTAGCCACTTTCTCGTTGGCAAATGCCTGGTCTACAATTTTAATCAAATCCATTGCTGTAAAATTTTGTGGCAACGTTGCACATTCAAATACCCGATGCAAGAGGTTGCTTTGTTTTTGGGACTGCAAAAGTACAAATAAATTTTTACTTAGCAAATTTTTTTGAAAAAATTGTCATCATATCGTGATGTCATACTCAGAACATGTCCCTGAGCCTGTCGAAGAAGTTCCTGTCCTCTTTTGTCGGGTTCGGCTTGAAGTTTTCGCTCGAAGCCAGCCTGCCCATAAGTTCCTTGTCTTCGCGACTCAGTTTCTTAGGTATCCAGACTACCAGTTTTACATACATGTCTCCCGTGCCGTAGCCGTTTACTGTCGGCAGTCCCTTGCCTTTCAGCCTTATGACAGAGCCTGACTGTGTCCCTGGCTCGACTTTTACCGAGTATTTTCCGTCAAGACACGGAATCTCGACCGTAGCTCCCATAACGGCTTCCGGAACAGATATGATTTTCGTGTATACCAGATTGTTCCCGTCCCTTTTGATCTCGGGATGTTCGATCTCGTTTATCACGATGAGCAGGTCTCCGTTTATGCCGTTGTTCTTGGCGCAGTGACCCTGTCCACGCATGGTGAGCTGCATCCCGTCTTCCACGCCGGCAGGAATCCTGACCCTGACGGTTTCTTTTTTGCGGACAAGTCCGGTGCCGGCGCAGGTGTGGCAAGGGTTTGTCACTATCTTTCCCTCTCCGTTGCACTGCTGACAGGTAGAGTATGTGACCGTCTGTCCGAAGAAACTGTTGACCACTCTCTTGATTTGTCCCGTGCCTTTGCATGACGGGCATGTCCTGATGTCAGAGCTGCTTTTCGCTCCTTTGCCGTTACAGTCAGGACACGGTACATTTCTTTCTATCTGTATGTCCTTTTCCGCACCTTTGGCGATTTCTTCCAGGGTCAGCTGTACTCTCACACGGATATCACGGCCTTTGTATACTCTCTGGCCTCCCTGCTGCCTTTGCGAATCATCGCTTCCGAAGCCGCTGAAACCTCCGAAACCACCGAATCCGCCTCCGAAACCTCCTCCGAAGAGATCTCTCAGGATGTCGTTCAGGTTTCCGAAACCTCCGCTGAAGTCCGGACCGGCCTGTCCGTCCAGACCTGCGTGTCCGAACTGGTCGTATTTTGCCCTTTTATCCTTGTTGCTCAGGACATCATAAGCCTCGGCAGCTTCCTTGAATTTTTCTTCGGCCTCCTTGTTCCCCGGATTCTTGTCCGGATGATACTGGATGGCTTTTTTCCTGTATGCTTTCTTGATTTCCTCGTCAGTCGCATTCCTGCTGACCCCGAGGACTTCGTAGTAATCTCTTTTTTCAGCCATGGCTGCACCTCCTGTTTAGATTCCGACGACTACTTTTGCGAATCTTACGACTTTTCCGTTCAGGGTATATCCTGTCTGTACCACATCGAAGACCTTACCTTTTTTGTCTTCTTCCTGTACCGGGAACTGGGCCACGGCCTCGTGCAGATCAGTGTCGAATTCCGCACCCATGGCTTCGATTCTGTTCAGCCCTTTTGACTGCAGGTAGCCGGTAAGTTTGCTGTATATCAGTTCGGTTCCTTCTTTGGCTGCAGGATTGTCATCCGACTTGGACAGGGCTTCCATGGCTCTTTCGCAGTCATCCAGGACCGGAAGCAGTCCTTTGATGGTTTCTTCGGCAGCTACACTTACCAGATCGAGCTTTTCCTGGGATGTCCTGCGTCTGAAGTTGTCGAATTCCGCCATCAGTCTGATGTAAGAGTCTTTTTCCTTTGCTATTTTGTCAGTCAGTTCCTGAACCTGTTTTTCGAGAGATTCTATCTTTTCTTCCGATTCCTTTCCTCCGTCACATTCCTTACCTGTCGTCTGATTCTCTTCCTTTTTTCCTTCATTTCCTGATTTTTCAGCTTCAGGAGTGTCAGTAGCCTCTTTTTCGAGTTCTTTCTCCTGTTCCTTCATATTTTTCCGTGTCATATCTTTTTCCTCTTTTTTCATATCCTGATACAATTGGTCTTCTCTGACAATACAAATTATCTGCCACCTCTTCCTTACTGCCATTTTGACAGTCACGAAGTGACCGCGACTGGAAGGAGCGAAATCCCCCTAACCGAGTGATAAGCCGAGAGGTATGGCGGAATGTATTCCGCTATATCCGAGGCGAAACGAGGAAAAGTTATGAAACGTGAGTTCGATGAAAAGAACGTAGTGAATTTCAGAGGACTACCTCTTTTAGAGGATTCGTAAAACGAATCCGTG
>CALVDR010000036.1 GCA_944326365.1 uncultured Bacteroidales bacterium | reverse complement strand
TTTCGAAGAAATCGTAACGTCAGTTCGACGAAGTCTCTGGTACTGAGTAGAATAATTCGTCGAACTGACGTTAATTTAAGTTCTGCGTTACGCAATTATACATACGAGCCAAAATGACTATAAGGATTCTGGACATATTGGAGGAGACCATGGCCGACGGCCCTGGTCTCCGAACTTCAATATATTGCGCCGGATGCGCACATCACTGTCCGGGATGTCATAACCCGCAGTCATGGGATTTCAACGGAGGGCATGAAGCTACAGTGGACGAACTACTGGAAATCGTCAAGTCCGACGAATTCAGCAACGTGACATTCACCGGAGGGGATCCGCTGTATCAGGCCGAGGCATTCACCGAGCTGGCCCGCAGGATCAAGGAGGAAACCTCCAAGACGATATGGTGCTATACCGGATTCACCCTGGAAGAGATACAGAAGGACGAAAGGATGTCACGGATTCTGCCGTATATAGACGTCCTGGTCGACGGACCTTTCATCCAGGAACTCAGAGATACGGAACTCCTTTTCCGCGGCAGTTCGAACCAGAGAATCATCTATCTGCACGGAAATCCCGATGCCGACATCATCCTAGGTACTGTGGAGACAATACCGCTGAGATAAAGCGGTTTTTCGCAGACGCAGTGGTATAGACCGTGTCATAGCCGCAATCAGGACACCATCCGCCTCCCAGCAGCACATACTCAAGAGACGAAGTGAACCTGTGCCCGTTCTCGCATTCCCATATGAACATCGAGCCGCGTTTCCCTATAGCGTCTGCATCAGTAGCCGGACCTATAAAACGCCCTCCGCGGAACTCTGCCGCCGTCTGGATTTCCGCTTCAGTCAGACTGTAAACAGACTTGGTGTCATCATATCCTTTCGGCAGGTCCACGACCTCTCCGCACTGCCGCGCTTTCTCCAGATTCTTTTCGAGATGACGAGGACGCATCTGCTCCCAGGTCCGGATATTTTCATACGCTTCACGGGAACCGTAGTATGCTTTCAGCTTCTCTTCGTCATTCTTCGCCCAAGACTGTGTTCCCAGGCCGTTTTCGAAAGCCAGAGGCTTCATGAATGCCTTTATCAGGCAAGACGGCACGATACGGGCAAGCGAATAATACCACGGAAGACGTTCCGCGAGGCTTCTGAAATACTCGTCTACCGGAATATTCGCCCGGAAATGCAGATAGTTCTCGAGAATATCCGCATCCTTGTACCACATGCCATGGAAGTTCTTCGTGGCGAACCACTGCGGCTCGAAAACTTTCTCCACGGAAGAGATTCCCAATGGCTTGAGCAGCCTGTTTTCAAAATCATAGTTGACGAGACGGTAATCTTCCCCGCTGCTGATATTATAGAATCTGTTCCAGAACTCGTCCGGCACCCAATCTTCGACAACATTGGCCAGTATACGGCCGGAATCCTCGACCGTAGCCCATTCCAGGACACCGCCTATCGGAACATGAAGTGCAGTAGGGTTTATCTGCTTGAATATACCGGGATAAAGTATCCCTGTCTGACGGAGAGAGACCCACCATCTGATGCCTGAATCCACGATCACCCGCTCCGCCACGCACTTCGAGACCGAATATTTGTCATATTTGCTCGCATACACCGGCTCACCGGCCTCACCCCAGTGAAACGGCGGCATCCTGTCCCCGCACTGCGCCACAGACCCTATATAGACGACCCTTATATTCCCGTGCTCAGGCTGCGCAAGCACCGCCTTCACAATATTTTCCGCTGCCGTCACATTCGTTTTCAGGGTCTTCTCGGGGTAATAATCTGCCGCAGGCGACACCATTCCACCTACATGAAGGACAAAATCAGCCCCGGTCACGCCTTCCAGAACGTCATCATAGTCCGTCAGATCACCCCAGATGACAGTCACTGCAGGGTCATCCATAAACGGAGCGAGCTTTTTGCGGTTTTTCTTACTCGGACGGGCAATGACACGGAGATCGAATCTGTCCTTCTTTTTCATCAGTTCATTGAATCCCGCCCATCCCATATTGCCGGTGGCTCCGGTCAAAAATATCGTTTTCTTCATAATATGTTCTTATCCGTCTGTTTTCAGTAAAATTGCCGGATGACCTGTCAGCGCAGCCAGGACTCCGGATTCTGAGGCTTCGACCCCTGCCAAATCTGGAAATGCAGCTGGGTTTCACCGTTGATCGTATCGACAGTACCTATCTTCTGCCCTGTCCTGACCTTGTCACCGGGTTTGACCGCAGTCGTCTTCAGCTTGCAGTAGAACGAGAAGTAATTTCCGTGCTGCACCAGAACACACTGGTTGTAGCCCGGCATCACCACTATCTGCTTGACTACCCCGTCGAACACCGCATCTATCTCGGCCCCCTTGGCTACGGCAATGGAGATACCGTTGTTGAAAGGAAGCTTGACATTCGTAAAGACAGGATGATAATGCTGGCCGAAACGCTCTACCACCGCACCCTGCACAGGCCAAGGAAGCCTTCCCTTGTTGCTGGAAAATTCCTCCGCAAGCTTATAGTCAATCTCTGTCTTCTCCCCTTTGGACTTGGAAGCTTTCATGGCTTCCCTGATAATCCGTTCTATCTCCCTGTCCAGAGCCTCGACCTGCTTTTTCTTCGCGGCAAGCTCCTTTTCATATTTCGACCTGTTCTTCTTCAGGGCCGACACTATACGTGCAACTTCCGACTCTTCCTGCTGGAGAGAAACCAGCTCATCCTGCCTGGACTTCCGGACCTTTTCCGCTTCAGACTTCAACGTCCGCAACCTGGCCTTTTCAGCCTCTAGTTCCTCCCTCGCAGTACGGATCTTGTCACCCTGCACCCGGGCCTGGGAAGAAAGATTTCTGAAATAACTGTACCTTCTGAAAGCCTGCCCGAGATCTTCACTGGCCAGAATGTACATGTACCATACACGGGCATCGCGGTTCTTGTAGGCATTTCGTATGAGCTTTTCATAGTAGGACGAAAGCGTGTCCAGTCTGGCATTCATGCGATTAATCTTCTTCTGTGTCAGGTATATGTCATCGGCATACTTCCTGATCTGCCTGTCGCTTTCCTTAATCAGGGATTTCCTCCCGGAGATTTTCGCCCTGACCAGAGTCAGTCGCGACAGTTCGCTTCTGCTGCGGGAAACATTCTCGGCGAGCTGACGGTCAAGCATCTCTATCTCCTGCTCCAGCCGGGCCTTTCTCTTTTCGTACTCACCCGTATCCTGGGCAGACACACCTGCGGCCTGAAGCAGAAACAGAAACACTGTCAGGAATATGGAACTGACGCGCATCATTTGTCTCCGTGCCTTTTCATTTCACTTTTCCGCTGGCTGATACGGCTCTCCAGATCCTCGATCTCGCCATTGTTTATCGCCTTGGCCTGATTCCAATACAGGAAAGCCAGGTCATACTCTTCAAGCGCGAAAAGGACTTCCGCGTAATGATCCAGGATCACAGGACTCTCCTTCCCCCCGTACAGCATCACGGCGTTCTTGAAAAAAGGCTTGGCTTCCAGCGCTTTCCCCTGCAGATAGAGTATCCATCCGAAAGTATCGAGATAGGTGGAATTGTGCGGTTCCAGTTCCACTGTCCTTTTGCTCATGGCATATGCCTTCTTCAGCTGCTTTTTCTCCTCGCTCAGGAAATAGGCATAATTGTTCAGCACCGGCACATAGTCAGGATTCACTTCCAGAGCCTTGTCGTATGACTTGAACGCCTTCTTCTTTTCCCCGAGCTTGTAATACATGTCTCCCATGGTCGTATATGCATTCAGCACCGTGGCACTGTCTTCCGGAGCCAGAGAAAGGACTTTCTCGCAGATATCCACCACCCTGGTGTAATTCCCGCGATTGTACTCGCCCAGGCTTGCATATTCCCAGAATGCCGGTTCGTCCGGGAATCTTGCTGCGGCCTTACCTGCCTCGGTCACGAGTGCGTCCCAGTCATGAGAGTACATCAGCATCTCTATATATGACGCCGCTGCCGCCAGACTCTGAGGCCAGGTTTCCGCATTGGTCCTGAAATATTCCTCCGCCCTGGCATTGTCACCTTTTGCATAATAATAGATACCCGCCGTCGTCAGCACCGTGGAATCTTTCGGATATTTTCCTGTACATATGGACACCAGCGAATCCATCTGGGGTCCGAAACTCTTGAAAAAATACTGGTCCATCGATCGGATGAGGGCATTCAGATAGCTGCACTTACCTTCGGCGGCTATGTCATCATTTTCCATGAAATCATAAAGGGCGCCGAAATAGCTGTCGTAATTCCTGGCAATCCTGAATGTTTCGGCTTTGCCCAGCAGTGCGGGCGCATACGACGGATCAATGTCGAGAGCCTCATTGTAAAGCGAGAGTGCAAGCGAATCATTGTACATGGAAAGCTGGCGGTCGCCCAATATGGAAAGGACCTGGACAGAAGAGTATTTCCTGTTGAAGTCTTCCAGATATTCATAACCCTCTTCCTCCCTGCCGAGTTTCCTCAGCAAATCGAACTTGGCCAGGGCTGTCATGTCGCTGCTACCGAACACTGTCTCTATCTGCTCTATGGTCTCAAGAGCCTTTTCCTGCTGTCCCTGTCTCTGATAAAGTTCGGCCATGGAATAATACAGATCATATTTTTCCGGAAAATCCCTGACCAGATCTTCGAACATGGACAGAGTCAGTTCCTCTTTTCCGGCAGCAGAATAGACCATGGCCAGCCTGAAACGGTACCAGAAATTGGCGGAATCAAGCGCCACGGCTTCCCTGAGTTCCGTTTCCGCCTTTTCCACATCATTCAGGCAGAACTGCGAAAGTCCCATATAAAAATGGGCGGCATCGTTTTCCGGAGCCGTCTCCAACACTTCCTGCAAGACCGATACAGCATCCTTGAATTTACCGTCATTATATAGATTTACCGCCGTAATTATCTGGTTTTCAGCAAATTTCTGCTTATAATCCCGGGCTGGAGCCATAGGCGGCAGAAAAAGAGTTGCCGTCAAAGACAATATAATGGCCGAAAATATTTTCCTCATTTCAATTCCTCCTGGCAAAACTTCACAAAAATAGCATAAAAAACATTAATTCTGCATATCACGGTTCTCCGAAATCGTCAAAAACGATTATCTTTGAAAAAATTGCGATTCAGATGCAACATTCGTACTAGGCGGAGCATCTTTTTCGCGCAGGTTGAACGAAAATTTGGAGACAACGCTGTGAACGAGACCGCAGAGCTAAGAACGATCGAGCTATGCAAAAAGGGGGACAGGAGTGCTCAGAAGGCCTTATTTGACCTGCTGGCACCTCGTATGTTTCCTGTATGCATCCGATACGTTGGCGACCGGGAAGTGGCACAGGATCTTCTTCAGGACGGTTTCGTCACGCTTTTTTCCAAACTCGACTCCTATAAGGGAGAAGGTTCGTTCGACGGATGGGCACGCCGTATTTTCATAAACACGGCACTGATGTACCTGCGGAAAAAGGACGCACTGAAAATGAGCGGCGAACTCGAAAATGCCAGGCATCTGAGTTCGGACCTTGAAGACCAGATGGAAAACATCGGCTACAAGGAACTGATGAAGCTCGTGACATCGCTGCCCCCCGGATTCAGGACCGTATTCAACATGTATGTCATCGAAGGATATTCCCACAAGGAGATCGCCGAGATACTCGGCATCACGGAAACGACATCGAGGACACAGTTGAGCCGCGCCAGAATATGGCTGCAGAACAGGATAAAAGGAAATACCGATGACAAAAGAGGAAGAAAAAAGGTTTGATTCACAGATCCGGTCTGTATTGGGCGATGCCAGGGAAGATGTTCCCGAAGGGCTGTGGCTCGGTATAGAACAGCGTCTGTCCGCCTGCGAATCCATTTCCGACAATGGAAACACGGGCAGGGAGAGCCATGCCATGAAGCGCCGTACCGTTCCTCTATGGATCAGGATTTCATCAGGAATCGCCGCAGCGGCAGCCATAGCGGCAGCCTTGTTCATCTCCGGGACTTTCGACGGCACCATCTCGGGAGATCCGTATGACAGTCTGGCAGATACGCGGATAACGGAAGGAGTGAACATAGCGGACAAGAATGAGACTCCGGCCCGGGCAGCAGGACTCTCAGGCATTTCCGAAACCGTGGCTGAAGCAGTCGTTCCGGAAGAAAAAGTCCGGGAAGAAGTCCGGGACATGAACGAAACGGCTCCGACATATCCGGCCAGCGCTTCCGATGCAGCAGATCTTGCAGGCTCGTGGCATGAAGGCACAGATAGCACAGATCATCCCGGCTATCATGGTATCGAAGACGGCGGTCCGGCGCAAGAGAACGAGACTGCAGACATTGCCGCAGGCTCTGAACCGACAGGCGAGGATGTCCTGACGGACAATGGCAGGACCGGAACAGACTTGTCAGACAGCGAAGAAGCACTGTGGAAGGGACTCATGGCCGAGGACAAAAAACAGGGTATCAGAACTTCCATCACCCTGTCCGGGAACGCGATAAGCAACACTAATTCGGCCGTAAACAGACAAGCTTCCGCCCCCATAAGCTACCGGCCGAACAAGAACACTCCCAAAAAGGACGTCGTCAGCGAATCCGGAGAATCATCTTATTCGGTACCTGTATCAGTCGGCATAGGCGTCAAGATAGACTTCACCGAAAGATGGGCTCTGGGAGTGGGCGTGAATTATTCCCACCTCGGCAGGACATTCGCAGGAACATTCTTCGACTACGAAGACGGTGTACTCGTATCGGACAACACATATTCGAATATCCTCAACAGACAGGATTATATCGGCATTCCTGTCAATGCATATTTCAGCATACTCAAGAATAATTTCATCGATTTCTATGCCTATGCCGGAGGAAGCATCGAGAAATGTCTGTCAAACAAATTCCTGATGACAGCCGATGGTGCAGGAATCCGCCATAGCGAACCAGTGAAAGGATGCCAGTTCTCGGCAAACATAGGACTTGGAATGGAATTCATCATCGCGGACACTTTCGGCATATATCTCGATCCGAGCCTGAGATATTACTTCCCGGACTCCAGACAGCCGCGCAGCATCAGGACAGACCAGCCGCTCATGCTGGGACTCGAACTCGGATTCCGTATCAGACTATAATCACCGTACTTCTGGCTCAGACCATCCAAGCGTTCTGGAGCCGTCCGGATTTACTGAAATGTATACTTTCAACGTTTCTTCCGGAAGCAGTTCCTCTATATTCTCGGGCCATTCTATCAGACAAAGGCATCCGCTGTCCACATAGTCGAAAAAACCTGTGTCAACAGCCTCGGCAGCACTGTTTATCCTGTAAAAATCAAAGTGATATACCGGCTCGCCGGATGACGAGCGATACTCGTTCACGATCGTGAATGTAGGAGAACAGACTGCATCCCCCACCCCGAGCCTGCGGCAAATGGCGGTAGTGAACGTAGTCTTTCCGGCACCCATGGGTGCAAAGAAAGCTATAATCCTGTAATCCGCCGTCTTCTCCAAAAATTCCCCGGCAGCCCTGTCGAGGTCTTCCAGATTCTTTATGATGATTTCGTTTTGCATAATGCGTAAAAATACGGATAAAAAACGGGAACTACAATACCAGGTCCTTCCTGTCCAGAAAACGGTATCTTGCCGCCTCCGAAAGATGGTTCAGCCCGATATCCCTTTTCCCGGCAAGATCCGCAATCGTTCTGGCCACTTTCAGAATCCTGGAATAAGCCCTGGCCGAAAGTCCGTCATGGGAGATAAGCTTTTCAAGAAAGGATGTACACTTTCCGTCCATACGGCAGAACTCTGACAGCATACGCCCTGTCATTCCGGCATTCGTATGCACACCGCAGCCGCGGAATCTGTCCTCCTGAATCCTGCGGGCCTCCAATACCCTGACAGCCACGGCCGCTGATGATTCCTCCGGTCTGCGGCCTATCAGATCGGATGCCGGCACGGCATCGAGCCACAGATGAATGTCTATCCTGTCCATCAGCGGGCCCGACAGTTTCGAAAGATAAGCCTGGCGTTTGCCCGGAGTGCAGGTACACCTGTCTCCATCCCCATAGTGTCCGCACGGACATGGGTTCGTGGCGGCTATAAGCATGAAATCAGCCGGATACTCCACCTTGTTCCTCAGTCTGGAGATAGTCACTTTCCTGTCTTCCATAGGCGCACGGAGAGCTTCTATGATACGTTTCGGGGCCTCGCACAACTCGTCCATGAAAAGGACCCCGTTATGGGCCAGTGAAATCTCCCCCGGCATGATATTCTCCGAACCGCCGCCTATGATGGCGTTCAGCGACGAGCTGTAATGAGGCGAGCGGAACGGACGGCGGCGTATCAGGCCCCTTCTCATGCATCCCTTTCCTGCCACCGAGTATATCTTGCTGGTTTCCACAGCTTCCTCTACAGTCATCGGAGGCAATATCATGGATGCGGCCTTCGCCAACGAACTTTTTCCCGCACCTGGAGGACCGATAAGAAGGACATTGTGACCTCCGGCGGCGGCTATCTCCATCCCGCGTTTGGCTCCGCGCTGTCCGAAAATCTCGGAAAAGTCCATGGCATCCCCTGCAGGAGAGTCCGGCACCGGAATCTCCCTGTCCACATTCCTGGCCAAAAGGTCGCTGCAATCTTCCTTCTCAGCCAGAATCCTCAGCACATCGGACAATGTACTCACTCCGTATATGTCACAACCGTCATACTCCAATGCCTCCATGGCCGAACCTGCTGGCAGAATGCAGCCCAGTCCCATGGATCCTGCCATATCCACGATAGGCAAGGCGCCTGGGATATCCCTGACGGAACCATCGAGTCCCAGCTCGCCCATAATGACATATTTCCCTGTTCCGGGAAGCTCGTCCTGCTCTGACGAAGCGATGATCCCCAGGGCTATGGGCAGATCATAGCCGCTTCCCTTCTTGTGCATGTCTGCAGGGGCAAGATTGATCACAATCTTCTTTCCGGGAATCCTGAACCCCATGGACTGAAGGGCAGTGACAGTGCGCAGCAGACTTTCCTTCACCGCTGCATCCGCAAGCCCCACAAGATGTATACCCAGACCTGAAGATATATTCACTTCGACATTTACCGGAACAGCCTGTATTCCGACACATTTGGCACTTATGATATTCCTGAGCATTTTTCGGCAAACCTCGCCAATATCTCCGTAACAGGATACAATAAAAAGAAAAATCAACGCAAAAAAAAGAAAAAGTTTAACTTTGTACCAACTAAGGAAAGAAAATGTTACGTGATTTTTTCATACAGACAGGACAGTATTTCCTGTTTCTGAAAATCGTCTTCAAGAAACCTGAAAAATGGAAAATCTTCTGGAAGCAGTTCATTCTCGAAGCTGACAAACTCATCGTGTCTTCCGTAGTACTCGTATCCGTGATCTCCGTTTTCATAGGAGGAGTCCTCGTGATACAGACCGCCTCGAACATGAACAATCCGTTTCTGGACAGAATGCTGGTAGGGTACATGGTAAGGGAAAGCCTCATTCTGGAATTCTGCTCCACGATGGTAGCCCTGATCCTGGCAGGAAAGATAGGCTCGAACATCGCATCCGAACTAGGAAGCATGCGCATCACAGAGCAGATAGATGCGATAGAGATGATGGGAGTGAACTCCGCGTCGTTCCTGGTACTGCCCAAAGTTCTGGCGGTCACGATACTGAGCCCCCTTCTGGTACTCCTGAGCTTCGTCCTGGGGCTCCTCGGGGGATGGATAGTGGTATACATGACATCCATAATACCGCTGGCCAAATATGCATCCGGTCTCAAATACTGCTTTACGGAATTCTACGTATTCTACAGCTGCGTCAAGATGTCCATATTCTGTTTCATGATATCGTCCATCGCGGCATTCAAGGGGTATTATGCGAAGGGCGGCGCCCTGGGAGTCGGCCGTTCCAGCACCAAGTCCATAGTGATATCCTGCATCCTGATCCTGATGTTCGACCTGATAATCACCCAGCTCATGCTCTATTGAAAACATATTCCCGAATGATATAGACACGCCATGATCAAGATAGAACATTTGTACAAAAGTTTCGGAGATGTCCATGTCCTGAAAGACATTTCCATCGAGTATCAGAAAGGTCTGTGCAACATGATCATAGGTGCCAGCGGCTCAGGCAAGACCGTGCTGCTGAAGACCCTTATCGGACTCTTGGAGCCGGACAGGGGAAGCGTCACATTCAACGGGAAAGACATCTCCGACCTGCCGTATGAAGAAAAGAAACTGTTCAGACAGAACATAGGTGTCCTGTTCCAGAACAGCGCCCTGTTCGATTTCGCCACCGTGATAGAAAACGTGATGTTCCCCATGGATTTTTTCACTGACTGGAGCAGAAAACGTAAAATAGAACGAGCGCTGTATTGTCTGGAAAGAGTCAACGTACAGGGCAATGAAAAGAAATATCCGGGAGAGCTGAGCGGAGGAATGCAGAAAAGAGTAGGCATAGCCCGCGCCATAGCCCTGAACCCGGAATATCTTATATGCGACGAACCGAATTCGGGTCTGGACCCTGAAACATCCATCATGATAGACCAGCTGATACACGGTCTGACCAAGGAGTTCGGGATGACTACCGTCATCAATACCCATGACATGAACTCCATTCTGGAAATCGGGGACAATATCGGATTCCTGCATCAGGGCCGCATGCTCTGGCAGGGCGACAGGCACTCGATATTCAAGACCACATGTCAGGAGCTGAGAAAATTCGTCTGCGCGAATTCACTGGCCCGTAACATCATGGAACGGAACGAATAAGTGACAGCGTCTACGGTGCGGACGTCTCATATGCAAGACTTACGCCCAGTCCCAGAAAACATCCGTTGAAAGGAAGCCTGACAGTCTCTCCGTCCCTGATATATAGCGGAGGAAGCCCCGCTTCCACCGGATTCAGGCAAAGGCAGTAATGACCGTTTGAAAAAGCGCCTGTGGACACCGCCGCCAGACAATAGTTTTCAGGGAATTCCGTGTACTCACCGTCAAGGAATATATACTGGGTATATATGTCATCCCCATAATATCCCACGGCTCCGGTGTGTTCTCCGTCCGGATAAACAGCCAGCAATCTGAAGGAATCCCCGAACGTCAGCAGTTCCATCCCGTCCTTCCTCAGGACATTTTCCTCGTCCAGAGTATAGACCGAGGCTTCACCGCCACAGAACTTCACGGCGACTACATCTGCTCCGGAAGGAGATACATTCAGTCCGGACTTCCTGCCGTCACGGACCTGATAATATCTCCCGTCAGCTGTGGCATATGCAAAGGCCGTTTCGTCTGCATCCGACACCAGTCCCGAGACTATCTCTCCTATGTCGGAGACGGTCACAGTCTCTCCGTCACACCGGAGAATCCATCCGGATCCTTCGCGCGGGACTCCGAGAGTATAGACACCCTTTCCTTCCACCTCGGCCACACCGCGTATCATCTCTCTTCCGGGATACCGGAAAAGTTCGGTCCCGTTCTTCATGATTATGGTCTCGGAAGAAGTGGAAAAATCCGTAAACACGTCTTCTCCGATACACCTGACCATGTCAATGTCAGTTGAAACAAGATATTCATTCCCTGCAGGAAATCTCAGTTTCTCCACACCGTCCTGCAGGAGACAGATATCACAGCCGACAGCGCCATGGTCAGGGTCACGGAGCCAGTCATAGCCGTCGGGATATTCCGCCGCTACGATATTGAACTCCGGGACCGCAATGATTTCCGGTTCTTCCGGGTCATCTTCAGGTTCTTCTTCCGGTTCTTCTCCGGCAGGAAGTGTTTCTTCCGGTTCCGGACATCTGCATTCACATACATCTTTCCTGCATGCCGCACCGGCCAGCATCATAAGCGTGGCCAGAATCAAAAGGACAAATTCTCTCATGGCTTTTTTCCGTAAAGGAAAACAATAAGGGGCAGTCCGGAAAACCGTCTGCCCCACATGCCGGCATTTCGCCACTATTTTCTTTTTCTTTATGTTTTTTCTTTTTTTTGACCTCTTTCGTGATGTCAGGACCGCGGATAGATGGCGAAAAAGGCCGAGCCGCTTCCGGACATTGCAGCGTAAGCTGCACCTGTATCATACAGGGATCTCTTGACTTCCGAAAGAGACGGATATTTCATGAAGACCGTTTCCTCGAAGGCGTTCGTCACGCAGTCTCTCCATTTTTCCACCGGCAAAGCCAGCCTCTCGCGGAGGGGAACATGAGGGACGGAAGGCACTATACCCTTGTATGCATCCGCCGTAGACACGGATACTCCTTCGGGAACCACGACCTTCACCTCATATTTTTCATCAAAATCCTGCGGAAGGTCATATTCTGAAAGTATTTCTCCCCTGCCGCTTCCGAACATCGGCCTGTCATACAGGAAAAAAGCACAATCGCTTCCCAGTCCGGAAGCATAATCCAGAAGTTTTTCCCGACTCAGGTCCAGTCCGAAAAGATCTGAAATCATCTGCAGGGCGAAAGCCGCATCAGCGGAACCACCGCCAAGGCCTGCGCCTACCGGTGATGTCTTTTCCAGGAAAATCTTCACCGGACCGAGAGAGTAGTCAGAGTCCAGCATCCTGAAAGCGCGTACTGTCAGATCTTCAAGCGGATCCCAGTCCACGCCTTCAGCCCGGGCTATGGTCACCAACACTTTCCCGTCATCGGAAACCGCCTGGGCTATCTGGCCTTTGCCGGCGTCATAGCGGACCTGTATGGCTGCAGACGTAGCGGAAAAGTCATCGGATCTTATTATTTCAAGAGTGTCATGAATCTCATGACAAGGCACGAAAAGGGTCTCCAGATCGTGGAAGCCGTCCGGTCTTTTACGCAGGACATCAAGGCCGAAATTAAGCTTTACAAAAGGGTGGGCTATCATCTCAGAAAGATGTTCTTACGGCTTGTTCGACATAGGCGGTGAGTTTCTCCCTTCCATCCCCTTCCGGGAGAATATCCAGCACGGAAGATATGAAAGAAACCATCTGCAGGACCTTGGCTTCATTCTCGGGAATGCCTCTGGACCTCATGTAGAACTGCTCGTCTTCATTCAGCTTGCCTATGGTAGCACCATGCGAACATTTCACGTCATCGGCATAGATTTCCAGTTGAGGCTGTGTGTCGACCCGTGCAGTATCGGAAAGGAGGAGATTGTGGTTTTCCTGATATGCTTCCGTGACCTGGGCATCAGGGTCCACGACTATCCTGCCGTAGAATCCCGTCCGCGCCTTGCCGGAAACTATTCCCTTGAAAAGCTGATGGGAAGAGCAGTGATGAACCCTGTGAAACAGTTCTACATTGATGGTGACATTCTCTGTATCAGGGCAGAGATAGAGTCCGAAAAGCCGGCAGGAGGCGCCGGGACCTGTGAGTTCGATACGGAAATCCATTCTGGTATCGGCACCGGGCATGATCAGGACCGGAATGTCTGCCGAAGCGTTTTCCTCCAGAACCACATGAGTGCTGAATTCCCTGCCTGAAAGCACGTCGAACCCGCATATTCCCGAACCTGTCAGTTCAGGAACATCATGTCCGGCAGCCAGAAGCATTGACCGGAAGGTCTTTCCTGACTTTATGATGATCTCGTCCATATCACGTCAGTTTATGCTGTCATACCCCTGTTCTTCGATCTGCGCCACGAGCTCCTTCCCGGCAGTTTTTACTATCCTGCCGTCCTTGAGCACGTGCACTATGTCAGGTACGATATAGTCAAGCAGCCTCTGATAATGCGTGATAACGATGGTGGCCTTCTCCGGGGTCTTGAGGGTATTCACACCTTCCGCGACTATCCTGAGCGCATCCACATCCAGACCGCTGTCAGTTTCGTCCAGAATGGAGAGCACGGGGTCGAGCATGGCCATCTGGAAAATCTCGTTCCTTTTCTTCTCGCCTCCGGAAAAACCTACATTCACTTCGCGTTTCGCGAACTCCTGTCTCATCTGTACCAGAGCCATCTTTTCTTTCATGAGTTTCAGAAAAGCCGCAGCCGTCAGAGGTTCTTCCCCCAGAGCCTTCCTTCGTGAATTCACGGCCGTTTTCATGAAATTCGTGATGGAGACGCCCGGTATTTCCACAGGATACTGGAACGACAGGAAGATTCCTGCCCATGAACGCTCCTCAGGGCTCATTTTCAGAAGATCGCGACCCATGAAAGTGACCGCCCCGTCCGTCACGGTATACTGTGGCTTGCCGGCCAATACCGATGACAATGTGCTTTTTCCTGCCCCGTTAGGACCCATGACGACATGTGTCTCGCCTTTGCGGACTGTCAGATCTACTCCTTTCAGGATTTCCTTGTCTTCCACCCTGGCTCTGAGTCCTTCTATTTTCAACAAGATATCGTTTTCCATAATATTCGGATTCTATCTACAAATGTATTACGCTTTCTTCGAGTACAACCGGTACCAGTTGACCAGAGACACCACTCCGTTTATCAGATAAAGGCCGCAGACTATCGGCATGAACACATGGCCTACGGAAATATGCAGCCACAGCTGGGTGACATTCACCAGAAGCCAGGCTATCCAGCAGTCCCATTTCTTCATGGCGGACAGGAACTGGGCCACCAGTATCAGTACAGTCACGCACGAGTCGAGATACGGGACCGGATCTGCAGGGAAAGCCCCGATGAACCACCTGGTCCCCAGCAGGCTCAGCAGTTTTCCCCACAACACGGCCAGGACGAAGACGGAAATGACGGCCACCGCCCTCTGCGGCCATGTGAGCATGGAAACTTTCAGGGATTTGTGATCCCGGGAACTCACTTCGTCCTTTTTCGGATGAGTCCACCTGTAATGTCCGAGGATGTTTATCCCCAGAGATATCGGCTGGAGGATAAGGCTGGCGTACAGGTGCTTGTTCCAGAACATCAGGAACAACAGCGCGGTATAGACATAGCCTATCCAGAAATTGTATTTGCTGTTTCTTCCCGCCAGCACTACACATGCCAGCCCGAAAACAGAGGTCACCAGATCTATAAGCAGCACCGGTGTATCTCCGCCTATCGTAAAGAGCGTATGGTTTATGATGTCATGCATACCCGAATCTTTTCACGTACATTGTCCTTCAGCGGCAGGCTATCCTACCGACCCTTCGAGAGACACCTGCAGCAGTTTTCTGGCCTCCACAGCGAACTCCATCGGAAGCTTCGCCAGGACTTCCTGTGCATAACCGTTCACTATCAGGCCCACTGCATCTTCCGGCCCTATACCGCGCTGGTTGCAATAAAAAAGCTGTTCCTCGCTGATTTTCGAAGTCGTGGCCTCATGCTCGACGACGGAAGAACTGTTCGCATTGACAATATGCGGGAACGTATGTGCACCGCATTTGTCACCTATCAGAAGGCTGTCGCACTGGGAATAGTTCCTCGAATTCGAGGCCTTCGGCTCTATACGCACGAGTCCGCGGTAGCTGTTCTGGCTGTGACCGGCGGAAATTCCCTTGCTTATGATGCGGCTTCTGGTGTTTCTGCCGATATGGATCATCTTTGTGCCGGTATCGGCCTGCTGCATATTGTTCGTGACGGCCACCGAATAGAATTCCGAAGAGGAATTGTCCCCTTTCAGTATAGTGCTCGGGTATTTCCAGGTGATGGCGGAACCTGTCTCCACCTGGGTCCAGGACAGGTGGCTGCCCTCTCCCTTGCAGATACCGCGCTTGGTCACGAAATTGAATATTCCGCCGCGGCCCTGTGCATCGCCCGGATACCAGTTCTGGACTGTAGAATATTTCACGTCCGCATCTTTTTCCACCACTATCTCCACGACGGCCGCATGAAGCTGGTTCTCGTCCCTCATCGGGGCCGTGCATCCTTCGAGATAGCTGACATAGGAGCCTTCGTCTGCCACTATCAGAGTCCTCTCGAACTGGCCGGTACCGCTGGCATTGATCCTGAAATAGCTGGACAGTTCCATCGGGCAACGGACTCCTTTGGGAATATAGCAGAAAGAGCCGTCGCTGAAGACGGCGGAATTGAGCGCAGCGTAGAAATTGTCCCCGACGGGGACTACGGAAGCCAGATATTTTCTGACGAGATCGGGATACTCTCGGACAGCCTCCGAGAAAGGACAGAAGATGATGCCTTTTTCGGCGAGAGTCTTGCGAAAAGTGGTTTTCACTGATACTGAATCGAATACGGCATCCACTGCCACTCCAGCCAGAGCTTCGCGCTCGTGAAGGGGAATGCCCAGTTTCTCGAAAGTGGCTTCCAGCTCCGGGTCTATATGGTCCGGACGGTCTTTCTTCGGTGCCGCGAAATAGATGATATCCTGAAAGTCTATCTCAGGTATGTCCAGATGCGCCCACCTCGGCATCTTCATTTTCTGCCATTTGCGGAAAGCATCGAGGCGGAAATCCAGCAGCCACTGCGGCTCCTCCTTTTTCGCGGAAATGAGCCTGATGATGTCTTCGTCCAGACCTTTCGGAATGAATTCCTGCTCCACATCGGTGACGAAACCGTGTTCGTACTCCTGTGAAGTGATTTCCTTCAATATATCTTTTTCTTCTGCCATAATCCTGTATGAAATTTCCAGCCGCTATTTCTTCAGATGTTTCTTTCCCTTGGCCAGACCGCCTTCCCCTGTCTCCTTGTAGAGCGACGGAATGTCATGCCCTGTTTCCTTCATCACCTGTACGACCTCATCGAAAGGCACCCTGTGGAAACCGTCTGAAAAGGAAGCGTATATGTTCGAGTCGAGGGCACGTGCCGCAGCCAGGGCATTTCTTTCTATGCACGGGATCTGTACCAGTCCGCATACAGGATCGCAAGTCATGCCAAGATGGTGTTCCAGGCCCATTTCAGCAGCGTATTCCACCTGGGTAGGGGTACCGCCGAAAAGCTGGCAGGTAGCGGCTGAAGCCATGGCGCAGGCGACTCCGACTTCTCCCTGACAGCCCACCTCGGCTCCGGAGATGGAAGCGTTGTGTTTGACTACGTTTCCGAAGAGACCGCCGGTAGCCAGGGCATGGAGGATCCGCCTTTCGTTAAAGTCATGTCCTTTTGAAATATGATAGAGCACGGCCGGAAGCACTCCGCTGGAGCCGCAGGTCGGAGCCGTGACCACTATCCCGCCCGATGCATTCTCCTCGCTGACTGCCAGCGCATAAGAGAACACCATGCCGCGGGTCTGGAGATTCGCCTTGTACCCGGACGCCTTGATATGGTATGTGGCGGCCTTGCGCGAGAGCTTCAACGGTCCCGGCAGGGCACCCTCGCTGTCAAGTCCTCTGTGGATGGATGCCTTCATCGCCTCCCACACTGTCCTGAGATAGTCCCAGATATCTTCATCCTCGCACTGCTGGACATATTCCCAGTAATTCCTGCCGTTCTCCTGACACCATTTGACAATATCCGCGATGGTGTTCAGGTCATAGATGTCCGGGCCTTCGCCTATCGCTGATCCCGGGCCTTCGGAAATCGTTCCTCCACCGATGCTGTAGACTGTCCATTCGGCACCGGAATTTCCCTCGCTGTCCTTCGCTGTGAATTTCATCCCGTTCGGATGGTAAGGAAGGAAAATGTCCGGTTCCCAGACAATGTCGACGCGCTTCCTCCCTCCGTCGGAAAGCGCGTCAATGATGGCGACATCCGTCAGATGGCCCTTTCCGGTAGCCGCAAGGCTGCCGTACAGGGTCACTTCGAAAGCATCTGCCTCGGGATGCCTGTGGGAAAACATGGTAGCGGCCTTCGACGGGCCCATTGTATGGCTGCTGGAAGGTCCGCGTCCTATCTTGTATAATTCCTTAAGTGATTTCACCTTATTCTGCTTACTGACACGGAATGACTGTCTGATGACAGCATATTCCGCGAAATTTCGGCAAATTTAATAAATTCACGAAGAAATCATGCAATATTGCATCGAAGATGCTTAATCAGCCAGCATCTCGCGGAGCTCCTCAAGCGTGATGCCGTGACCGGTGTCCTGGCCTTCCAGAATGGCATCGGACAGATCCCGTTTGGTCTTGTGCAGCCTGAGGATCTTGTCTTCTATGGTATTTTCCGATATAAGATGATATACCGTGACATTCTGTGACTGGCCGATCCTGTATGCCCGGTCCGTCGCCTGTTGTTCGATGGCGGGATTCCACCACGGGTCCAGATGTATGACATAGTTCGCCCCGGTAAGATTCAGGCCCAGGCCTCCGGCCTTCAGACTGATCAGGAACACATGTTTCTCCCCCTGCTGGAAGGCGGCTACCATCTCCGACCTTTTGGCAGCCGGGACTTTCCCGTCCAGATAGAAATACTCCACGCCCTTCTTCTCTAGCTCCCGTGCGACAGTGGAAAGATAAGCGGTAAACTGGCTGAACACCAGGATGCGGTTGTTCCCCGAAAGGATTTCCCCTGCCAGATCCAGAAAGGCTTCGGTCTTGGATGACATGGCTTTCCATGACCTGTACGTCCGCCCCATCCGGTCCTCCGAAGTCGGAACGGACCTCTATGATGCCGCGGATTTTGTCCAGAAATGTCATGAGCGCCGGACCGGCATTGGCAGGGAAACTGCCTTTCAGCAACAGCGGAGACATAAGAGAAGCCTGTTTATCGGACAGGTTGACGACCGTATAATGGAGACGGTCGGTTTTCCTGATGACTGATGTCCCGCGGATATTGCCGTTCACGGCAGCATTGGACCCGAGAACATACCCGGCATCGGTCTTCTCTACCGAGAGATACGGAGACTCCTCCGTGACGGTCACGGCATCCTCGGGAGTACACCTCATGGAAAATACGCGGTCGCATCCGGCCAGATACGGGAGTATTTCCTGATATGAAGGACTGATGGCATAGCCCAGATTTGCAGCGACTTTCCTGTCGAAATCATCCATGAACGGAAAATCCGCCACATTCAGTCTGTACGGCTCGATCCTCCGGCCCAAGCTCCATTTGCCGCTCTTAAGCCTGGACTGAAGAAGTATTTCCACATATCCCGGTTTAGTCACGAGATATACGATGCGTTTATCCTGCTCCGCACCGGGACGTACCCCGCTGTCCTTTGCGAACCTGTCTGTCAGATCCTCCAGGAGATACTCCCAGCCCGGCTTGATCACGATCGAAGCCAGAAGCGGGCGGCCTCCGAACTTTTCCTCAAGGACGGCACAGTCTTCTACCTGGAAATACGGACTCAATTCATAACGCAGGAGAGCGCATCCGGGAAGAGTGAAACCATCGGGATTATTCCAGATTTTTCCGGCATCAAGCTGGAAATATTTGGAGAGGAGCATCGCATAAGATGTGTAAAGGCCGCTTCCGATAGTGGCTATGGCGCGGATGTCTGATTCCATCATACGCTCATCACAGGCCGCATTCACATATTTGGCCAGCGTCCCTGCCGGAAACAAACTGTAGTATTCCGATACCGGTTTCTTCCTGAGGAACTGGTCAGTTTTCTTCCGGGTATCTTCCGTATCCGCTATCTTATACGCCAAGATGAGAAGGTAGCTGAGGACTGACTCGTAGTAGAGGTTCTTGTCCTTGTTCGCCTTGTTCCGGAGTTTCAGTGATGCAGAGAAGAATTCAAGACAGGCATCCATGTCCCGTCTGTAAAGGGCTTTTATGGCCTCTCCGGCCAATGACCATACGGTAGCTCCGGATGACGTCCGATGAAGCGGCTCCTTACCTGTAGCGATAAAACGCCACAGAGCCGTCATATCCAACAAGTCTTTCTTCAGCGGTTCTTCCCCGACAGCAGGCTTGAATCCCAGAACAAGCTGCTCGATATCATCCAGACGTTCGTCCGTACACGCATCCTCTTCCAGAATCCTGCCCATAAACATCTCTACCGCACGGTGGAATTCATGTCCGGCCAGCTTATATATTCCCGGCCAGAAAACACGCAGGAAACATACCGGAGCAAAATATTTCATCGGCGAGTCCAAAGGACTGAATGCCATTTTCCACGAGACAGAATTTCCGTCAAAAATGCTTTCCGCCACATCCCAGTGCCATGATATGTCCTTATCCTTGAAAATACGGAGGTTCTGGTATTCCTGACACAACTCCCTGTGGAATTTAAGCAGTCGGAAAGCCATATTAAAATACAGGTGGCGGCCGACAGAGTATCCGTAAGATGCAAAGCCGTAGCTGCCCGCTTCAATGAACCCCTTGAAATTCAAAGTCCCGACAAGACCGTTAAGCACGTGTTCCGATATCCTTCGCGACGAGGCCCACTTCCGTATCTGGGCATAGGACGCAAATCCTCCCATATAAACTATGAAATAGAGAAGATTCTGCACGTTTTCCGAAAGGTTTCCTTTCAGCGGCGCAAGCTTTTCGAGATACTCCCGGATCTGTTCTTTTTCTGTCATAAGGCAGTCCTGAATAACGTCAGTTCGACGAATTATTTTACTCAGTATCAGAGACTTCGTCGAACTGGCGTTACGATTTCTTCGAAATCTCCTTTCCTTTTACGTGTCACCCCACCTAAATTGGGTGACCCAGTCACCCAATTACGTCTTTCTTCGAAAGACTAGCCCTGTCTTAACCCCCTGCACCCCCTATTAAGTTATTTCATAACTTTTCCTCGTTTCGCCTCGGATATAGCGGAATACATTCCGCCATACCTCTCGGCTTATCACTCGGTTAGGGGGATCTCGCTCCCTCCGGTCGCGGTTACTTCGTGACTTTTGACCCACCCACCTTGCCTACGGATTCGTTGAACGAATCCTCTACAGAGGTAGTTCTCTGAAATTCACTCCATTCTTTTCATCGAACTCACGTTGAATAATAAATTTCCC
>CALVDR010000035.1 GCA_944326365.1 uncultured Bacteroidales bacterium | reverse complement strand
ACGATGAAGGTGCCGGATGAGACTATTTTTACTATCTTCGTGGAACTGAACCGCTTCACGAAGACGAAGGAGGAGTGTGAGACGATGCTGGACAAGTGGTGTTTCGCCCTTACCCACATCGGTACCCTTGACCGGCTTCCCGAGGAACTGAGGACAGAGGCTTTCGAACGTCTGTTCCAGGCCTGTGAAATCGCGCGGTTCGAACCGGAAGTGAAACTTAAATACGAGAAAGAGATGATCACGGAACGGGACTACTACAACATGCTCAACACCGCAAAGGCTGACGGCCTGGCGGAAGGAGAAGCAAAAGGGTTGGCTGAAGGGCGAGCTGAAATCATACGGAAGATGCAGGACTCGGGGATGGATAATGAGACAATACTGAGAATTACCGGTATTTCTCCGGAGAGTATTCTGAGGCTGTCGCGTGACGCGTAAGATCGCGCGGTTCGAGCCTGAAGTGAAACTTAAATACGAGAAAGAAATGATCGCTGATTATTGCCGCCGCTTCAGGGTTGACTGAATCTGAGATAGCGGAACTGTAGAGCGCCGGCAGCGAATGAGATGAACAAAGAAACGGGATGGCTTTGATAAGAGCCTGTCCCGTTTCTTTTCTTTTTTATAGAAATGTTGACAATCAAGGAATGATTTTCTTTTTGTTCCTTGAGCCATGATTTGGCGGCGGAACACAAAATGTGGAGAAATCCGGATAGCCGGAATCTATCCCGTGCATTTTTACATTGAACCTTAACGGAATTCAAGAAAAATTAACAGAATAATTATTGTTTATTACGGATAAACCCAGTATCTTTGAAAATCCTAAAAGTAAAGGCTTAAAGAATAACAATTATAAATTGTCAACATTAACAATTGCAATGCTTATGGTACAAAAATCTATTGATGGAGCCGTCATTTATGAGGCCCCAGTGATGTTTTCTGCAGAAGTTTCTGTGGAAAACGGATTCGCGGCAAGCGAAGGAGTAAATTCCATGTCTCTCGATGCCCCTGACTATGGGGAGGGCGTCACACTCTAATATTATAAGGAGGAAAACCATGAAGAAAATATTGTTTTTATTGGCGGCTTTCGCCTCAATGGCCGTTGCCTGCCAAGTAGAGGATGTGAATGAGGCCCAGACTCCGGCAGGAGAGACATTCACCATAGAGGCGGCTATCGTTCCATCAACCAAGACTTCTCTTACAGTAACTGAAGATGCTTACAAGGTAGAGTGGGATGCTGAAGATGCACTTTCTGTAGTAGCAAAATATGCAGATGGTTCTTACGCTGGATATGAATTTGTTAAAACCGGAGATAATACATTTGCAAACGAAACTGTAGAGAATCCATCTGAATTGACTGAATTGAATGTTCTTTATCCGTATGACGACTATCTTAAGTCAATTGATGAGGATGGAGAATTTAACGGATACACTTATATCGGTTCAAGAAGCGATGATTCACAAATTCAGACCGGAGTCAATAATACCGAGCATGTAAACGCTCCTTTATATGGTTATGCTGTTCTTGCCGACGAAACCCCTGTTGTTGAGATGAAGCATGCCTCAACCCTGTTTGAAATCATAGTGAAAAATGAGTCAGGTGTTGATCTTGTTGTATCAAATGTAGCACTTTCTAATAGTGAGAATAAGAATTTAGTCGGAACATTCTATATTAATCCTCAAACTGGGGCTCTTTCTGAAGGTCAGTACGTGGCCTCAACTATTTCTTTGGATGTCAATAATGGCAATATCGCAGCAGGTGAAACAGGAAGATTCTATATTACATCAGCGCCATTTGAGCTTGCTGCAAATTCAACTTTGGATATTACTGTAACAGCCAATGGAGAGGCGTCTCATATTGCCAAAACAATATCTGAAGCAACGACATTCGAGGCTGGAAAGGTCAATCATATTAATGTGTCAATAGAAGAAGCTGCTGAAATCGAACCTGTGCTCCCGATGGAGGTGCCTGGATCAGTTTCATTTATTCAAGGGTCAGTCAATCCTGAATATGTTACAGTAAATCAGAATGATGAAAGATATGCCGACGGTGCGCTGAAATTAGATAAAACAGATGAGAGTGTTGTCGTTTATGTTAATGCTGCCGTAGGTTCAATAGAATTGACAGCGAAATATAATGGCAATACTACATCTACACTTGATATTCTCGGTTCAGTAGATGGCGTTGAATATGATTTGATAGAAACAATCGGCTCTGAAAATGGTATTGGAACTGCTAAATCTTCATGCGAAACTTCTGCGTTGATAAACTCTGGATACAGGTATTTTAAGTTTAACATGAAGAAGGACTCTGGAAACTTTTCAATATATGAAATTAAATTCAATGAAGAGATTACCGATCCTTTCATAAGTATAGAGAATACGTCACTTGAATTTGCGTACAATGATGCTATAAGTGGAACACTTTCGTATAGTATACTGAATGCATCATATGATGATGTCACAGTGTCGTGCGATGAGTCTTTGAATGGCTGGTTCACTGCTGAAAAATCAGCAGATGGCGTGATCTCATATACTGTTGCTGCAAATGAAGGGCCTGAGAGAGCCGGGAATATTACTATTTCCGTGGCAGGAGGAAACAGTATAGTTGTTAAAGTAAGTCAGACAGCAAAACCTGCAGAAGGAACTATTACAGATGTTGTTACGGTTGCTCTATTCAATCTGGGATCCGGATATTCCGATTTCAGTGGCGTTTCAGTAACTTCTGATGCTGTATATGCTGGCAATGCCATGAAGAATGGTGCTAATATTCAGATGAGGTGTTCTGATAGTGACCAAGATCCTTCTGGAATAATTACAACTGAGTCAGGAGGAAAAGTTAAAACTATCTCTGTAAAGTGGGCGTCTACTACTGCTGAAGGGAGAACATTGAATATTTATGGAAGCAATACACCGTATGCTTCAGCAGGAGATTTGTATTCAGATTCAGTGACTCCAATTGCCACGATTGTTAAAGGTGAAGGGAAACCTGTATCTGTTGAAATTGATGCTGACTATTCATATATTGGATTTAGGTCTAATTCTGGAGCAATGTATCTTGAGCAAATAGAGATTGTCTGGGATACTGTCGAGTAGATTCTGGTAAAATAACATATTTATTCATGGGGCGGGACCGGGTGGTCCTGCCCCTAAATTAACAAAAGACGTGGCGGTTTCCGGCTGTGTTGACGGCGGAAATACGGATAGACGTAAAATTTTATAAAATCATGAAGATCAGAAATTTGTTTTTTGTCGGGTTCGCGGCATTGTCTCTTGCCGCGGCCTGTGATAAGAAGGAAGATGGCCTGACGGGCTCGCCTTCCATAAGCCTGAGCACCGATGCCGTCGAATTTGAACAGACGGCAGATTCTGAAAACATTACTCTGTCTGCCAACAGGGACTGGGTGGTGCAGGTGCCGGAAAGCGCATCGGAATGGCTGTCAGTCTCTCCTGCCAGCGGAGCGGCTTCCGGTGATCCTCAGACAGTCGCCATAACAGTCAAAGAGAATACCGGTGCGAACAGGTCTGCAAAACTCGAATTCAATGCATCTCTGGTTTCTGCCACTCTCACTGTCAGCCAGGCAGGTCCTGAAGGAGATATTAGCGGAGCCAGCTTGACTGTCGCTGAATTTATAGAGAAGCCTGAAGATCCGTCTGTATATTATCAGCTGACAGGCGAGATTACTGACCTGTACAATGAGACGTTTGGAAACTTCACATTGGTCGACAAGACAGGTTCTGTCAGCGTTTACGGACTGACTGCCACCCAGCAATCGGAAAATGACAAGAGCTTCGCTTCTCTTGGCTTGAAAGAGGGTGATTATGTGACCCTTATGGGTGTGAGGTCTTCTTATGAAGGCAAGCCTCAGGTAGGCGGCCCTGCATACTATGTTTCGCACACTTCATTCGATGACATGGATGTCATTGAACTGGCTTCGATTGCAGAAGTTTACACTACCGATGCTGTGAAAGTGTCTGTAAAAGGCCAGGTCGTAGCGGCAGGAAATGTAAGTTTTGTCCTGAACGATGGAGGCGACAAGAGCCTGTATGTATACTCAAACAAGACTCCGGGTGTCACCGTCGGTGACAATGTGAAAGTGACGGGCCAGGTAGCTGTTTATCCTGGATATGTAAATCCAGACGTTACTATAGGCACAAAAATGACGCAGATAGCATCCCCGACAGTAGAAAAAATATCAGAAACTCTGACCCCGGCGGCTCAGACCGCTAAAGAGCTGTCAGGTGCAGAACTGGCGTCTTTTTCATCAGAGTCGACACAGCTTGTCAAAGTAAGCGCCACTGTACAGGTGTCAGAAGGCTATACGAATCTAGTCTTCGACAATAATGGCGGCACCGGGTCTGTAGTCTCTTCTTCATTTGATTCCCAGATTTCAGATGGAGACAAACTTATAATCACCGGATACTACGGAGGAAGGAACGGCAGAGGATATTTCAATATACTTCCGACAGATATCCAGGACAATAATGGCCCGTATTTGACAGTCTCCACGAAAACTGTTAATGTCGGCGCGGCGGCAGGAACTGCAAAATTCGATATCAAAGGAAATGTAGCCTGGACAGCGGTGTCATCTGACGATGCCAATTTCTCTTTGTCTGCCGGGCAGGGCACAGGCAGTGAGTCGATTACCGTGACATATACGGCCAATGAGTCTGAGGTTTCCCCGAGGACAGCCACTATCACAGTTTCCACTGAAGACGCATCAGTGGCAGAAGCTGACAGAACCCATACGATTACAATAACTCAAAGTGCGAAGACAGCCCAGTCTGATGTTATAGTATTGAACGGAGAAAGTTTAGGCATAGGCTCAGGAAGCTATGCAAATAGCCCTGAAACTGCTGATTGCGGAGGTGTTTCTTTCAGTATTAATGATATGATGCTGAATCAGAGCGATGGCACAGTAGGCATATTCAGAGAACAATTTATACAGATGAAAAAAAGTTCTGGAAAATTGTACAATACTACACCAGTAGCTCTTAAGTCTTTGAAAATTTATGTTTTGCCAGAAAAAGACGGATTCAAGATAATGACAGGAACTGAAGCCCAGCCTGCAACTGAGGCGGAGAAGTCCATGTCAACAGAAACGGTGACAGTAACAGGGTATGTGAATAAAGAGGAAGTGCCTGGGCAGCAGGTTGAACTTAATGTTTATACCGTAGATGTATCAGACTCTCCACAATATTTTTCCATCGAAGCTACAGCTACTCTGTGGGTATATAAAATTGAAATCCAATAATTGTTTCCTTATCGTCAAAGGGATACCTGGCCTCAGGCGTCCCTTTGGCTTTCTAATCAGGATAGAATGTCGGAACGTTTGATAAGGTTCAGATTTTGGCCGTGGGTGGCCGTATTGGCGGCAGTGATGGCTGTGTCCGTTTCCTGCGGGCCGGATATAAACATCACTCCGGATCTTTCGATCTCGGAAAGTTCGGCCGCCAGTGATGCCGGGTACAAGACCGTGGATGTCTCTGCCTCGGGCCGGTGGGTGCTCTCTCTCTATTATCCTGACGGTGCGGAGCCTTGGGCCGGACTGACTTCGACAGAGGGGCGCGGCAGCAAGGACGGCATCATACTCAGCTATGAAGAGAATCTGTCATCGGAGAGCCGTTCTCTCAGAGTCATCCTGACGACCGGCGGACAGGATCTCGCCGTGACATTCACCCAGAGCGGCAAATCATCCTCAGAAGATGACCCGGACCCTGACCCGGACCCTGCATCTGACCCCAAGTGGCTGGAACTTCCGGCACTGGAGCAGAATGAAACGTGCCGCTTCTATTGGCACGACATGACCCTGCAGGGCGGAAAGAAGAGCCGGAATTACTCGTTTCTTTGGGACAGGGAGAATCTGGTGGCTCATTGGGTGGCTTATCCGTTGAATGAAAGCCTTATAGGGAACGGCAGCAGGACAGACCGCTGGGGCTATGACCCGAAAGTGCCGGCAGATGAACAGCCTGAGCTGTACAGCGGCTATCGCGGAGGCTATGACAGAGGTCATCAGCTTCCGTCAGCTGACAGGCTTTCAGCCAATCCGTCCACATTCTATTTCACGAACATGACTCCGCAGATCGGCTCCGGGTTTAATCAGAGTATCTGGGCGGAACTGGAAGGCGAAGTCCGCGAGTGGGCCCGTTCGTCGGATACTCTTTATGTCGTGACCGGATGTGTCCTCGAAGGCAGTCTCGGGAAGGCCTATGACAATCTCGGCAAGGAAGTCACCGTTCCCGGGGGATATTTCAAGGCCCTTTTGTGGTACAACCATGCTTCCACCATGAGTTTCGGCCAGTGGTCTGCCGCAGGTTTCTATTTCGATCACAGGTCGGGAGCCTCCAGGCAGCTCATGTCCATCGACGAGCTTGAGTCCGTGACCGGCATCGATTTTTTCGTGAATCTTCCGTCCAGGATAGGCCAGGCCAATGCCGACAGGATAGAGGCGGCGAAGCCGGGAAGTTTCTGGAACTGATGCGGTCGGACGTGGTCCCGGGATGCTCTGTCCATGGGGAGCAGACGGATACAGGGCGGGGCCCGGCACGATCATAAGAACATTGCCCGTCAGGGCACCTGATATAAAACATAACCGTCAGTACTGACGTTTGTTGCGATTTATGAAAAGAACAGCGATTATCTTATTTGTCTTTCTGGTCTCAGTCACGGCGGTTTTCGCCCAGGACCGGAAGAAGACTTGTGTAGTAGGTTTCTACAATCTTGAAAACCTTTTCGACACATACGATGACCCGGCCAAAAACGATGAGGAATTCCTCCCGGATGGAAAAAACCAGTGGACCGAGGTGAAATACCGGAAAAAGCTTCACAATATGGCGACCGTGATACGGTCAATGGCGGAGACGAACGGACGTTTCCATTCCGTATTGGGCGTGAGCGAGATAGAGAACCGTCTCGTGCTGGAGGATCTGGTCAGCCAGCCTGAAATAGCGGATGCCAATTATCAGATAGTGCATTATGACGGCCCGGATACCAGGGGCGTGGATGTCGGTCTGCTTTACAGGCCGGACCAGTTCAAGCTGATTGACAGCGAATCCATCCCTTTTGACTTCGGCAGCGGAAAGATCGAGTTTGCCATGGAGGGCGAAGACAGGGTGTCGTTCAAGACCAGGGATATCCTGATGGTACACGGCCTTCTGGACGGTGAAGAGTTCGCTTTCTATGTAGCGCATCTTCCGTCACGTATCGGCGGCAAGGGCTGGGATCTCAGGAGCCGCGGGGCGGAAATCATATATGAGCATGCGCAGAAGATGATGGAGAAGTACCCCGGTATCAAGATAGTGGTGATGGGAGACATGAATGACAATCCTACGGATGTCAGCATGACCGAGTTCATGCACGGGAAAGGAAAGCCGGAGGACGTGGGTGAGGATGATTTCTTCTCTCCGTTCATGTCCATGCTGAAAGCAGGCTACGGCTCGCTGGCCTATCAGGGCACGTGGAACATATATGACATCATACTCGTGAACGAATCTCTGCTGAATGCACCGGACGGCGGCTTCAAAATCCGTCCTGTGGGTAAAAAAGGCTTTTACGGGGTGATTTACAAAAAACCTTTCATGATCCAGCAGCGCGGACAGTACAAGGGGACTCCTTTCAGGACTTTCTCGAACGGGGCCTTCATCGGCGGGTACAGCGACCATCTGCCGACATATATAGTATTGGAGAAATGAGGCTCTGCCATTGTATTGGTATGCCGGGCCTCTGTATTGATTGTCATCCCGAGCATGGCCGAGGGATCTGAAAGAACGGAAAATTTAACGATGAAAATATGTACAGAAGATTATTGCCATTTTTAATGGCAGCCATATTCCTCCTGCCTCAGGCAGCCGGGGCGCAGGACAGGAAAAATACTTACGGCGGCAGGATAGAGTGGTACGAGAATCCGGTTTCCGGCAGGGAAGGCGGCGTGAAGGCCACAGTGGTGGACAGGAACGGCAGGGCTCCGATAGCGGGGGCTGTCGTGGACCTGTATCACGGAGACGAGCTTGTGGCCAGGGCGGAAACTGACGGGAGCGGGCAGTTCCTGTTTCCGGATATCGGCAACGGTGATTACCGCCTGACGGTATCGGCTCCCGGATTCAACGGTACGGAAGTGAACGTGAAGGTCGAAGGTTTCGTCAGAGACCTGGTATTCGTGTCCCTGGTGTCCGCACAGAAGACCATGACTGAATTTGACGAGTCCAGTTTCATGGAATTCGACATGGATGATTCCGGGTATGACGACGCTCCGTCGCTTCTGTACGGAAACGACGTGTACTCGAACATTGCCGGGTACGGCTTCAGTGCCATAAGATTCCGGAACAGGGGATATGCCAGCGAGTCCCAGGAGGTGTACCTGAGCGGCGTGAAGATGAACGACGCCATCACCGGATATACTCCGTGGTCTCTGTGGAGCGGTCTGAACGAGGCTATGAGGAGCAAGGAGACCACTATCGGAAACGAGGTCTATGACTATGGTTTCGGCGGCTACAACGGTGTCACGAACATTCTGGCCACTCCTTCGAATGTGCGGAAAGGCTGGAGATTCAGCGCCTTGACGAACAGCGCCCTGTATCGTTTCAGACTCATGGCCACTTACGCTTCCGGCGAGCTGGACAACGGCTGGTCATATGCTTTCAATGTTTCCGCCCGCCTCGGCGGCAATGACTGGGTGAAAGGTATCTACTACCGTTCGTTCGCCTACTATGCCGGAGTCGAAAAGAAATTCGGCGACATGCACAGGCTCAGTCTCGTGGCTTTCGCCTCACCGACAAACAGAGGGGCCCAGAACGCGTCCACACAGGAGGTCTATGACCTGGTAGGAGACAATATGTACAACTCGAACTGGGGATATCAGGACGGAAAGCTCCGCAATGCCCGTGTCCGCAAGACACACGAACCGGTATTCATCCTGAAATACACTGCCACCCCTCTGGAGAATCTCGAAGCTTCGGCCACTGTCACCTACAGGACAGGAAAGAACGGCTATACCGCCCTCGACTGGTATGATACCTATGACCCGAGACCTGACTACTACAGGAATCTGCCGAGCTACTTCTGGATGGAGGATCCGGACTACGGCAGGACAAGCTACGAGAAATATGCATGGGCGCAGGAAGCATGGCTGAGTGACTACAACAGCACCCGTCACATAAACTGGGACAGGCTTTACAACGTGAACAGCCACAACCTCGACTCCGACGGTTTCGGACGTTCGAAATACATCATCGAGGAGCGCAGGACAGACCAGAACGACATAAATCTGAACGGCAGCGTGAAGTGGCAGGCGAAGGACTGGGTCACATTGACCGGTGGCCTGAACTGGAGATGGAACAAGACCGAATATTACAAGATAGCCGATGACCTCCTCGGAGGAGACTATTACATAAACATAGACCAGTTCGCCGAGAGGGATTTCGCTTCCGACCCGGCCATGATACAGAACGACCTGGACTATTATCTGGCAAACGGTTCCGCACAGAGGCTTTTTGCCGGGGACAAGTACGGATATGACTACTTCGCGAATGTACGTGACGCAGAGATCTGGGCGAACGCTTCCTTCGAGAAAGGCCATTTCCGCGGCTATGCGGCCCTGCAGGGCGGTTATTCCAAGTTCTGGAGAGACGGCGTCTACAGGAAGGGCCTTTTTGCAGGTCTGGATGAAAACGGCAACGAGATCAAAAGCCCGGCTACCGGCAAAGTCCTGACTTCTTATGACAAGGACGGGAAGGTCATCACTTCCAAGGGCCGCTCTGATGTGGCTGACTTTTTCACATACTCGGCCAAGATAGGCGCCGGCTGGTTCTTCAACGGCGGTCATCGCGTATATGCCAATGCCGGCTATTTCAACGACGCCCCTACATTCAACCAGTCATTCATTTCGCCGAGGACCAGAAACACTCTGGTGCCGAACCTGACCACTACGAAGACCGTGTCGGCCGATATCAACTATACCTACAGCAACAACGGCTACGATCTCCGTCTGACAGGGTTCTGGACGAAGATCATGGACCAGACGGACATGATGAGCTTCTATGACGATTCGCAGAACTCCTTCACGAATTTCGCCATGACAGGCATCGACCAGAGGCATATGGGTATAGAACTTGGTTTCGAGATTCCTCTCTATCTTCAGAATGTCTTCCTCCAGGGCGTCCTCAGCTGGGGCGAGTATATCTACACTTCGACTCCATACATGACCCAGACCATAGACAACAGCGCGGAAGTCATCATCGACAACCAGCCTGTGACTTACTGGAAGAGCCATCCGATATACAGGAAGACCACTCTTGACGGCATCGTGACCTATGACAAGGACGCGAACGGGAACTACATCGTCGACAAGGACCGGAAACATTACGTGCCGAGCACACCTCAGCTGGCCGCCGACCTCGGAATCCGCTACCGCAGCAACTCCTATTGGTTCGTAGAGCTGAACGCACAGTTCTTCGCGCACTCGTATCTCGACATGAACCCTCTGTACAGGACCATGACTGCCGTCGCAGGCCCTGACAATGCCATGACGGACGCGGCTCTCGCCGAGCACAGCAGAAACTGGTTCCTGAATGAGACCATTCAGGACAATATGGGACTGTCCCCTCAGGAGATCGAGTACATGGCCGCGCAGGAGGAATTCGATCCTGTGTTTCTGCTGAATGCCAGTGTGGGCAAATCCTGGTACATCGACCGCAAGTACAATTTCGGTTTCTCCCTGGAGGTCAGGAACATCCTGAACAACAGAGGCGTGAAGACCGGCGGCTACGAGCAGACCCGTCTGATCGACAGCGAGAGCATGACCAGATATTACAGGTTCGACCCGAAGTATTTCTACATGAGCGGGGTGAACTATATGCTCAATCTTTATTTCAGATTTTAATTTTGCAGGACAATTCCAATGAAAAGAATATACAGTATACTATTGGCAGCTGCCGCAATTTTGCCGTTTTCGCTGATGCTGAATTCCTGCGAGGAATTCACACCGGTATTCACCGGAAAATATCCGGAACCAGAGCAGTGGGAGCCGGTGCAGATGACGGCTACCCACACTATCGCCGATCTGGCGCGAATGTACACTCCAGGCAGCCCGTTCGAGATAGAGGATGAAATAGTGATTGCCGGGAAGGTGTCCACCTCGGACCAGGCAGGAAACTTCTACCGCAGCCTGTACATCCAGGATGAGACCGGAGGGATAGAGATCAAGATGGGCAAGACAGGCCTTTACAACGAATACAAGCCCGGCCAGACCGTGTATGTGGCTTGCAAGGGGCTGTGGCTCGGAATGTACGGTTACAAGACTCCGAACGACTATGGCGGAGGCAACGGTATGGTGCAGCTTGGATTCGAAGACCTGACAGGCGAATACGAGACTTCGTATCTGGAAGTGCAGTATCTGATCGACCGGCACGTTTTCCGTGGAGAGACGGGAGATCCTGTAGAGCCGGAAATCATCACGGAGTCCGAGCTGCCTGATGCGGACGAGACCCAGGCTGACAATCCGAATGTCGGCAGGCTGGTCACCATTCGCGGGCTGAAATACGCGGATGAGATATTCACTCTTCTGTATGTGAACGGGAACCAGGACAGGGACGCTTCCGAGAACCGGGTATTCCTTTCTGACGGTACATACAATATCACTACATGGGCGATGAGCGAGCAGAAAGTGAAGGAGCACCTGCTGGCAGGTGACTGGGACGCGGTCACTGTCGGCAGCGGAAACGATGATTTCGGTCCGGTATCCGAATACCGGGATGAGATGGTGCGTTATGCCACTCCTGCGAATGTAAGCCAGTATTTTACGATGGGGGAGAGGGAGATCCAGATCCGTACCAGCGGCTATTGCCGTTTCGCGGACCAGGAAATCGATCCTGGCGTGCTGGACGGGACCAGGACCATAGATGCTACGGGAGTCCTGACCATGTATCAGGGCAACATACAGTTCGTGCTTCTCGACCAGACCGGAATCAAGGTAAATGAATAGGTTGAGAGCGGCTCTCACTTATGAATCATGTAATTGGCGTGAATTTGATGAAATTTTCATCGGATTCACGCCAATTATGTATAAATTTGCAGGATAGTGCAGTTTTGTGTACCGAACCTCTAAACCTATCGAGATGACCAGAAAAATTTTGTTTTCAGGCATAGCATTGATCATGATGTCTTGCAGCAATTTGAATCCGTTTTTCGGGGAGTGGGATACTCCGTACGGTATACCTCCGTTCGAGGAGATTTCAGAAAAGGACTATATGCGCGCCATAAAGTTCGGGATCCATCAGCAGTCGGCCGAAGTGGATGCCATCATCGCCCGTGATGCGGAACCGACATTCGAGAATACCGTGGCGGCTTATGAGCATTCCGGGAAAATTCTGGACAGGGTCACGCTGGTACTGTTCAATCTGGCCGAGAGCGATGCCACGCCAGCCCTCCAGAAAGTCGTGGACAGGGCGATTCCGCTTCTGACCGGGCATATGGACAATATTTTCATGAATCCTTATTTTTTCGAAAGGGTAAAGGCTGTCTATGATACCAGAAATTCTTCAGGCCTGACGACCGAGCAGATACGGCTTACGGAAAAGCTTTACCGCCAGTTCATGTCAAACGGGGTGTCCCTGGACCCTGCCGGCCAGGCCAGAATGCGTGAAATAAACACCGAGCTGGCCGGTCTGGAACAACAGTTCGGAAACAACCTTCTGGCCGAGACGAATGCGTTTTCCCTGCTTCTGACAGATTCTGCCGAGGTGGCCGGACTGCCTGAGCAGGTGCTTCATTCCGCTGCTGCAGAAGCTGAAGCTGCGGGAATTTCCCCGAGGGAGGCGGCGAAGCTCAGGAATATGGATGAAAGTGCGGTAGCTCCAGGAGGTCCGTGGCTGTTCACTCTCCAGAATGCGAGCTATGTGCCTTTCATGACCTTCAGCGCAAACCGTGAACTGCGCGAGAAGATGTTCAATGCATATTCATCCCGGGGTAACAACGGGAATGACTGGGACAACAAGGATCTGGTTCTCAGAATCATGGCCCTCCGGATCGAGAAAGCGAAGCTGCTGGGTTATGAGACTCCGGCCGCATTCATCCTTTCTGACAAGATGGCCGGAACTTCCGCTGCCGTGGATTCGTTCCTGGACAGGATATTCAAGGCCGGTGTGGCCAAAGCCGGTGAGGAAGTGTCAGACATGCAGGAACTTATGGATAAGGACGTGAAGTCCGGACTTCTGCCTGATGACAGCGCTTCGGTGATCCGTCCATGGGACTGGGCATATTATGCTGAAAAAGTGCGTCTGGCGAAGTATGCCATGGATGAGTCTTCAGTGAAGCCATATTTCCGTATGGAGAATGTGCGGGAAGGGGTTTTCGGTGCGGCGCACAGGCTTTACGGGCTGAATTTCGAAAAACTGGACAGCATCCCTTCCTATCATCCGGATATGGAAGGGTTCAAGGTGACTGATGCCGACAGTTCGCTGGTGGGCATATTGCTGACTGACTACTATCCGCGCAGCACGAAAAGAGGCGGTGCATGGATGACGAATTTCAGAAACCAGCAGATTTCGGAAGACGGTGAAGATATCCGCCCGATAGTCAGCAATATCGCTAATTTCACCAAGCCTGCGGCTGGCAAGCCGTCGCTTCTGACATTGGATGAGGTGGCCACCATGTTCCATGAGTTCGGCCACGCATTGCACGGGCTTCTGAGCCGGTGCACCTACAAGGATATGAGCGGGACCGGTGTCACGAGGGATTTCGTAGAACTCCCGTCCCAGCTGAATGAGAACTGGGCATTCCAGCCTGAGGTCCTGGCCACTTATGCCCGCCATTACGAGACGGGGGAAGTGATTCCGGATTCGCTGGTGACGAAAATCCGCCGGGCCGGTAAGTTCAACCAGGGTTTCATGACCACCGAGCTGGCTGCTGCATCGATTCTCGATATGAGATGGCATGAACTGACTTCCATATATGTCCCGTCCGACTGTCCGTTCGCTTCATCCGTACCGGCTCCCGAGGGGGCTGAAGCCGCATTCCTCGTAATAAACGGGAAGAAGGTTCCTGTCGGTTCCTCTCAGGACCTGAGGGTGATGGATCCCGTGAAGTTCGAAGAGTGCATGATGAAGGATGCCGGACTTCCGGATGAGATCATCCCCCGATACCGGACCACTTATTTCAACCATATCTTCAAGGGAGGCTACAATGCCGGATATTACAGCTACCTCTGGGCCGAGGTGCTGGACAAGGATGCTTTCGAGCTCTTCCTCAGACGCGGCATCTTCGACAGCCGTACCGCCATGTCTTATCGCCGCAATATCCTGGAGAAAGGGGACAGCGAGGATCCGATGGTCCTGTACAAGAGGTTCCGTGGCGCTGAGCCGGATCCGGATGCCCTGCTTCGGGCCAGAGGTCTGGATTGACCGTGATGACGGGTCATCTGCGGCGTTGCTGACGAGGTCGTAGACAAAAACAGACCGGACTCAAACGAGCCGGCCTGTTTTTGTCTGACGTAAGCACAATCCTATACGAACGAAGTGAGGACCTTGAGATTCCCCTCGGGGAAGAATTTCAGGGATGTGGCTGAGGCCGGAATCAGGACCGTTTCGCCCTGGCGAATGCCTTCGCGGTGGCCTTCACCATCTTCTATCTCACCATGTCCTGCAGTACAGATCACTATCAGGAATGAATCAAGTGCGGAAAGGTCTTTCTCGTATGGCTTGTCCATTTCCAGAAGAGCTGTCGTAAAGTACCGGCAGCTGACCAGTTCCGTCTCCTCGTTTTTCTTTTCGGTGTAATGCGTCCTGTAGTCCTCGTATACACTGTAGTCGATGGCATCCTTGGCCAGTTCCGTATGCAGTTCGCGTGGTTTCCCGTCCAGACCGAGCCTTCCGAAATCATAGATGCGGTAGGTGATGTTCGAGGTCTGCTGGATCTCCGCTATGAACGAGCCTGCCCCGATGCTGTGAATACGTCCTGCAGGCAGGAAGAATACGTCTCCCGGTGAGACCTTGTAGTCATGGAGTACGTCGGTGATGGTGTTGTTTTCCACCCGTGCCGCATATTCTTCAGGAGTGATCTTCTGTGTAAGCCCGGACATCAGGTGGGCATCCTTGTCGGCACTCACCACGTACCACATTTCGGTCTTGCCTTTCGAGCCGTCGTGCCTTCTGGCTGCCAGTTCGTCGTTCGGATGTACCTGTATGGACAGGTCCTGGCGGGCATCTATGAACTTGATGAGCAGAGGGAACTCTGTTCCTGTCTTTTCATAGTTCGCCTTTCCGATCAGGCGGTCCTTGTATTCCGAGATGAGTTCCGTGATGGTTTTTCCGGCCAGCGGTCCGTTCGCTACGACGGATTCGTTTCCTTTCACGCCGGAAAGTTCCCAGCTCTCGCCTATGTTGTGCTGGTCTGTTTCCATTCCTTTGAATAGAGCGATTTTCTCTCCGCCCCAAACCAGGGTCTTGAGAATGGGTTTGAATTTCAGCGGGTACATGTCATTTCTTTTAAAATCATTTCCGTGTGGCCGTTACATCCTGTCCAGCTGGCTGAGGGCGAAAGTGTAGGCCCCTACCGAAATGGCCTTGCTGGCCCCGAGTTTCGATATCGCTATGCCTATGCGTTTCTGAGGGTCGTAAATCACTTCGTCATCGAAACCGTAGACTTTCAGTTTCTTCTGGTCCCCTTTTGCGAAGGCTGCGAATTCTTCAGGCTCGTCCAGATTGTATACTTTGGACTGGACGCGTCCTGTCTCTTCGCCCTTGAATGTATGTATCTTCCCTCGCAGCGCAGCCAGAAGGCTCGGCATGAAATATTTGTGCGAAGCGGTCACTCCGCCTCCGATGACTATCAGACCGTCGATCAGCGTCGCAGCCGTGGCCATGGCGTCACCGGCCGCAGCCCCGATTTCGGCAAATGCCTTTTTCGCCGCCTCCACATCACCGGGAATCTTGCCTTCGGCAATATCGAAAATATCCTTGGGTTCGAGCCCGTGGTCCGGATTCCCGGACAATTCCCCGTATATCCGTTTCACCGCCTTGATGGCAATGCCGTCTTCGACTATCATGTCCCTGCGGTCCTTGTGCGGCAGGCAGAATGTTTCCACGCAGGAGTTGTCTCCGCGGTTCAGCTGGTCGTTCACGACGATGCCGACACCGAATCCTGTTCCGAATGTGTAGCCTATCAGATTGTGATAGCGTTTGCTGCTTCCTTCGGCCTCCAGTTTCGCGTTTATCTCGGGAAGAATGCCTCCGAGGGCTTCACCATAGGCGAAGAGGTCTCCGTCGTTGTTGATGAAAACCGGTACCCCGAAAGTCTTGCTGAGAAACGGTCCGAGAGCTACGCCGTCCCTGAATGAAGGGAAATTCGGAAGATAGCCTCCGATGATCCCGTTAGGGTAGTCTGCAGGTCCGGGGAATGCGAAACTGATGGCCGCAGGCTTTTCTCCGAGTTTTTCTATGATGGTCCTGAATCCTGTCACCATAGTGCCGAGGCAAAGGTCAAGTGTATCGGAATGCGCCGGCAGAGTCAGAGGATCGACGATGAATTCACCGCCTTTCATGGCTCCGAATACCATGTTTGTCCCTCCGGCATCAAGTGTCAGTACGATGCGCGGATCATTTCTGAAATCGGTCATAGCTGTATTTGTCAAGTATTGTTAAAGGTTGTGGTCATTTTACGGGGACAGTCCATCTTTTGATATTATATAAGTGCCTCTCCAGTCATTGCCGCAGGCTGTGGGATTCCCATCAGTTTCAGGATGGTAGGAGCCACATCCGCGAGCTTGCCGTCCCTGACATGGTCGACTCCGGCGTTGATGACGATGAACTGTACGGTGTTCAGCGAGTGGGCAGTATTCGGAGAACCGTCTTCGTTGTATGCGTGGTCTGCGTTTCCGTGGTCTGCTGTCAGGAGGACCACGTAGTCATTGGCGACAGCCGTCTCCACCACTTCCTTCACGCATTTGTCGACTTTGGCGACTGCGCGGCAGATGGCTGAGAATACGCCGGTGTGGCCTACCATGTCTCCGTTCGCGAAATTCAGGATGACCATGTCTTCCTTTCCTGTCTTCAGCACTTCGGTGAGTTTTTCGGTCACTTCCTGGGCGCTCATCTCAGGGAGCAGGTCGTATGTAGGGACTTTCGGCGAGTTCACCAGTATCCTGTTCTCATTTTCGAACTGGTCTTCGCGGCCTCCGTTGAAGAAGAAGGTCACGTGTGCGTATTTTTCGGTCTCGGCGATGCGGAGCTGGCGTTTCCCGGCCTTGGCCACAGTTTCTCCGAGGGTGTCCTGCACGTTTTCCTTGTCGAACAGGATGTGCACTCCCTTGAACTTGTCATCGTACGGGGTGAAGCAGCAGTAGTAGAGCGGCAGGGTTTTCATTCCATGATCCGGCATGTCTTCCTGGGTAAGTACCGCAGTGATTTCACGAGCACGGTCGTTGCGGAAATTGAAGAAGATCACTGCATCGCCTTCCTGGATGGTCCCTACAGGATTGCCGTCGGCTCCGGTGATGCAGATAGGCTTGATGAATTCGTCGGTCACACCTTCATCGTATGAAGCCTGGATGCCTTCCGTGGCGGAAGCGAACTTCGCGCCTTCACCCTTTACCAGCATGTCATAAGCCAGTTTCACCCTTTCCCATCTCTTGTCGCGGTCCATGGCATAGTAGCGGCCGCAGACCGATGCCACCTTTCCGGTAGTTTCCGCCATCTTCTTTTCCAGTTCTTCCACGAAACCTTTTCCGCTTCTCGGATCTGTATCACGGCCGTCCATGAAACAGTGCACGAAGACTTTCTCCAGCCCGTATTGTTTGGCTACGGCGAGGAATTCATAAACGTGTGCCAGAGAGCTGTGCACTCCGCCCATGGATGCGAGTCCCATCAGGTGAAGCTGTTTGCCGTTCTGTGCGGCATAATCGTACACAGCCTTGATTTCAGGATTTTCGAGCAGCTTGTGCTCCCTGCAGGCCATGTTTATCTTCACGAGGTCCTGATATACGACCCTTCCAGCTCCGAGGTTCAGGTGTCCGACTTCGGAGTTTCCCATCTGTCCGTCAGGCAGACCTACATATTCTCCGCAAGCCTGAAGATGGCTGAACGGATATTTGGCTCTGAGGGAGTCGATATATGGTGCTCCCTGTGTGTAGATGGCGTTTGTCCAGTTGTGTTTGCCCTCGCCCCATCCGTCGAGGATCATGAGAAGAACTTTTCTGTCTATTCTGTCCATATTGTGTCAAATAAATTAAAATCCTCAATACGGCCACATGTTAATACATAATTATTGCTAAATTTGTGACCAATCCACAAAGATAGCAATTTTTTATTATGGCTGCGAGAAATAGAAGAAACAGAACAGAGAAGAAAGAGAAAAAGGAAAAGAAGCCTCTACTGACATTGACCGGAAGGGTCCAGATGACCAGAGAGGGATATATTTTCGTCATAGTGGAAGGAGAAGAGGACGACGTGTTCGTGAAGGCTTCCAAGACGAAAGGCGCGTTGAACGGGGATATCGTGAAGGTGACGGTGACGAAGGAGAAGACCGACAGACAGAGACGCGAGGGTGTGGTCGTGGAGATCGTGGAGCGTTCGAGGAAACCGTTTGTAGGTATTCTCCATATAGTGGGGGAGCAGGCCTGGGTTCTGATGGAAAGCCGGGTGATGCCGTATGATATCGTGATCCCGGTGATCGGAGCGGCTCCGGTAGGGTTCAAGAAACGGAAGGAACGCCTCGGCAGAGAAGGGAATCCGGAGCAGGGACCGGACAGGACCGGATTCCTGAAGAAGACAGCAGATGACGGTTATTCGGTGATAGGCGTGTATGAAACGGTGGATGGGACCCGCAGCGAGCTGAAGGCGCGTGCAGGCATGAAGGTGGCTGCACTGGTGGATCATTGGGAGAAGAGCGAGACGGCTCCTGTAGGGCATCTGGTGGATGTGCTGGGCGAACCGGGAGAGAATGATACCGAGATGCATGCGATATTGGCGGAATACGCCCTTCCTTACAGATTCGAGCCGGAGGTGGAGAATGCGGCCGATGCCATTTCCGACAAGATTACGGCTGAAGATCTGGCGGGACGGCGCGATTTCAGAGGGGTGACGACGTTCACCATCGACCCTGCCGATGCGAAGGATTTCGATGATGCATTGTCTTTCAGAAAACTGGAAAACGGGAATTTCGAGGTCGGAGTCCATATAGCTGACGTGACATATTATGTGAAGCCCGGCAGTATAGTGGACGAAGAGGCGCGGAACAGGGGCACTTCGGTCTATCTGGTGGACAGGACTGTGCCTATGCTTCCGGAGAAACTGTCGAACAAGCTGTGTTCTCTGCGCCCGAATGAGGAAAAGCTGTGCTTTTCGGCTGTTTTCGAGCTGACTCCGCTGGCCCGTGTGGAATCACAGTGGTTCGGACGGACGGTCATAGAGTCTGACTACAGGTTCGCTTATGAAAACGCCCAGCAGATCATCGAGGCAGGGAAAAAGGCGATGGAAACCGATTTTGTTTTCGCGGCTTCAGGTCAGGAGAAGAAGGTGCCTGACGAAGTGAAGGAGGCTGTCGTTACTCTGAATACCTTGGCTTCCAAACTGCGGAAGAAGAGGTTTGCAGCAGGTGCCATCAGTTTCGAACGGCCTGAGATGAAGGTGGAAGTGGATGAAAAGGGCCGTCCTGTGAATGTATACCAGAAGGTGTCGAAGGAAGCAAACTGGCTTATAGAGGAATTCATGTTGCTGGCGAACCGCTGCGTGGCCGAGTTCGTCGCCACCAAGTGCAAGACTCCTGCTTCGAAGGGGCGCAAGTCCGAGGCGAAGACCTTTGTCTACCGTATCCATGACGAGCCGAATCAGGAGAAACTGGAGAATCTCCGCGGTTTTGTCGGGAATTTCGGCTACACTCTCGGCCAGATGAACAGCGGCAAGGAAATTTCGAAAGAGCTGAACCATCTCTTCGCCGAAGCCAAGGACAAGCCCGAATTCAATGCCATAGAACTTCTGTCCTTGCGGACAATGGCCAAGGCCTGCTACAGTACCGACAATATCGGGCATTACGGTCTGGCTTTCAAATATTATACGCATTTCACCTCACCTATCAGGCGGTATCCGGATATGATGGTGCACCGGCTTCTGGCGATGTATCTGGACGGGGCGCAGTCCCAGAAGAAGGAGTATTATGAAGGACTGTGCAAATATGCTTCCGAGAGGGAGGTGGTGGCTGCGGATGCCGAGCGGTCGAGCATCAAGTACAAGCTCGTGGAGTTCATGCAGGACAAGGTGGGCTATGAGTTCGAGGGACATATTTCAGGACTGACCGACTGGGGGATGTATGTGGAGATAGAGCCGACCAAGATAGAAGGCATGGTGGCTCTGCGTGATATCAAGTCCGATTTTTATGAGTTCGATGAGGAGCGGTACCGCATCGTGGGCCGCAGCTCCAAGATGGTGTACAATCTGGGCGACCCTGTGAAGATCCGTGTGAAAAAGGCGAATCTGGAGCAGAAACTGCTGGATTACGAGCTGGTGGAGACCGGTATCGAGGACCGTATTTCGGAGCAGGAGGCTGCTGCCTTGCAGGCTGAACGCGAGGCGCGCAAGGCCGCCCGCAAAGAAAAGATCCGCCGTGACATCAAGGCTTCGAAGAAGCGGAAGTCCAGGAAGTGATCTTCCGTAACTAGTGAGTGGAGGTGAGTGAATGTTGTAGAAAGCCGGCAGGCTGTCGTGCAGAGGTATGTGGATATTCTGACCGATGCAGGGCTGAAGGCGGTCTTCGGTGACCAGAGGAACAAGGACGTACTCATCGACATCCTAAATGTAATCCTCCCGCCTCACAGAAGAGTGGAGGACATCAC
>CALVDR010000034.1 GCA_944326365.1 uncultured Bacteroidales bacterium | reverse complement strand
ATGAAATACACGGGAGGGATGTCGTACACCTGCCCGTCACCTCTCTGCGAGCCCATGTCGTAAGCCTTGGAAGCATAGAGGACACATCTGCGGAAGAAGTTCGCCTGATGGTAGCACTGGAGTTCGACGATGAACTGTCGTCCGTCCTCACCGCGGCACCGCAGGTCGAACCTTACGCTCTTGTTGAACAGAGTGAACCCCGGAATCTCCGTAGTTTCGTAAGTGATGTCCTTCACCTTCCTGTGAGGCGGGAGGATGACATTTAGGATGTCGATGAGCACGTCCTTGTTCCTCTGGTCACCGAAGACCGCCTTCAGCCCTGCATCGGTCAGAATGTCCACATACCTCTGCACTGCAGCCTGCCTGCTGCCGGCTGGTCTGCTTTCTACAACACTGTTTCCCATAAGATAGAATTTAGATGGTTAACTTATTAAATGGCTATCCGCAAAAATACCCTCACCTTGTCATCCTGACCGGAGGTCCGCTGGACCGGAAACTTTGCGATATATCGCTGGCCAAACTGTCCACTCCGGCAAGGGTAAATTGCCGAGACTAAATTAACGTCAGTTCGACGAATTATTTTACTCTGTACCAGAGATTTCGTCGAACTGACGTTACGATTTCTTCGAAATCTCTTTCCTTTTACGTGTCACCCCTCCTAAATCCTCCCCTTCGTATGGGAGGACTTGCCTACGGATTCGTTCTACGAATCCTCTAAAAGAGGTAGTTCTCTGAAATTCACTTCGTTCTTTTCATCGAACTCACGTTAAATTATTCAAGGATCGGGAACGGGAGTGCAAGAAAAAGAAAAACATTGGCCGGAGGCTGCATATTTTTCTCTTTTTTAAAGTTTTTCCGCTTTTTTTGAGATTCTACAATACAGGAAATGACAATCCCTCAATGAAGGAAGAGTCTGATGAAACAGACACTCATTGAGGGAAGAGGCTAACTGAAAATTTTTTCCGTGTCTATTTTTTCAAGCTGGTACAGGTTAGGATGGGTCCAGTGTTAAACTTCGTTTTTCCATTATCCTCACCTCGGTAATTCGTACAAGTACGATTACTCTCGGTTCGTCAATGGTTTCGAAGAAAGACGTTTGAGGGTGACCAAAAATCCCTTTTTGGTCACCCTCTTGATTTATCATGGGAATTGCCGGATTATTCGGCAGTATCCTCTTTCTGTTCTTCAAGGGAAGTGAGAAGCAGACTGACTTCCTTGGCAGACTCGTCAACACTCAACACATATCCTGTCATGACAGCGACTGTACCCTCTTTAAGACTGGCAGGATCAAGTCCGGCAGGCTCGTAAGCCACGTAGCCGTACCCGTTGAGAGTGATCTTGCCATCTTTATCCACAGCACCTGTCAGCTTGACACATGCAAGATATTTCAGGGTCGAAGCATCTGTGTTCGCAGTGAGTTCTGTGGCCGTTTCAGCCTTATAATTCTCATCCACCGCAGTTCTGGTAAACTGATCGGCGATGATAATCTTATTTTCTCCTTCAGCAGTTACCTTACCTACCACTTCGATGACGTTTCCTGCAGAGAAATTCTCGTCATAGTCATCATCCTGGCAGAAAACTGTACCTTTTCCGTCCTTGATCAGGATACCATTGTCTGCAACTGCATATACGGTACCGCTTACTTTTACGTAAGAACCATCCGTCAGAGCATCGAGTGATGTCGTCTTTTCAGGGATGTTGCCCTTCTGGGTCAGAGTAATGACTGCCAAGGCATTGTCTGTCGTGAATCTCAGCTCGGCAGACCTGAAACCGTCTGCACCGTTTGCAGTAACAGAGAGTATGACAGTGCACTTGCCGTTCGAAGTATTCGTGCCTTTGAGTTCCACCCAATCTTCACTGAATTCATAGCCGGTAAAACCTGAACCCGTAAGGACCACTTTCACATTATCTGATGCGGCAGCATCGATGATATATTCATCTTCAGCGCCTTTGAGGGATGATGCCTTTATATTCTCCACTGATGCGTTGACAAGTTTGGCCGGAGTACCGATAGAAACAGCGCCACGGAAGCTGACAGTATCGCCTACTTCAATGCCGAGACTGCTGAAATTGTTTTCTTTGCCGTCAGCATCAAGAATGCCTTCAACATTGAGTTCTGATGTTGCTGTCTCGTCTTTCTCATAAATTGTGAGTACACCCTTGTCCTCATCCGTGATACTCCCGACTACACCCTTGACATAATAGATCTTGCCGTTCTCCGTTGCAGACAGAACATCCTTGACAGAAGTATAAGTCGGCTTGTAATCAGCATCCATCTGGGAGAAAACGATATACTGGGATTTCCCGTTCACCACGATTTCCAGCGTAGTGGCCTCAATACCCTGATCAGTAGCTTCGGCACTGAAAGTGACAGAAGTAGTCCCGGGATCACCTTTCAAAGGGGAAACAGTGACTCCCTCGGGGATAAGGCTTTCAGTGAAAGCCCATGCCGCAGTGGCGGTAACCGTAATTTCAGTCTCGCCGCCCTTCATCGGGATATTCACGTACGAAGAAGACACCTGCAGTTCCTCAAGAGGATTCTCCAGAGACACTTCCGTACATCCGGACATGAACATGGCTCCGGCCAGAAGGGTTGTAAACAAATATTTGAGTTTCATGATATATTCGGATTGATTAGTTGAACATGTATTTGATACCCACCTGGAGTGACCAGCACTGGCCATAGTCGTGGTAGTAAGTCCAGGTATCCACGCCAGGCTGTACGCCCTCGATAGTCTTGAATACCGGTGTTCCGTCAGGATCGATTCTGTCTACAGACAGGATACGGCCTTCGTTCAGATCAGGATTCATGTACTTCATCACACCCCATGAAGAATTGAAGATGTTCAGGATATTCTTGAAGTCCACGATGAGCTGGAGAGTGTTCATGGAATTCCCGGCCTTGACCTTGAAGTCATGGGTATAACGGAAGTCAAGCTTGTGAACCCATGGAGAATATATGCTGTAGCCTTCAGCATATTCACCCTTGTGCTTGCTCAGGTATTTGTCGTTATTGGCGTAAGCCCAGTAACGGTCTGCGTCATCCTGTGAAGCGAAGCGGATCTCGCTCTCGTCACGAGGGATATACATCGCATCGTAGTTGTAGTTGTCACCGTTCAGATCGTCAGCGTACATGTAAGAGTAGTTGTAGCCACCCCTCCATGCCTCGTAGAAGAGGCTGTAGTTGTTGTTGCACTTGTCGCTGTAGGTCAGGGAAGCGATCACACGGTCCGGAGTGACATACTGGGAGTTGTGCAGTGTAGCGAAGTTAGGGCCGTTCACGGTCGGAGTATAGGTGAATGCAGATTCTGCGTTGGAACCAGGCATACCTGTGATCTCCTTGGAAGCCGTATGGGTATAGGCTGCCATGATGGCCAGTCTTTCTACAGGCTGGATGTTGAATGTGACATTGGCTGTATAGCCATAGCCCTTGTTCGTATTCGTGAGGACGAATGCATCTACGTCATTATATCTGTAGAGGGCGTCGCCGTCAGAGTTTGTAGGATAGATGTAGCGGTTGTCGGCACCGTTGTACTGCGCCCAGCCGGCATTGTCCTTTATGTTCCAGTTCGACATCATCACACCGTTCACTGTCTTGTTGTAGATGAACTCTCCGGTGATGGACATAGGGAAAGGAACAGGGAATCTGTAGTCTACCGCGATGGAGCTCTTCCATACCTGAGGCATCTTGAACTTAGGGTCTACGGCCTGCACGGCTGAAGGAAGCACTCCCGTCTCAGGTGATATCTCCTTAGGGAACTTGTCCGGATCGAGAGAATGAAGCTTGTCAACCAAAGCGTTGATATCAGTGATCATTGGACCGGCAAACTGCGAGAGGAGAGGGTCAGTCGATGTAGGGACTCCGTTCTCATATTTGTTTGTCAGAGCCACTACGTTCTGTACCATACCTGAGTTCGTAGGCATGTTCGTGAAGAACACCAGAGGGATACGTCCTGCAAACAGACCTGTACCTCCACGGAGTGTAAGGCTGTTGTTCCCGAGAATATCCCAGGTGAAACCGATTCTCGGAGAAATCTGCACCTTCGTAGTAGGCCATGCGCCCGTGTCGATATGCCTTCCGCCATAGTCGAGAGCGAGGATGGCATTGTTCGTCATGATATCCTTGTTGTTGAAGATCAGGGCATCGAACCTGACACCGGCGGTGAGCTTGAATTTCTCGTTAGGAGTCCATTCTTCCTGACCGTAGAGACCTACCTGGTTGAAACGCACACGGGCAGCCGGAGCTGATTCCCCGCCATAACCGTATGTGATGGCGACCGTCTCAGGAACAGCCTGATTCAGGAAGTCCTCAAGGCTGCGGTAACGGTAATATCCTGTACCGTTTCTCATATATGAGTTGTCTGCCATCTGGTACTCGTAGCTGACACCTGCAGTGATCTTGTGATTTCCGGTATAGTAGGTGATATCGTCCTTCAGGGTCACGATAGTATTGTGTACTGCGTTGTTCCATGTGAACAGCTCGTAACCTGCAGCCATATAAGGAACGAAACTCTGGGAAATGACATCTCCCGTCACTGAATCCGTCTCATAACCGTCCAGAATATCGATGAACGGGAAAGGAGAAGAATTCGACCTTCTGATATCATCGAGCTGGGAATATGTGATGAGGAGCTGGTTTGACAGGTTGTCGGTGAAACGGCTGTTCAGATCGGCTGTCACGGAGTTCACGACATTGTCCTGTGCATACATTGAATTGGCGAAAGCCATTGAATACTGGGAGAGACGGTTCTGGGTAGCACGCTGTCCGCAGTTGCTCGAAGAGCCGTTCGTCGGCTGCCATCCCTTGTTCAGGGTGTAGTTGTACCTGAGAGCGAGGTGATGGTCATCGTTGATGTTCCAGTCGATTCTCGCCAGAGCCTTGATATTGCTCTCGTCAGCAGGATAGTAGGAATATGAACCGGTATCGTATCCATAATTGTCCTTCAGATGCTGCGATACTTTCTGCATGTCTTCGATGGAAGTCCTGGAGATGTACATGTCAGGATCTGCCTTGCCGTTTACGGATGGTCTCCACTGATTCGCTACGGTAGGTTTCTTTGCATACTCGAAGTTCACGAAGAAGAAGAGCTTGTTCTTGACGATAGGACCGCCGAGAGTCATACCATAAGTAGTAAGACGGTCGACGCTGCGGCTTCCGAGCTCGTCACGGTCAATGGTGTTTCCCCTCATGTTCTCGTTTCTGTGATATACGTATGCGGAACCTTTGAAGGTGTTCGTACCTGATTTGGTGATGGCGTTCACACCGCCGCCGATGAAGTTCGTCTGACGTACGTCATAAGGAGACACCACTACCTGCACCTCATCGATGGCATCGAGGGAAATAGGGTTTCCACCGCCAGGAAGGTCTTCACTGAGGCCGAAGTTGTTGTTGAAGTTCGCACCGTCGATGGTGAAGTTAGCAGAACGTCCGTCACCTCCAGCGAAACTCATGCCGTTTCCTCCGTATGGGGAAAGCTTGGCTATGTCAGTGATGCTTCTGCTGATGGTAGGAAGATTCGATATCTGCGTATTGGAGATATTGGTAGCGGCACCTGTCTTCTCAGCCGAGAATTTGGATGAGCTGGCCGCAATGACGACTGCTTCGCTCAACAGTTCGGAATCTTCATTCATCTCTACATTAAGACTGTAAGTCTCTGCGAGCTGGAGAGAAATTTCTGTATAAGTCACAGGCTGGAAACCCAGACAAGAGACTTCTACATTGTACGGACCGCCGGCTCTCATACCGTTGATGACATACCTTCCGTCTTCGTTGGTCACAGCTGCATACTGTGTCCCTGACGGAGTGTGTACTGCAATCACGGCGACACCGGCCAAAGGCTCTCCTGCCGCATCGGAAATACGGCCGTTGAGGCTTGATGTTGTCACCTGTGCAAAGGCGGAAATGCCTGCAAACAGTGTCGCAAGCATAAGCAACATAACCTTAAATGTTTGTTTCATAATGGTTTGGTTGTTTTTAATTTGGTTTTAACGCCGCGAATATAACACTTTTTATAATTTTAGTCCCTATTTTCCCGGGTTTTAACATAATTTTAACCGTTTTTTACACAAAATATCCGTTTTCCCATAATCAGCACGCCGTTCCGGCGCAATGCCGCCGACTCCGGAAAATGCAGAAAAAGCGCAAAAAAAATTTGCAAAAATGCAAAAATGTCTATATTTGCAGCCGAAAACGGAAATGTGGAGAGATTTGGCTGCTTGCAACCACACAAAAAAATGCTAAAATGACATTGCATGCGTGCGCATGCAGGCAATTTTTAGATATGGTTTGTGCTCCTCGTTTCTGAAGGAGCTTTTTTTGTGTCCGCACTGACGGCCAGGTACAGGCTCGCCGGACATATGGAAAGCGGAATACAGAATATAAACCATATTAATTACAGAAGGAATGGCATATTTATTTACTTCAGAATCAGTGTCCGAAGGACATCCTGACAAGGTTTCGGACCAGATATCGGATGCAATACTCGATGAATTCCTCCGCCAGGATCCGGAAGCCAAGGTGGCATGCGAAACATTCTGCAGCACCGGACTGGTGGTAGTAGGAGGTGAAGTCAGCACCAGCGATGCATACGTAGACATCCAGAGCGTGGCCAGAAAAGTGATAAATAGGATAGGCTACAACAAGGCCGAATACATGTTCGACGGGAACTCCTGCGGAGTGATCTCGGCCATTCACGAACAGTCCCAGGACATAAACCGCGGAGTAGTGACCGAAGACGCTGACGAACAGGGGGCAGGCGACCAGGGAATGATGTTCGGCTACGCATGCGATGACACGGCCGAATACATGCCTCTGCCTCTGGCTCTGGCACACAAGGCTCTGATGATTCTCGCCAGAATCAGAAAAGAGACACCGGAACTGATGCCGTACCTGAGACCTGACTCCAAATCCCAGTTCACCATCGAATATGACGACAACACACACCGCCCGATAAAGGTCCACACCATCGTCATCTCCACACAGCATGACGAATTCGTGCCGGCAGAGCTCGGCAATATGAGTTACAAGGAAGCCTGCGACCAGTACGGACAGAAACGCGTGGATGCCGCCATGCAGGCGAAAATCCGCAAGGACGTACAGGAAATCCTGATTCCGGAACTGATCGCCGAACTCCCGGAAGAGACGGCGGCCCTGTTCGCCGACGGATATATCCTCCATGTGAACCCTACCGGGAAATTCGTGATAGGAGGACCTCACGGAGATACCGGACTGACAGGAAGAAAGATCATAGTGGACACATACGGGGGCAAGGGCGCACACGGCGGCGGAGCCTTTTCAGGGAAAGATCCTTCGAAAGTGGACCGTTCTGCTGCATACGCAGCCAGATACATTGCCAAAAACATGGTAGCGGCAGGGCTTGCCCATGAAATGCTCGTCCAGCTGGCTTATGCGATAGGCGTGGCAGAGCCTGTGAGCATCTATGTGAACACATACGGGACAGCTGCGAAGGCTTCTGACGGGGAACAGTACTCCGATTCATACATAGCAGAAAGAATCTCCAGACTCTTTGACCTGAGACCTGCCAGAATCATCGAGAAATTCCAGCTCAAGAAGCCTATATACGAACCGACTGCAGCATACGGCCATGTCGGCAGGAAACCGTATCAGGAATTCGTGGAGGTATACCGCGGAGGCGTGAAGACACAAGAGGTGGCGCAGTTCTTCGGATGGGAACTCCTCGATTCGGTCGGCATCATAAAGGAGGAATTCAATCTATAGGAATCATCCGGGCGCAGACACGACGCTACTGCCGCACCGGCCAGATGACTGAAAATGATGAATATCGGAAATATTGAATTCAGGGACAGACCGCTTTTCCTGGCACCGATGGAGGATGTGACCGACGCATCCTTCCGTTTCGTGTGCAAGGAATTCGGTGCGGACATGATGTACACTGAATTCGTTTCGTCCGACGGGCTCATCAGGGACGCGAAAAAGGCTCTGGCAAAAATGGTCACTCACGATTATGAAGCCCCTGTCGGTATCCAGATCTACGGAAATATTCCGGAAGCCATGGTGGACGCGGCGAAAATGGCGGAAAATGCCGTACAACTCGTAGGAGGCCATGGAGCTGACCTGATAGACATCAACTTCGGATGCCCGGTCAACAAGATTGCCCGCCGCGGGGCGGGCTCCGGAATGATGAAGGAGCCTGACAAGATGGTACAGATCACGAAAATGGTGGTGGACGCGGTGAAACTGCCGGTGACGGTGAAGACCAGGCTCGGATGGGACGAAGACTCGAAGATCATAGTGGAATTGGCCGAAAGGCTGCAGGATGTCGGGATACAGGCATTGACCATACACGGCAGGACACGCTGCCAGATGTACAAGGGGGAAGCGGACTGGACCCTGATCGGAAAGGTGAAGGAGAATCCGAGAATGCATATCCCGATCATCGGAAACGGGGACATAGACTCTCCGCAGAAAGCGAAGGAATATTTCGACAGGTACGGCGTGGATGCCATCATGATAGGACGGGCAACCTACGGTCATCCATGGCTGTTCAGGGAGATCCGGCACTATCTGGACACAGGTGAACTTCTGACTCCGATGAGCGTAGACGAAAGGGTGGACCTGGCGAAAAGGCATCTGGCGAAATCCATCGAGGTGAAAGGTGAAAAGGTCGGGGTGCTGGAAATGAGACGGCATCTCTCGGCATATTTCAAGGGCCTGCCGGACTTCAAGGAAACAAGGCTGAAACTGGTGACCCTGTATGATCCCGACGAACTCTACAGGACACTTGACTACGTAGGGGAACGATGGGGAGAACATCAGACAGGAATGTAACCGGAAATCAGGTAAAAAGAAATCCAGACAGACTAAACAACAAACTGACATGATAGACCAGATACTACTTGCGCCATATTATCTGTCGCTGAAACTCAGGCATTTCCTGTTTGACAAGGGCATCAGGAAGTCCGTGAAGGCAGCCGTGCCTTCCGTATGCATCGGAAACATCACGGTGGGAGGTACGGGCAAGACTCCGCACACGGAGATGACACTCAGGACACTGCTCTCCATGGAAGAGGCGGAAGGAAAGCACTTCGCTGTCCTGTCCAGAGGCTACAAACGCCGCAGCAAGGGGTTCCAGCAAGTGATGGCGGACAGCAAGTCATCTTTTTCAGGGGACGAGCCCCTGCAGATCAAGACGAAATTTCCGGAAGTGACGGTGGCTGTAGATGCCGACAGGGTGGAAGGGTGCGATTTTCTCTGTCACCCGGCCAGGCTGAAAACATCGAAAAAAGGCCGCAGATGCCTGAACAAGGAATTTCTTCCGGCAGACCTTATCGTTCTGGATGACGCTTTCCAGCACAGATCACTGAAGGCTGACCTGACTGTCCTGCTGACAGACTATCACCGTCCGGTGATGAGCGATCACCTGATGCCGATAGGCCGTCTGAGAGACCTGCGCGAAAGGACAAAGGCCGCAGATGTAGTCATCGTCACCAAATGTCCGTCATTCATGGATGAGCAGGAAAAACACGAATGGCTAGCGGCAATGGGTATCAGGAACTTCGACTCCGGAACCCTGAGCGGCCTGAATCCGGACGGGAAGGAACAGACCGTCCTCTTCTCCACTATCAGATATTGCGATGCCGTGAAGGTCTTCCCTGAAGGTGATGCGCACTATATATATTCAAAGAGAGCCATCCTGTTCTCCGGCATAGCGAACGACACTCCCCTGAGGTCATATCTCGCCGGCAAATACAGGATAACCGGACACATGAAATTCGCAGACCACCACAGGTTCACGAAAGCCGACATCCGCATGATCGGTTCGGCAGCCTCGGGAGAGCCTACTGCCGTGATAGTCACCACCGAAAAGGATGCGCAGAGACTGCGGGAGACGAAAGAGGTACCTGAAATCCTCAGGAAAAGGATGTTCCAGGTACCTATAGAAGCCGTATTCCTGACTGAACACGAAACCGCTATTTACCGGCAGCTTCTGAAGAATCTCCTGTAAGGATATCGTTCTGGACCTGCACGGAAGCTTCGTGGATGGCATTGAAGACTGCCGATACGAATTTGGCCGGAAGGCCGAGCGCCTCACCTTTCTCTATGGCCTTGGCCAGGAGTTCATCCCAGCGGCCGGTCTGGAGAATGGCGATATTGTTCGTCTTCTTGTATTCGCCTATCTGGCGGCTGATTCCCATTCTGGAGCCGAGCAGATAGAGCAGGCTGTCGTCCAGGACATCTATCTTGGCCCTGAGCTGATGAATATTCTCCTTGTATTCAGGACTGTCGGAATCGCTTTCCCTCACCACAAGTTTCGAAAGGAGTTCTTCCAGTTCTTTCGGCGTGAGCTGCTGCTTGGCGTCGCTGAGCGCGCATGTAGGGTCGCAATGCGTCTCTATCATCAGCCCGTCGAGACCGAGATCAAGGGAGGTCTGCGAAATTTCCTGCAGATACTGCTTGGCACCGCCCATATGGCTCGGGTCGCAGAAGAAAGGCAGTTCGGGATAACGTGTCCTCAGTTCTACAGCTATCTGCCAGTCAGGCCTGTTCCTGTAAGGAATCTTCTCCGATGTAGAGAATCCGCGGTGGATGACACCCAGTTTCTTCACCCCGGCCTGGTTCAGACGCTCCAGAGCCCCTATCCACAAGTCCAGATCAGGATTCACAGGGTTTTTCACCAGCACCGGTATGTCGGTATCTTTCAGCGCATCCGCGATTTCCTGGACAAGGAACGGGTTCGCGGTAGTCCTGGCGCCTATCCACACCATGTCCACTCCGAACTTCATGCAGTCGAAGATGTGTTTCTCGCTTGCCACCTCCGTGCATATCTTCATCCCGAGTTCGTTTTTCACCCGCTGCATCCATTTGAGTCCCGGGGTTCCGACTCCCTCGAATGTGTTCGGATGTGTGCGAGGCTTCCAGATGCCGGCGCGGAACATACAGATTCCCAGCGACTTAAGCCCACGGGCTGTCTCCATGATCTGTATTTCCGACTCTGCGCTGCAAGGGCCGGCTATCAGAAGCGGCCTCTTGTCATTGAACAGATTGAAAAGGTTCCATTCCTTCAAAGGAATGATGTCGAGTTTCTTTTCCATAATTATCGATTTTAATTGTTTTCATATAGTGCACCTTCGGTGCAATGCCGGTATCAGCCGGACGGTCAGTCCATGGAATCAGCGGATAATCCGCTTGATACGGTTCGCATCCTCGATGAGGGAGCGGATCCCGTCCTCATCGAATTCATCGATAGCCTGGCGGAAAGCATTCACCTTTTCTATATAAGTGTCGATGACTTTCAGCAGATTCTCCCTGTTCTGGGAGAAAATAGGCACCCACATGTCAGCGTTGCTCTTGGCCAGCCTGACTGTGGAAGAGAAACCTCCTGATGCCAGGTCGAATATGTGTTTTTCGTTCTTTTCCTTGTCCAGCACAGTCAGCGCAAGGGCGAAAGAAGTGATGTGGGAGATATGCGACACATAGGCAGTATGGACATCGTGGCTGGCTGCGTTCATGTATATCGGTCTCATGTTCAGGCAGTCATAGAGTCTTTCGACCATGCGGACCGCAGCCGGAGCGGATTCTTCCTGGTTGCAGATGATGCATGCCCGCCCGTCGAAAAGCCCGGGCATGGCTGCCCACGGCCCTGAATATTCCGTGCCGGCCATGGGGTGGGTGGCCACGTAATGTGTCCTCATGGGATGGTAATGCGCCGTTTTCGACAGCTGTTCCTTAGTCGAACAGACATCGATGACTGTTTTCCTGCACGATCCGGAAGCCGTTTCCTCCGCCCTGAACATGTCCAGAATTTCCGGCAACATCTTTACGGCAGCTCCTACCGGCACTGCCAATACTGTCAAGTCACTTTCCTTTACACATTCTTCCAACGTCAGCACCCTGTCGACAAGACCGATCTTTTCTGCCGCGGCAGCATTCACGCTGTCTGCCTCCACGCCGTAAATTTCATCGGCGAAACCGCGTCTTTTCAGGTCGATGGCCATGGAGCCGCCGATCAGGCCCAGGCCTATTATTCCTACTTTCATTTCTATTCTTTTTGTTTTCTTTTACGTGACAGCTGCGTTCGACTTCACTTCCGTGACAGCTGCGTTCGACTTCACAGATCCGAGATCTTTCCGGCGGAGCGTTCGAGGACTTCGGGCTTGGCACAGAGCGATATACGGATATAGTCGCGTCCGTTCCTGCCGAAAATGAAACCCGGAGTAATGAAGACTCCGGCACCGTAAAGAATCCTGTCGGATACCTGCTCTCCGAGTGACACTTCCGGCCCGGCAGATGCGTTCAGGAGCCTGTTCCCGGAGGAAATCCTGCCCCAGAGGAACATTCCGCTGCTCTCGTGGTCATATTCCGCACCTATGATGTCGAAAATCCTGCCTGCGAGGACCCGGCGCTTCCTGTACTCCTCATTCAGGGACCTGAACCATTCCGGCCCCTGGGCCAATGCGGCCACGGCAGCCATCTGGAGCGGCTTGAACATACCCGAATCCATCTGGCTCTTCACTTTCAATATCTGCGATATGATCTCAGCATCGGCAGCCACCATACCTATACGCCATCCTGACATATTGTGAGCCTTGCTGAGAGAATTCAGTTCCAGACAACACTCTTTCGCTCCGGATACCGCCAGGATGGAAAGAGGCCGGTCATTCAGAATGAAACTGTAAGGATTGTCATTGCAGATCAGGATACCGTGCCTGCGGCCGAAATCCACCAGTTTCCCATACAGTTCCATGGTAGCGGGAGCTCCCGTAGGCATGTTCGGATAATTCGTCCACATGATCTTCACTCCGGACAGATCCATCTTCTCGAGCGCATCGAAATCCGGCTGCCATCCGTTGCCGGCCTTCAGATCATACGGAACCAGACAGGCTTCGGTGAGGGCTGTAGCAGATGAATATGTAGGATAGCCCGGATCAGGCACCAGAACCTTGTCGCCCGGATTCAGGAAAGCAAGTGAAACCAGAAGTATACCTTCCTTCGAACCCACCAGCGGCTGGATTTCCTTCCCCGGGTCCAGGGAGACTCCATAATACCGCGCATACCAGTCAGCAAACGCCTTGCGAAGCTGAGGAATGCCGATATAGCTCTGGTATGCATGGTTTCCGGGCTGTGATGCAGACTCTTTGAGAACGTCTATCGCAGCTGCCGGCGGCATCCCGTCCGGTGCACCTATGCCGAGATTTATGATACGCTCTTCACCGGCCGCATCGCGTTCCGCATTCATTCTGTCTATCTCCTTCAGTTTTCTGGAGAAATAGTATTCCTGGACAGATTCTGTCCTTTTTGCTGGTCTTATTATCATAAAGCCTTCATTTTTATTTCCGTATTCAGGGCCGTCTGCCCCTTTCCACCCTCTCATGCGTAATGCGGGAAACACATATCCGATCCGCACTCACACCGCATGGCTACAGGGCCGCCTCGTATTCGCCCAGGATATTCAGATCCTCCATCAGCGGGCGGACTGCCGAAATCGCCTGGCTGTAGCGCAGATAGTTGTCGAACTTGATGTCGGCATAGAAGAAATACTGCCAGGACTTTCCAGGTATCGGCAGGGACTGGATCCTCGTGAGATTCATGTCATAGAACGACATGATGGTGAGGATCTGGGCCAGCGAACCGGACTTGTGAGGCAAGGTAAAGCACATGGAGACCTTGTCCACCTTTTCTTTCGGGACTGTGATACCGTCATCCAGAATGAGGAAACGCGTGAAATTCTGCTTGTAGGTTTCGATGCTTTCCTTCAGGACTTCCAGGCCATAAAGGTCTGCAGCCAGCAAGGATGCCACGGCTCCCACGCCTTGAAGTTTCTGCTCGGCTACATCTGCAGCACTTTTGGCAGTATCCTCCGATTCCACGAGCCTTATCCACGGATAGGACTGGAAAAACGGCCTGGTCTGGTTTATGGCCATATAGTGTGTACGCACTTCCTTGATGTCCTCTATTTTCTGCCCCGGCAGCGCCATCAGGTTCTGCTGGATACGCAGGAAGACCTCGCCCTTTATCTTTACGTTGTACTTCCTCAGAAGTTCGAAATTCGGCAGCAGTCCGCCGGACACAGTATTCTCTATGGCCATGATGGCGGCATCGGCCCTGCCTGTATCGAGAGACCTGTAAAGGTCATCGAATGTCGGACATTCCACCGATACCGGCGTGCTTCCATCGTATTTTCCGTAAAAAATCCTCGCTGCCTGCTCGTGGAAGCAGCCTGAATAGCCCTGGATGGCCACCCTTTTCCCTGAATTTTCAGTATTGTCCATACTCATTGTCTTTCCTTTTCACTTCCTGCACGGATTCCCGGCCGGAAACCATGCAAAAAAATTGGAGCAGTCCGGACCGGACAGCTCCAACATAAATTACCTGTTATATTGTACTACACGCATCGCCCGGCTATCACCTTTTCTGGAAATAGAAATAAAAATAACCGTATGCGCTAAATCGCTTGCTCATATTCTCGTTCAACGGGTACAAATATAAACAATTTTTCTTTCCGTCCAATCGGGAACCGCTGATTTTTCCGAAAAAAAGCGGTTTCCGGCTGCCGCCGGTTCATCCGAAATACAGCAGCCTGTTTCGGTCAGACTGTGAGGATTTCCTTTTCCTTTGAAGATACGAGTTCGTCTACCTTCTTCACGAATGCATCGGTATCCTTCTGTACATTCTGCTCGAAATCCTTTTCGGCATCTTCCGGAAGTCCGTCTTTCTGGGCTTTCTTCAAGGCATCGATGGCGTCCCTGCGGGCGTTCCTGACCACTACTTTCGCATTCTCGCCGGCAGCCTTCACTTTCTTGATCAGTTCTTTCCTCCTGTCCTCCGTGAGAGGCGGCACATTGCACCTGACGCTTTCGCCGTTGTTCTGCGGAGTAAGCCCTATATTGGCATCCATTATGGCCTTCTCGATGAGAGGTATCATCTTCTTCTCCCATGGCTGGATAAGAATCGTCTTGGCATCCGGAGTCGTCACGGAAGCCACCTGAGGTATCGGAGTGGGAGTGCCGTAGTAGTCAACGACTACATTGTTGAATATAAGAGGATTCGCCTTTCCTACCCTGTAGGTCTTGAGGTCTTCCTCAAGAAATTTCACGGCATCGGACATTTTTGTCTTCGCTGCCGATACGAGTTCTTTTGCTTTGTCTATCATAATGTCAATATTTGTTTTCCGGTTCAGTTATACGTACACAAGCGTCCCGACCTTTTCGCCCCTGATAAGTCTTGTCAGATTCCCTTTCGCATTCATGTCAAACACTATTATAGGCATGTTACCTTCCCTGCACAGGGCAAAAGCCGTCTGATCCATCACTTTCAGATGGTCCTCGATAGCCTTGTCGAAAGTGAGTTCGTCATATCTGACGGCTGTCGGGTCCTTCTCGGGATCGGCAGTATAGACTCCGTCCACGCGTGTGCCTTTCAGCAAAGCGTCGGCGTTTATCTCCAGAGCCCTCAACGCAGCACCGGAATCAGTAGTGAAGAAAGGGTTTCCTGTGCCTCCGGCAATGAGCGACACTCCGCCCTTCTCCATGAAGGCGACCGCATCATCCCTCATATAATATCTGGCCACCGGCATCATGGGCGTCGCAGTAAATACTTCCGCCTCCACTCCTGCGGAACGGATAGCCATGGCCAGGCCGAGGGAGTTGATGACTGTAGCCAGCATCCCCATCTTGTCCCCGTTCACCCTGTCGAAACCCTTGCCGGCTCCGGACAGTCCTCTGAAAATATTTCCTCCGCCTATGACTATGGAAACCTGTAGTCCGGCCCTGACAGCAGATGCTATCTCCTCTGCATACGCCGCGAGCATATCCTCGCTGATTCCCTTTCCCGACGGACCGCCCAGACTTTCTCCGCTGAGCTTGAGCAATACACGCTTGTACATAATATAATGCAATTTTACGCAAACAAAAATATCATTTTATTATGAAACTTGCAAGAAAGAATATATCTTTGCACAACTGAAGTCTTAAACGCAATTTTTAGGATACTGATATGGCAAACATTTTTACATCTTCCATCGGCAAGAAACTCATAATGAGTATAAGCGGACTCTTCCTCATTATCTTCCTCTTGCTCCATCTTACCATCAACTCTTTCTCCATCATCGATTCATGTACAGGTAACTTCGGGGCACCGGACGGCCTTTTCGCCATGGGATGCGAGTTCATGTCTCTTCCTATCGTGACCATTATGGTGCCGGTTCTTGCATTCGGCTTCATAATCCATATCATCTACGCCATCATCCTGACTCTGCACAACCTTGACACCCGCGGCGGATATTTCCGCTACAAGGTCGCCAGCAAGGCGAAGGCAGATTCGTGGGCTTCACAGAACATGATCGTACTCGGCATCATCGTTCTCGGTTTCCTGGTTTTCCACCTCACACATTTCTGGGCTGACATGCAGCTGAAGGAATTCATGGGCGAAGAAGCCGTGGATCCGTATCTTCTCCTGACCACCACTTTCGGACACTGGTGGGTTCTGGTGCTTTACATCATCTGGTTCGGAGCTCTCTGGTTCCACCTTACCCACGGTTTCTGGAGCGCATTCCAGACCATCGGATGGAACAACAAGATCTGGCTGAAGCGACTTAAAGTCATTGCATACATATTTGCAACCCTGATTTTCCTCGGATTCACCGCCACAGCGATAAACGCTTACTTCATGGCATAAGGAAATATCAGACAGAAACTTCAAGGAGCCGGCCGGAACAGATTCTGACCGGCTCCTTTCGTTTACCCTACCACACAAACACACAACAGAATCCTATCAGGATACTATAACACATATAAAACAAACTTAAATCCATCGCGTCATGAAACAGAAACGATTTTTTCTGAATGAGGCCGATCTGCCTAAACAATGGTACAACATCCAGGCAGACATGACCAACAAGCCTATGCCTCTGCTCAACCCGGCTACAAAGCAGCCTTTGAAAGCCGAAGACCTCTACCCTATCTTCGCGGAAGAACTCTGCAGACAGGAACTTAACCAGACTGACCGATGGATCGACATTCCTGACAAGGTGCGGGAAATGTACACTTACTATCGCTCCACTCCCCTCGTCAGGGCGTACGGACTTGAAGAGGCGCTGGGTACGCCTGCCCATATATACTTCAAGAACGAGAGTGTCAGCCCTGTAGGTTCGCACAAGCTGAATTCGGCCCTCGCCCAGGCCTACTACTGCAAACAGGAGGGCATAACCAATGTCACCACCGAGACCGGTGCAGGTCAGTGGGGTGCAGCCTTGTCATATGCAGCGAAGCTTTTCGGTATCGAGGCCGCAGTCTACCAGGTAAAGATCAGCTATGAACAGAAGCCGTACAGGAGAAGCATCATGCAGGTTTTCGGAGCCCAGGTCATTCCGTCCCCTTCCATGACCACCAGGGCCGGAAAGGACATCCTGACCAAGGATCCGAACCATCAGGGGTCTCTCGGTACAGCCATATCGGAAGCCGTGGAACTGGCGCAGATGACTCCGGGCTGCAAATACACCCTCGGATCAGTCATGAGCCACGTGACGCTCCATCAGACAGTGATAGGCCTGGAAGCCGAAAAGCAGATGGAAATGGCCGGAGAATACCCGGACATGGTGATAGCCTGCTTCGGTGGCGGATCGAACTTCGGAGGCATTTCCTTCCCGTTCCTCAGGCACAACATACTGGACGGAAAGAAGACCAGGTTCATCGCTGCAGAACCGGCCTCCTGCCCGAAACTGACCAAGGGAAAGTTCGAATATGATTTCGGTGACGAGACCGGCTATACGCCGCTGCTCCCTATGTTCACTCTCGGCCACAAGTTCAAGCCGGCGAACATACATGCAGGCGGTCTCAGGTACCACGGCGCCGGGGTGATAGTTTCCCAGCTGCTGAAAGACGGGCTTATGGAAGCAGTGGACATAAAGCAGCTTGAATCATTCAGGGCCGGATGCCTTTTCGCCAAGGCTGAAGGAATCATCCCTGCACCGGAGTCCTGCCACGCGATAGCCGCCACGATCAACGAGGCTCTCAAATGCAAGGAATCCGGAGAAGAAAAGGTGATCCTGTTCAATCTTTCAGGCCACGGCCTGGTGGATATGGCGTCATATGACCAGTATCTCGCCGGCAATCTCGTGGACTACTCGCTTTCCGACGAAGAAATCGCGAAAAACCTCGCGGAATAGATATTCCGGGGAAACCGCAGTGCAGTATTATACAGGAAGTGTCTTTGTGCGAAGCCATGCGGCGGTCTCGCCGTCAAGTCGCGGAGAAAGTGTCTCGAAGACGCGCCTGTTGTAGCTGTTCAGCCATTCTGCCTCATCCGCTGTCATCAGGTCCCTGATGATGGCGGATGTCTCTATATGGCAGAGCGTAAGTGTCTCGAAACATAGCCATGAACCGAAAGCATTCGTCTCCAGCTCCCGGCAGAGCAGTATATTCTCGTGACGCACTCCATGCAGGCCTTCCCTGTAAATTCCAGGCTCGTCCGATGTGACCATCCCGGGAAGAAGCGGCTGGGGATTGAAATTCTGCCTGATATCCTGCGGGCCTTCATGGACTCCGGAATAGAAACCGACGCCATGGCCGGTGCCATGGCCGAAATTTCGCACGTTCTGCCAGAGCGGATTGCGCGCCAGGGCATCGATCTGGCAGCCGGCCGTACCGGCCGGGAATATTGCCCTGGCAAGGGCTATCATTCCTTTAAGGACGAGAGTATAGTCTTCCTTTTCGAGGTATGAGCATTCTCCCATCGGGACTGTGCGGGTGATATCCGTCGTGCCGAACAGGTATTGGCCTCCGGAATCGGTCAGGTACAGGCCTCGCGGCTTGATGACAGCGGACCCGGACTCGGGCGTGGAATAGTGAGGAAGGGCGGCATTGGCCCCATAGGCCGAAATATTGGCGAAGCTGTCTCCCCTGTAGCCCGGGATTTGCGCTCTGAGGGAGGTCAGTTTTTCGGATGCTTCCCATTCGTTGACCGTGCGGCCTGAGCGGACCTCCGTGTCCAGCCAGAAGAGGAATTTTTCCATAGCGATACCGTCTTCGAGGAATGCTTCGCGCATCCCGTCGATCTCAGCAGGATTTTTCACGGCTTTCCACAGCGTTACCGGAGACGTGCCGGTGACTATGCCTTCTTCTCCGACAGAGTCGGCAATACTCCGATACAGAGAATAATTCATCGTGGAAAGGTCCAGAAAGACTTTCGGGCATTCGGACTTGAAATAGTCATCCAGCGCGGCTGTCACGTCCTGATACGGCATGATGGAAATTCCGTCCGCCTCCAGTTCCTGGAAACTGTCCTCGGTATCCGGGTCCAGAGACTCATCGTCCTTTTTCGCAAACCAACAGGCATCCGACTGTGTCACAAGAAGATAGGAAATGACATACGGATTATATCCGATGTCCTCGCCGCGGACATTCAGCAGCCAGGCTATCTGGTCCAGGGCGGATATGAGCATGCAGTCGGAATCGTGAAGCATCAGGAACTTCCGCAGATCAGTAAGTTTCCCGTATCTGGTTTTCCCGACCGAGTCTTCCGAAAGTGTCATGACCGGAGCCGAAGGTATGCCCGGTCTGTCCGTCCAGAGCATGGAAAGCAGATCAGGCACATCCGTCACCACGCAGCCGGCCTTTTCAAGACGGGACACTGATGCCGCTGTCTGACAGAGGCCGTCCACTGCCACCACAGAAGCCCGGCCTGCAAGCCATTCCGGTATGCCGACAGCCCCGTGGACCCTGGTCTTGTGAAGTTCCACACCTGTGCCCTCCAGCTGCATGGCCGCCTGTATGAAGAATCTGGAGTCAGTCCACAGCCCGGCATGATCCATAGTGATGACAAGATCTCCCGCCTCGCCCGTAAACCCAGACAGCCATGCCACCTGCCGCCATCTTTCCGCCACATATTCACTTGCATGAGGGTCCGAACCCGTGATGATCACGGCATCCCACCCGTTTCCGGCCATCAAGGTCCGGAGATTCTGAATTCTCTCTGCAAAAACGTTCATATCAAGATCTTTTCTGTTCCATGCATCATAGACCGTATGCTATTTCCCCTTCCGGACTGCTGTTTTCTTCAGACAATGGCAGCTATAATGGAATCCGAAATGAAAAATCTCCGTTCCGGAATCCGCAGACGGCCGTCGGAAAGCCGCACCAGATCTCCGGAATCCAGCATCCTGTCTATCGCGGCGCTGTCCCCTGATGACCTCAGTTCAGTCTCGGATATTCCGCTGTCAGTCCTCAGCGAGAGCATGATTTTCTCCAGCCTGACCTGCTCCGCGGTCAATGTTTCCGACTCCCTGTACTTTTCCGCAAGCCTTCCGGAATCTTTTTCCGGGCCGAAAGCCCCGATATATCCGCTCACCGACGGAGGATTCCAGCTTCTGACATGCCTCCCTCCCGATATCGTATACGAATGCGCCCCGGGGCCAAGGCCAAGATAAGGCCTGCCGGCCCAATATGCGGAATTGTGCACTGCCTCATATCCCGGCAAAGCGAAATTCGAGACTTCATAATGATGATATCCTGCCTCGGACAGCCGTGCACACAGGATGTCATACTGACGCGAACAGTCCTCGTCTGCGGCTTCATGGCACCTGCCGGAGCCAATGAGTTTCTCCAGAGCCGAGCCTTCCTCCACAGAAAGCTGATATGCCGAAATATGTTCCGGAAGGCCTCCGTCCAGACTCAGGATCCTGTCCAGAGTCTTGTTCCACAAAACGTCATCCATCAGGGGCAGGCCGAAAATGAGGTCCAGGCTTATGTTCCTCACTCCAGCGTCTCTCAGTATCCCATAGGCCCTGACTGCCCCGGATGAATCATGCCTGCGGTTCATCCACTTCAGGATACCGTCATCAAACGACTGCACGCCCATGCTGATCCTGTTTACACCCATGGAGAGCACGGCTTCGACATACTCCGGGCCGCCGGAGACTATGTCTTCAGGATTCACCTCCACGGTAAATTCACGGAAAGCATTCGCGGCGCCGTGTACGTCACGGATGGCAGTCACGATATCGGAAAGCACGGAAAGAGGCAGCACCGAAGGGGTGCCGCCTCCTATGTATAACGTATCAGGTCTGTCCTGCATCTCTTCTTTTCTTGCTGACAGTTCGACAGCAAGGGCTTTGGCGAAAGCCGTCATCCTATAACCGTACCGGACTCCTTTCGGGCAAAGTTCCGAATAGAACCCGCAGTACGTGCAGAAACTCCTGCAAAAAGGGATGTGGACATAGACCACAGCTTAGCGGAGCATGAGTTCGGCCGAACCGAGAAGATTCTCGTCAGTATATGCCTCTACGGTATAGATACCTTTCACATAATCCTCGATTCCGTTCAGATAGATGCTCATTTCCACTTCCTCACCCTGATAGTCGACTTCGCGTGAAGCAGAGCACATCATAGGCTCCCCATTGAGCGTAAAAGTATGCTTGTCAGTGGAAGTGAGGAGAATGCCGTCCGGTCCTTTGACTCTGATATATACTCTCACAGGGCCTTTCGGTGCCAGTTCGTTTTCCACGAGACTGAGAGTGGTCATGAGTCTGACGACACGGCTGCTTCTGTCAGTGACCTTGTCGGATGCATTGTATGCGTCCATCCTGATGGCACGGCCTTTCAGGACTGCGCCTGCAGCCACCTGGCCGGTAAGTTCGGCCACGGCCTTGCTGAGCTGTTCAGACTGGCGTCTGGTCTCGGCGGCTTCTTTCCTGGCGGCTGCAGCATCGGCTGTCAGCTTGTGATTCAGGGTGTTGAGGGAGTCGATCTGCTCGATGTAGTTCCTCATGATGCTCCTGAGTGTGCCGAGTTCCTTTTCATATTTGCGGATCATGATCCGGTTCGTGGCCTCGGTCTTCTTTATCCGCTCTATCAGCTGGGACACTTCCTCTCGGGAGGAATCCAGCTGTGCGTTTATCATATCATTGTCGGACGACAGGGTGGCATACTCGTTCTGCAGTGTGATCATCTGCTCGGTCAGAGCATCCTTCTCGATGTTGAGCTCATTTACGAGAGAGCTTTTCTGGTACCATACGTACACAAGGACAAGAGCCAGGACAACAGCCAGGATTATCATCACATACATGGTCGTCTTCAGAGATTTTTCCTTCGGTGTAGAAACTTTTTCTTCCATGGTCGTAAAATTAATAAAGCCAAATATACTAAGAAACCTAAAGCAATGCAAACAATATTCTCAAATCACTTTCCATTCATCAATACATCCGTCTGTTTCAACAGTGTCACAAGGAATGTCGGGGTTCCGGTCTCGAACCAATATTCCCTGAACTTGTCAGATGCAAAAGTGTTCAGAAGACTGAAAGGATTGTACATCCCGGCCGTATCCTCACAGAAATGATATCCATCGTACATTTTCGCTTATACCACAGATATCGGCATATTGCGGCAGCATTGAAATATCCCTGAGGTTGTTCAGGCTGCTGAAAACACTGAGCTTTCCGATTTTGGTCACACCTGTCAGAAAACCGAACTTTATATAGCCGTCCATGGCCTTCAGAACACCGTAGAAACCCTGCAGCGTTTTTCTGTAATATTCCTGTAGGTCAGGTCTGTCGAGGTTGTCGATCAGCGGTTTGTCATACTCATCAATGAGGATTACCACCTGCCTGCCGGTTTTCTCATAAGCCGCCTCTATCGCGTCCTTGAATCTGGCATCAGGCTGGGTATATTTCGGTTGTATGCCATATTCCGCTTCAACTTTGCGCAAATGCTGGTCAAGCGTCACGTCAAGGTCCTCCTGAGTCTGATATGCCTTCCCGCTCAGGTCGATATGCAAGACAGGATATTTCACCCAATCTTTCTCCAACGAATCTATCGCCAACCCTTTGAAAAGTTCTTTTTTCCCCTGCAGATAAGCCTCTAAAGTAGATACCAGCAGGCTTTTCCCAAACCGTCTCGGCCGGCTCAGGAAATAATAACCGCCCTGGCAGACAATGTCATACAATTGGTCTGTCTTGTCAACATACACGTAATTTCCATCGCGGAGTTTTTCAAAATTCTGGATTCCGATAGGGTACAACATGTTCCAAGTATTTTATCAGACAGGCTTGCCGCTACCCATACAAAGATACGGAATATCGCTGGAATAATCGAAGAAAATCAGCAGATTAACGCAATAGAAATTGAGATTTAAGCAGTTAGGAGAAAATCACGGAAGTTGGGTGTTTTCATCCATTCGCAAGACGGTTACACCGCAGAGAAAAGACAAAGGCTTGGGATTGTAAACAAAGCCAACGGGAGGGTAGCAAGTTTGTGTTTTGGTCTGCCCAAAACCGCTTGCTACCCTCCCGTTAGTTGGTTGAAACGTCACTTTATTTGTGCTCTAATCCTGCTCAGACTCGCTTGCGTGATACCTAAATAGGTGGCGATGCTTCTCAACGGCAATCGCTGTAACAAATCAGGTTCTTTCTCCAACAACTCCTTATAACGTTCAGAGGCGATGGCGGACAACA
>CALVDR010000033.1 GCA_944326365.1 uncultured Bacteroidales bacterium | reverse complement strand
GAAGGCGAAGCTAAGGGTCGAGCCGAGGGGATAGCCGAAGGTGAGGCTAAAGGGCGAGCTGAAATCATACGGAAGATGCAGGACTCGGGGATGGATAATGAAACAATACTGAGAATTACCGGTATTTCTCCGGAGAGTATTCTGAGACTGTCGCGTGACGCGTAAGATCGCGCGGTTCGAACCTGAAGTGAACTTGGATAATGTGAGTTCGATGAAATGAACGAAGTGAGTTTCAGAGAACTACCTCTATAGAGGATTCGTAAAACGAATCCGGCAGTAAGTTCTCCCCTCGATAGGGGAGAATTTAAGAGGGGTGACACGTAGAATAAAAAGAGATTTCGAAGAAATCGTAACGTCAGTCCGACGAAATCTCTGGTAAGAGTAGAATACATCGTCGGACTGACGTTATAAACGAGAAAGAGATGATCACGGAACGGGACTACTACAACATGCTCAACACCGCAAAGGCTGACGGCTTGGCGGCAGGGTTAGCAGAAGGTAGAGCAGAAGGCCGTAATGAAGAAAAGATTCGGATAGCAAAAACTTTAAGAGGACAAGGAGTTGCTGCAAGTATCATAGCCTTCGCTACCGGATTATCTGAAGCTCAGATAGCTGAATTGTAGGTTCAGCATACTGTTCAAGACAGCATATTCTGACGTTATTCTGTCAGAATATGCTGTCTTTGTTTTTGATTGTTCCTATCGGACTAAGGCCTGGCGGCTTTTGTCCGACATCGGCATGCGACAATGAAACCGGCACCGACAGCGAGATCGGCACCGGCAGCGAGATCGGCACCGGCAGCGAACCGCAGATGGAACTGTGGAGAAAATTGTGGAAAAATTTGGAAAACAATGGAAGAAAGTGGAAAATAATTCTTACTTTTGCCACATGTAGTATCAGTCCGTTCCAGCGGCACACACAAGGCCTGTCCGGCAGACCTAAACGCTTGAAAAGAACAGGAAAAAGAAAAGGAATTCCGGAGAAAAAGTCCAGTGCACGCCGGAAAGACGGTATTCGGAGGCAGATACTGCACAAGACAAGTAACTGATACCATACAGACATGACGAAATTCATAGGCGAATACACCGTCAAGATCGACGACAAGGGAAGGCTGGTTCTGCCATCAGCCTTCAAGAGCGCCGTACCTGAAGGTGAAGACCTGAAATTCGTCGTAAAAAAGGACATATTCGCCGATTGTCTGGAGATGTACACATTCACGGAATGGGACAGACAGTCGGAAGACGTGAAATCACGACTGGATATTTTCAACAGCAAGCACATGCTTTTCTGGAGAGAATATATGAGGAACCGCGCCATAGTAGAACCAGACCCGAAAATCGGGCGCATCTCCATCCCCAAAAAGATGCTGGAAGCCATCGGCGTGAACAAGGAAGTAGTCTTCGCCGGCAGCGATTTCAAAATCGAAATCTGGGCGAAAGAACGTTATGAAGAATCAGGCATTTCCGGCGAAGAATTCATCTCCCTCGCCGAAAGTCTCCATGAAAACAGATAGGAGGCGCGCCATGAACAGAAAACACAAAAAGCTCTATAAAAACAGCAGTTCACAGGACTCCGCGGCTGACGCCAATACGGCATACAAGATCGCGCAAGACACCGTACTGCAAACAAATCAGGATTCCACAAATACCGCGGCTGACGCCAATGGCACGGCATATCATGTTCCCGTGCTGCTCCACGAAAGCATCGAGGCACTCGTCACTAATCCTGACGGGATATATGCCGATGCGACATTCGGAGGCGGAGGGCATTCCAGGGCCATCCTTGAAAAACTGAGCGGGGAAGGCAGGCTTCTGGCATTCGACCAGGACGAAGACGCCATACTGAACAGCGACATCCACGATGACAGGCTGGTGCTGGTCAGAAACAATTTCCGCTTCATAGAAAACTTCGCACTGTTCGAAAAGGACAGACTGACAGGGAAGGAAACGGATCGCGGAACCGCCACAGACAAGGCGGCATATCTGGACGGTGTTCTGGCTGATCTGGGGGTCTCGTCACACCAGTTCGACACAGCCGGCAGAGGATTCTCCTTCAGGTTCGATGCTCCGCTGGACATGAGAATGAACTCCAAAGCAGGAACTTCGGCTGCAGACATCCTGAACAGTTATGCGCAGGAAGACCTGGAAAGGATCCTGAGGATTTACGGTGAAGTGGATAACAGCAGGAAGATAGCATCCCTGATCAGCACAGCCAGAAACACGAAAGCCATCGTCACGACCGGGGACCTTTACGAAGCCATCTCCCCTGCCCTTCCGAAATTCGCGGAACACAAGGCTCTGGCGAAAATATACCAGGCTCTCAGGATAGAGGTGAACCACGAGATGAAATCTCTGGAAAAATTCCTCTCCGGAGCGGCTGCAGTCCTCAAGCCGGGAGGACGGCTGGTGGTCATCACCTACCATTCACTGGAAGACAGGATGGTGAAAAATTTCATCAGATCCGGAAATACAGGCGGGGAAATCGTGAAAGACGTGTTCGGAAACGTGAAAACGCCATTCAAGGCAGTGAACAGGAAACCGATATTGCCGGCGGAAGAAGAAATCTCCGCAAACACGAGGGCGAGGAGTGCCAAACTGCGTATCGCCGAACGGGTCCACGATGAGGAAGGATGGGAAAATCAGAAACGACATGAGTGAGGAAACTGCACAGGACGGGAAAAGAGAAAGGAGACTCGACGTGATTCTGAAGTCGATAGGCCGCGGTGAGATATTGTTCACACTGCGGTTTGACCGTTATTTCCCGCATATCGTCTACGGTTTTTTCCTGATATTCATGGTCCTGCTGATGAACCTGATGATAGAGAAGACGATGGTGCAGGTGGAGGAAAACAAGAAAGTGATCTACGACCTGAAAATCGCACTCACGCACAAGAATACGGAACTGATAGGGCTGGAGAAATTGAGTTCGGTGCAGGAACTTCTGGAAAAGGCGGGGTCGGACCTCGGTATTCCGGATGATCCGGCCGTCTACATAGAAAGATAAATTGGCCGTAAGGCCGGAACGGGACAGAATATTTGGCCGGAGGCCAATAAAAACGGGAACGGCATTGGCCGGAAGGCCGGAAAACAAGGGAATCGGCGGAAGTCTGGACAGGAAAGGCTGACGGAAACTATTGGAAGCCAGGAGGATGGAAGAAGAAAAAAAAGAAAACGGAAACAACGGACAGGACAGGGACAGGGTACACGTGCTGCTGTTCCTGATGTATGGTGTCTTCGCGCTTCTGGCAGTGGTAGTGGTCGTCAGAATATTGTATATACAGCTGATTTACAAGCCTGAAAGCGTATATGTCGAACGGTTCACCACCGGAGACAGGAAGGTCGTGATCGAGCCTGAACGCGGCGCCATACTTTCATATGACGGGAAAACTCTCGCAGCATCGACTCCCAAATACCAGATAGCCATGGACTGCACTGTCAGAAAAGAAGAGTTCGCGAAGCTGAAGGACAGGGAGGACAGGGAAAAAAAGGAAGCCGAATGGATGGGGAAGGCCAGGGAGCTCGCCAAGGGGCTGTCCGGGATATACGGAGACAAGACGGCGTCGGAGTATTATTCCATGATAGCCGGATGCAGGCGGGAGGGCAAGAGATACATCCGCATAGGAGGGCTGATAGACCATGACGTGATGCAGCAGGTGAAGGCTCTTCCGCTTTTCAACGAAGGCCAGTACAAAGGTGGACTCATCATCGAGAAGGTGAACAAGAGGATCTATCCGTACGGTTCTCTGGCCAGAAGGGTGCTCGGACATCTGGATGATGACAATCCGAACAACGACGATGTGGGTATCGAGGGCAAATACGATTATGCCCTTCACGGAAAAGAAGGAATCGAATGGCTGAGGGAAACCGACAACGACGAATATATCAGGGACTACGACAGCACGATGGTGCAGGTGGAGAACGGTAAGGATGTCCGGACCACCCTGGATATCGAACTTCAGGACATAGCGGAAAAAGCCCTGAAAAAGGGTATCGAGGGGCAGGAAAACATAGAAGGCGGATGCGTGGTGGTGATGGATGTGAAGACCGGAGCCATCAGGGCCATGGTGAATCTGACTGTAGAGGCTGACGGCAAGGCGAGGGAAAGATACAACTACGCAATAGGCCGCGCGGATGCTCCGGGCTCCGTATTCAAGACTGCCACCCTGATGACCCTGCTGGAAGACAGGAAAGTGACGCTGGAGACCCAGGTTCCTACGTTCAAGGGAAAGATGACGTACCATGGAGTGAGACTCCCGGACGATCCATATCTCAGAGACTGGAAGTCAGACAGGATTTCAGTGCGCGAGGGACTGGAGATATCATCGAACCAGGTGTTCAGGTATCTGGCCTGCACGAATTACGATACGAATCCGGAAAGATTCATAAACAAGTACTACGAATACGGGCTCGGTGAAACCTTCGATTTCGACCTGATAGGACTGGCCTCGCCTGAAATACCGATGCCGGGCGCGTACAACTGGAGCGGGACTACCCTGCCTACCATTTCATACGGCTACAGCATCAGGGAGACTCCACTCCACATAGCGATGTTCTACAACGCCATAGCGAACAAGGGACGGCTGATGAAGCCTTATCTGGTGGAATCGATAGAAAAGGACGGGAAGCCGGAGAAAAGGATCAAACCGGTCATACTGAACGGCTCCATATGTTCCCGCAGGACAGCGGACACCCTGGCAAGTGCGCTGAGATCGGTGGTCACAGACGGTACCGGGAAGCGGCTGGCCACGGCAAAATGCGAAGTCGCCGGAAAGACAGGCACTGCGAGGATTCTCGTGAACTTCACCAGAAACGGCAAACAGATGTCCGCATACCAGGATGATGAAGGCAGGAAAAGGCATCAGGGTACGTTTGTGGGATTTTTCCCGGCGGATGACCCGGAATATACGGCCATCGTGGCAGTGTATTCGAAACTTTCCAGGGCGAACTTCTACGGCGGGACGATACCGGCCAACGTGCTGAAAGAGATAGTGAACAGCATATATTGCCTTACTCCCGGATGGGGCGGAGAAGTGGAATGCTCCGGCAAGGTACACGAAATGACGGCAAGCAGGATAGAGACCGGGGCGGACAATCTGGAGCAGGTGCCCGATATCAGAGGATTGGGACTGAAAGATGCGGTCTACTCCCTGGAAAACTGCGGCTACAGGTTCGAATATCAGGGCAGCGGACATGTAGCAAGCCAGAGCCCGAAAGCAGGGACGAAGGCTGCCGAAGGCACGGTAGTGAAGTTTACCATGCAATAGCGAAGACGTGACAGAAAAGGAAAACAGGATAATGAAGATAGATATGACCATAAAGGAACTTACAGAAGGCTGCGGTACCGTCAGCTGCATCGGGAACACGGACATACGGATAACAGCCGTGACCGACGACTCCAGAAAAGTCACCGCAGGCACCATGTTCGTGGCGGTGAAAGGGTTCGCCTCGGACGGACATGCATATATAGGGAGCGCCATCGGAAAAGGCGCTGCCGCCATCGTATACGAGAATCAGGAAGCGCTCGATGCTGCAGGACCGCCCAGCCCGGGAGTGACATATGTGAAAGTCGGTTCATCGCGCCATGCACTGGCCATCATCGCCGGGAATTTCTACGGAAACCCTTCTCGCAAACTCAACCTGGTGGGCATCACAGGCACGAACGGGAAGACCACCACCGTGACGCTGCTGTACCACCTGTTCAGAAGTCTCGGGTACGAATGCGGACTGCTCTCCACCATAGCGAACTATGTAGGCACACGTGAAAGCGAGGCCGTGAATACCACTTCCGACCCGCTGACCATCAACTCGCTGCTCGCGGAAATGGTGGATACAGGATGCCAGTACTGCTTCATGGAGGTAAGCTCTATAGGCATCGAACAGGAAAGGGTCGCCGGTCTGGAATTCAAGGTCGGCATCTTCTCGAATCTGACGCACGACCATCTCGACTATCACAAGACCTTCGCCGAATATCTCCGCTGCAAGAAACTCTTCTTCGACGGACTTAGCGAGGATGCTGTCGCAATCACGAACATCGACGACAAAAACGGGTCCGTAATGGTCCAGAACACAAAAGCCAGGATCGTGACATACTCCTGCCGGACAATGGCTGACCATACCTGCAGGATCATTGAGGAAAGTTTCGACGGGATGCAGCTGAACATAGACGGACACGAATGCTGGACCAGCCTGATAGGACAGCACAATGCATACAACATACTGGCCATCTACTCGGCCGCCATCGCCCTGGGTGCAGAAACCGAGGAGGCCCTGATAGGCATCAGCAAACTGAAATCGGCCCGCGGAAGGCTGGAAACCATCAGAGGCCCGCGCGACATCACGGCGGTAATAGACTATGCCCACACGCCCGACGCCATGGAAAATGTGCTTAAGACACTGAGAGACATAGCTCCGGAGCGCGAACTCATCTGCCTTTTCGGATGCGGGGGAGACAGGGACAAGACGAAACGGCCGGAAATGGCTGCCGTAGCCCAGAAGATGGCGGACAGGATAATAGTGACCTCCGACAACAGCCGCACGGAAAGGACTGAAGACATCATGGAAGACATCAAGGCAGGGATGGATCTGAAAGGCAGGGCGAAATCCCTGTTCATAGCAGACAGGAAAGAGGCGATCAGGACTGCCGTCATGACAGCACCGGAGGGAGCGACCATACTGCTGGCGGGAAAAGGGCATGAAACTTACCAGATACTCGGAAAGACGAAAAATCATTTCGATGAGAGGGAAATCGTTTCCGGGGTTTTTGACGAGCTGCAGACTTTATGTGACGGAAACTAAATACAAACACCCTTCGGGTGAAATAGTTTCCGTCACATAAAGTCCGCCACAACCCAGACTCGATTTTCATCGGGATTCCCGGCCGGTGAAAAGACGGATTTTCATCTGAATGAGAGAAAACAGACAACAGAAAAGGAAAGGATATGTTATATCATCTTTTTGAAGCGTTAAAGGAATACGATATCCCCGGACAGGGACTGATGAGCTACCTCACCTTCAGGGCCATGATGGCGAGCGTGACTGCCATGCTCATCTCTCTGGTCATAGGGAAACGGATCATCAGATGGCTGCAGAAAAAACAGATAGGCGAAGAAATCCGTGATCTGGGTCTGGAAGGACAGATGCAGAAGAAAGGCACGCCGACGATGGGGGGAATCATCATCTTCATAGCCATCATGGTATCCGTGCTGCTGTTCGCAGACCTGACGAACATATACACTCTCATACTGCTCGCCACTACGGTGTGGTTTGCCGGTCTGGGGTTCGCAGATGACTACATCAAGGTATTCAGACACAACAAGGAAGGCCTCAGCGAAAAGGCCAAACTGATAGGACAGGTGGTTTTCGGCCTGGGACTGGGACTGACAGTGTGCTTCAGTCCGGACATAGTGGTCAGGGAAAAAGTCCAGGTGGAAGACCGTGCCGCCGTGACGGCAGTCGGCAGCGCGGAAGTGACCGGGACGGCAGGACTCGCGGAAAACGCCTCGGGCAAAGCCACTGCATCGCAGACCCTGGACATAAACACCGAATTCAAGGTCAGGTCCGGAGAATGGAAGGAAGAGGACGTGGTTAAAAGCACGAAGACGACACTGCCATTCATCAAGAACCATGAATTCGACTACAAATGGCTGTCGCCTTTCAAAGGCACGTTGGGATGGTACTGCAAATGGGCCATTTACGTGCTGATGATAGTTCTGGTAATCACAGCCTGCTCGAACGGTACGAACCTCACTGACGGAATGGACGGGCTGACTACTGGCACTTCGACCATAGTCGTGGTCGTGCTCGGCATCTTCGCCTACCTGTCCGGCAACATCATAAACGCCGGATATCTGAACATCATGTACATACCGGGCACAGGGGAAATAGGTGTCTTCATGGCAGCATTTGCCGGAGCCCTGATAGGCTTCCTGTGGCACAATTCCTATCCGGCACAGGTGTTCATGGGAGATACAGGCAGCCTGATGATAGGAGGACTCATCGGCGTGTGCGCCATCCTGATAAGGAAGGAGCTGCTTCTGCCGGTGCTCTGCGGCGTATTCTTCGTGGAGACCCTGTCAGTGATGATACAGAGAGGCTATTTCAAATATACGAAAAGGAAATACGGAGCAGGACGCAGGGTGTTCAAGATGACGCCGCTGCACCATCATTTCCAGAAAGAAGGGATACAGGCGCTGGTGATGAAGCCCGCAAGGGCATTGCCGGAGGCGAAGATAGTGGTGAGGTTCTGGATAGTCGGGGTCATCCTGGCAGTGCTGACCGTGGCTCTGCTCAAAGTAAGATAAAGACGGTTTTGGCAGACAGAAATGAAATTAACAAGGTGCGTCAAAACAGATTGCTTTTTTCACGCGCCATAAGATAAAGGACATGAAAAGGATAGTAGTATTGGGAGGAGGAGAAAGCGGAGTGGGAGCCGCCGTACTGGCGAAAGTGAAAGGATTCGAAGTATTCCTTTCCGACAAGGGACAGATAGCCGGCAAGTATGTGGCCGAACTTGAAAAATGGGATATACCCTACGAGTCGGGCAGGCATACCGAGGAGCTGATACTGAATGCCGACGAAGTCATCAAAAGCCCGGGAATCCCGTCCACCGCACCCATGGTGGAGAAAATAGCGGCAGCCGGCATACACATCATTTCCGAAATAGAGTTTGCAGGCAGGTACGACCATGCCCGCAAGATATGCATCACCGGAAGCAACGGAAAGACCACGACCACATCCCTGATATACTGGCTGCTGAAGAACGCAGGCCTGAACGTGGGACTGGGAGGAAACATAGGGAAAAGCTACGCCCTGCAGGTGGCCACGGAAAACTACGACATCTACGTACTGGAACTAAGCAGTTTCCAGCTGGACAACATGTACGATTTCAAGGCAGACATAGCCGTCATCACGAATATCACTCCGGACCATCTGGACAGATATGACCACAAGCTGGAGAACTATGTGAAAGCGAAATTCCGCATCACCAGGAACATGGACAGTGAAGACTGCTTCATCTTCTGCTCAGATGACGAGATCACCATAAGCCATCTGGACAAGATAGTGATGAAGGCGAAGATGCTCCCGTTCACCCAGAAAGGAGAAGTGAAACAAGGTGCCTTCGTCAGGGATGACAAGATGATAGTACGCTATCAGGACAGCGAATGCGACATGTTCCTGCAGGAACTGGCACTCGGAGGCAAGCACAATGTCTACAACTCCATGGCGGCGGCCATAGCCGGCAAGGTCATGAACATCGACAATCAGACCATACGCGAGGCCCTGTCATCGTTCCAGGCCGTGGAACACCGGCTCGAAAAGGTACTCAGCGTAGGTGACGTGCTGTACATAAACGATTCCAAGGCGACGAACGTGGACGCAGCATGGTATGCCCTGGAATGCCAGACCAGACCAGTGGTATGGATAGTGGGAGGTACGGACAAGGGCAACGACTACACTCCCCTGCTGGACCTGGCCAGGGAAAAGGTGAAAGCCATCATCTGCCTCGGCGTGGACAACAGGAAAATCCACGACTCCTTCGGTCCGATAGTGCCTGACATGAGAGACGTGACCTCGGCTGAAGATGCTGTGAAACTGGCCAGCAAGATAGCTGTTCCCGGAGATGTGGTCCTGCTTTCGCCATGCTGTGCAAGCTTCGACCTGTTCAAGAACTACGAAGACAGGGGAAGGCAGTTCAAGGAAGCTGTCAGGAATCTTTAACCGGATAACGCAAACAGAGATAAATGACAACGGAAGCGGCAAATAGCGGAAAAACGAGCGAAAAGCTCTGGAACTTCTTCGACAGGGTCAAGGGAGACAAGGTGCTGTGGATGATAGTGATGTTCCTGATGATCATCTCTCTCATCACCATTTTCGCATCCGCTTCAGGGCTGGCCGACGAGGCGAAGGAAGTCTCCAGACTGAATATCTTCTTCTCGCAGTTCAAGCTCGCCTGTCTGGGAATGCTGATCATCATCGTGATCTACAATTTCCGGAACCTGTACCTGATCAAGCTCGGCTCGAAACTCGGATTTCTCCTGTCATTAGTCCTCCTTCTCTGTCTGATCACCGGGTTCAAGGCCATCACGGTGAACGGGGCGACCAGGGCGCTGGAGATAGGTGGCCTGCAGATATACGTATTCGAAGTCATAAAGGTAGCCATGGTCATGTACCTCGCCTGGGCGATAGAAGCCTACCGTGAAGACTCGTTCAAGCTCCCGAAGGTCCTGGCAGTACTGTCCCCGAAACTGGCATTCCTGGAAAAGCCCGTGTGGAAACGGCTCATCTATATCTACCTGCCTGTCATCATCACCGCCGCCGGCATGTTCAAGGGAGGGATTTCCAGCACACTGTTCACCGGACTGCTGATGTTCGTGGTCATGTTCATAGGCGGAATGCCGAAACGCGAGATCTTCGGTGCACTGCTGACAGGCGTCAGCATCATAGGACTTTTCGTCGGCATCCACTTCGCCACGAACGGGAAATTCATGCCGCGTATCGGAGTGGCCATAGGCAGAATCACCCTCTATCAGGAATACAGGACCATAGAAGAAGAGAACCGTATCGCCTCCATCGAGGCACTCCGCGGCGAAAAACACGTCTGGAGCGATGACTACAGGCACGCCATCGACCGGATACGCCAGCCTGAAAGCGCGAAACTGGCCATCAAGGAAGGAGGGATACTGGGAAAAGGCCCGGGCAACAGCACCCAGAAATACTCCGTATATGCGATATACAGCGACTATATCTTCTCGTTCCTCATCGAGGAATTCGGCCTGATATTCGGCGGGGCCTTCGTCATGATACTGTATCTGAGCGTCATGGCCAGAGGATGCATGATAGTCCGCTTCTGTGATACGGTATTCGCGAAAATAGCAGTAGCCGGACTCTGTCTGCTCATCACGGGACAGGCCTTCATGCATATACTGGTGAATGTGAACATCGGCCCTCTGACAGGACAGACGCTGCCTCTGATAAGCCATGGAAGCAGCTCGTTCCTGTGTTTCAGCGTAGCTTTCGGCGTACTGCTGTCCATAAGCCGGCTGGCGCGCAGGAAAGTCGACGCACAGATCGCCGAAGTCCAGGCGGAAGCCTGCCATGAATCCACCGACAATAATGATGTCTGCGACAATGACGGCTACGCCAATGACGATGTCTGCGACAATGACGGCTTTGCCTGCGGCAATGATGATGCCGGTGACAATAAAAGAGATTGATTTATGAAAGCACTTAGGGTAATAATAAGCGGAGGCGGAACAGGAGGACACATCTTCCCTGCCCTGTCCATAGCTGACAAGCTGAAGGAAACGAATCCGGAGACGGAAATCCTGTTCGTGGGAGCGGAAGGCAGGATGGAGATGGAAAAAGTCCCTGCCGCAGGATACAGGATCATAGGACTGCCTGTAGCAGGGCTGCAGAGGAAGCTCTCTCTGTCGAACCTGGCCCTTCCGCTGAAAATACTCAGGAGCCTGAGGATGGCAGGAAAAATCATAGACGATTTCCGTCCTGACATCGCGGTAGGAGTGGGAGGCTATGCCAGCGCTCCCCTGCTCTGGTGCGCAAGCCGGAAAAAGATACCGACACTGATCCAGGAGCAGAACGGCTACGCAGGACTTACGAACAAGATTCTCGGCAGACGTGCCGGAAAGATATGCGTGGCATACGAAGGTATGGAACGGTTCTTCCCGGCAGACAGGATAGTCATGACAGGAAATCCGATCCGCAGCGACATAGTCCCCGGAACGCCTGAAATGAAGGCTGAAGCCATGGAATATTACGGTCTGGATCCGGGAAAAAAGCATATCTTCGTGGTCGGAGGAAGTCTGGGAAGCCGGACTTTGAACGAATCCATGAAAAAATGGATAACGGACGGCTGCCCCGGAGGCGAAGACGTGGAGGTGCTGTGGCAGTGCGGCAAGTATTACAAGGAAAGCGTGGACAGGTTCGCGGCTGAAGCCGGTGAAAAGATGAGATTCATCCATCACTCGGATTTCATACGCAGAATGGACCTGGCTTACGCCATGGCTGACGTGGTGATTTCACGTTCGGGTGCAAGTTCGGTTTCGGAACTGTGCGCCGCGGGGAAAGCCGTCATCTTCGTACCGTCGCCGAATGTAGCGGAGGATCACCAGACGTGCAACGCAATGGCCCTCGTCAGGAAAGACGCGGCGATGATGGTGACTGATGCGGAGGCACCGGAAAAACTGATGAAGACGGCGTGCGGGCTGCTCCGGGATGAGGAGAGATGCAGGGTGATGGAAAGGAATATTTCGGTTTTGGCGCGACGGGATGCTGCCGGCCGGATTGTTTCAGAAATTTATTTACTTTGCAGTAAGAATTGATTGAATTAATAGATTAAGCCGGTAATTTTTTCCGGACGCAAAAAAATGGTCCGGAAAGAGATTTCGAAGAAATCGTAACGATTTGAGGATGCCGGCAGCAGTAAATGAGTGCGCGGCTAAACCGGCGACTGAAAAAAGATTATAAATGGAGATGGGAAAGTACAGGAACATATATTTTATAGGAATAGGGGGTATCGGAATGAGCGCGATAGCCCGGTATTTCAAATTCAGGGGATATGAAGTGTCCGGATATGACAGGACTCCGTCAGAACTGACTGCCGAACTGGAAAAGGAAGGCATAGCCATACATTATGAAGACAATCCGGAATACGTCCCGAAAAACGCTGCAGAAACACTTGTAGTCTACACCCCGGCCATTCCGCATGACATGGGGGAACTGGTTTTTGTCCAGACTCACGGCTACAAGGTCGTGAAAAGATCCAGGATTCTCGGGGAAATCACCCAGGGGCAGAGATGTCTCGCAGTAGCCGGCACACACGGCAAGACGACCACCAGCACTCTTCTGGCACATATATTCGAGAGCAGCGGCGAAGGCTGTTCCGCTTTTCTGGGCGGAATCTCGAAAAACTACGGAAGCAATCTGCTTACAGCGCCGAACGATGTAGTGGTGGCGGAAGCCGATGAATTCGACCGCTCGTTCCTGCAGCTTCACCCTGAAATCGCCGTCATCACTGCCATGGACGCGGACCATCTGGACATATACTCGGATCTGGAACACGTGAAGGAAGCTTTCAAGGCGTTCGCCTCCCAGGTCACCGGCACAGTCATCAGAAAATACGGTCTGGACATCACCTCCGACGATACCCGGGCGGAAATCAGGACCTACTCATACGATGACGCCAGGGCGGATTTCCATGCGGAAAATATCAGGAAAGACGAATGCGGAGGTATCACATTCGACCTTGTATATCCCGAAGGCAGGATAAATGACTGCCGGACAGGCGTTCCCGGATGGGTGAATACTGAAAACGGGATAGCGGCTGCCGCCATAGCACTGACTTACGGGCTGGAGCCGGAGAAAATCCGTGAAGCCCTCGGGTCATTCGCAGGAGTGAAAAGACGTTTCGATGTGCACTACAACAGGCCGGGGCACGCCTATGTGGATGACTATGCACATCACCCGGCCGAAATAGCAGCGGCCGTCAGCTCCATCAGGGACATATTCCCGGGACGGAAACTCACCGCAGTGTTCCAGCCTCACCTGTACACCAGAACCAGGGATTTCGCGGCGGATTTCGCTTCCGCGCTTGATAAGGCGGACAGGCTCATTCTCCTGGACATCTACCCTGCCAGGGAGGAACCGATACCCGGAGTGACATCGCAGATCATCTTCGACAGGGTAAGTCTGGAGGACAAGATGCTGATCACTAAAGAGGAGCTGATGGAGACTCTCGAAAACGAAGACATAGACATTCTGGTCACATTCGGGGCCGGAAACATTGACAGGTACATCGGACCTGTCACCGAAATGATGGAAAGAAGATACGGAAAATAAACCGGCAATGGACAGGCAGACAGGAATAATCAGGACTTTTCTCAGCATAGGCATTCTCGGAATCATTCTGGTATGTCTGGCCGCGTCATTCGGTGTAAGTTCTGCATCCAGGAACAAGGTCATATGCAGCGATGTTTCAGTCATTGTCAGGGACAGTGCGCACAGCAGATTCGTGTCCGGGGATGATGTGCTGGAATATCTGGAGAAAGGCTACGGGAAGACCGAAGGCATACCGGTAAACAATCTGGACCTGAAAGAGATAGAGTCTGTCCTGGATTCACAGAGCGCAGTCCTGAAAAGCGAAGCCTACTGTACCGGGGACGGAGTGCTCCACATAGACATCACGCAGAGAAAGCCTCTGATGCGCTTTCAGAAAGGAAGCGAAGGCTTCTATGCAGATGCCCACGGCTACATCTTCCCGATGAAGACAGGGAAATCCAGCTACGTGACTGTCATAGACGGAGAGATACCCCTGAAACTCGGGGACGCAGGCAGAGGGAAAGCCACCTCGGGAAAGGAAAGGCTCTGGCTGGAACAGATGACAGGACTCGTGGAGTACATGGCTGAGAGCAAGGTCTGGGAAAACAACATAGTCCAGATCCACGTGGAGAAGAACGGTGATCTGGTGATGATTCCGAGGGAAGGAAAGGAAAGGTTCATCTTCGGCAAGCCCACTGATGTGGAAGAGAAATTCGCCCTGATGGACTGCTACTACACAGGCATCGTCCCTGCCAGGGGCAAGGATTACTACCGGACGGTGGATCTGAGATACGAAGGACAGATAATCTGCAGGTAAGACACCGGATATTGCAGGAAAACAAAAGGTACGATATATATCATGAACGAGAAGCACATAGTGGCGATTGACCTCGGGTCATACAAGACAGCGCTGCTGGTCGCCAGAGTCAACGGTGATGACATACAGGTGATATACTACAAGGAAGCCCGTTCGGAAGGCATCCGGAACAGCTACGTCTTCAATTCCATGAAAGTGACACAGCCGCTGAAGGAACTGATAGCCGATGCCGAGAAGGAACTGAACCTCAAGATCACCCAGGCTGTGGTAGGTATTCCGAAATACGATGTGTATCAGGAGACCAGCAAGGCCTGCATGGATGTCAGGGATGAAGAGTACATCACTGCCGAGAATGTGAACACTCTCAAGACGGAAGCCCTGGACACGTATCCGCTGAAGCATCCGGAAAAAGAGGTGCTCTACGGAGCCGTGGCCCAGTCTTTCTCTACAGGAGAAGACATCATGTTCGTGGAAAACGACATAGTGGGCATGCCGAGCGATGTGCTTGAGGGGAATTTCAAGGTATTCATCGGCAAGAAAAGCAGTCTGCGCGCCCTCGATGTGGCATTCAACAACATCAGGATAGGCGTGGCGAAAAAATACTTCACTCCTGAAGTGCTGGCAAAGGCCGTACTGACTCCGGCCGAGATGGAAGGCGGTGTGGCTCTGATAGATTTCGGCGGCGGCGCCACTTCGGTATCGGTCTACAGCGACAGCATCATGAGGCATTATGCATCGATTCCTTTCGGAGGAATGTCCGTCACGACGGATATCAGGAACGAAAGCATGATTTCCGATTCGCTGGCGGAAAACATCAAGCTGGCTTACGGGGCGTGCATGCCTGACAGGCTACAGACTCTGAGCGAGAAAGTCATACAGATCAACAGCGGAAACGGCACCGTACCGAACAAGCAGCTGCCTGTGAAATATCTCTCCGAAATCATCACATACAGGGTGAAGGAAATAATGGAGGCCATACTCTACGAAATCGAGCAGAGCGGTTTCGCAGACAACCTCCGATGCGGGATAGTCCTCACCGGAGGCGGGGCGAACCTGACAAACTGCGCCGGATACGTAAAAGAACTTTCCGGATACAATGTCCGTCACGGCTACCCCAGATACCAGCTGGTCTCACATACCGGCTGCGACGGTATACGTGAGACCAATGCGGCCGTGTGCCTGGGACTTCTGCTCGCTGCCAAGAATGACAATATTGCTGACTGCGTCCAGGGCGAGACCATGGTAGGTGTCGGCTCCACAGTCACTTTCGGCAAGGAGGCGCAGGACGTGGCTCCGGATGCCGGCAGGAGAGAAGACACGGAAAACGATCCGGCAGAAAGCCATGACACCGGCAGTGCCCGTGCCGTGAATCCCGAGCTCTTCCCGGACGGAGAGATAGAGAAAAAGTCGGAAGAGACGCTCCGGGCCGAGAGGGAGAAGCGGAAAGAGGAGGAGAGAAGGCGCAAGGAAGAGGAAAAGAGGAGAAAGGAAGAAGAGAAAAAGAAGAAGCCGAACGTGATCTGGACGACCCTGAACAAGATATACGGAAATCTTTTCGATGACGAACAGAATGTCTGACGAAGGCATTGTCCGCAAGGACACGGAAGATTTACGGGAATCCGAAGGCATTGTCCTGAAAGGACTTTAAAAAACGGACATTGTCCGAAAGGATACTTGAACGAATAAATTTATCTGGAAATGAGCGATATATTACCTATGGACTGGGCGCCGGGAAACTCCATCATCAAGGTCATCGGAGTGGGCGGAGGAGGCTGCAATGCAGTCGACTACATGTACAGGCAGAAAATAAAAGGGTGTGACTTCATAGTGTGCAACACCGATTCACAGGCCCTGCAGAAGTGCGAGGTGCCGACCAAACTTCAGCTCGGCGCCGGTCTGGGTGCCGGATGCGACCCTGTGAAAGGCCGTAATGCCGCGATAGAAGCTGCGGATGCGATAGATGCGGCCATCATCCAGTCCGGAACCAAGATGCTTTTCATCACGGCAGGAATGGGCGGCGGTACAGGTACGGGGGCTGCTCCGGTGATAGCCGATATGGCGAAAAAGAAGGATATCCTGACCGTGGCCGTGGTGACCCTGCCTTTCCGGAACGAGGGAAACGAAGCCCTTTCAAAGGCGATAGACGGCATACACGAGCTGCAGAAATGCGTGGACAGCCTTCTGCTGATAAACAATGAAAAACTGTACGAGTACTACGGCGACCTGCTGATACAGGATGCCTTTCCGAAGGCTGACGAGGTGCTGGCCACCGCCGTGCGCGGAGTGATAGAAATCATCACGAGGGCCGGACACATCAACGTGGATTTCCAGGATGTGAGCACGATGATGAGGAACAGCGGCATGGCCCTGATGGGCTGCGGACACGGGACAGGGGAAAACCGGATACATGATGCCATCAAGGAAGCGCTGGAGTCTCCGCTGCTGAACGATTTCGATCTGAAAACGGCCAAAAACGTGCTCATCAACATCACTGTCGGGAAGAACGACCAGGGGCTGTTCATGAAAGAACTGGATTCGATAAACAAACAGATCAACGAATACACTGGGAACGCGAACAACTTCAAACGTGGCATCATCCTGGATGAAAATCCGGACGTGGGAGACAAAATCAGCATCACGGTCATCGCCACCGGTTTCAAGATGAACATGCTGGGAAGCATCACGGACCTGAATCTCGGGAACCTGATCATGATAGACAGCGATTTCGTCTATGACAGGCAGACAGCGCAGTCAGGAGGCATAGACCTTCCCGATCCGCCTGCGAATGTCAAGATCGGCTACAACGACAGCAGCAACATACGGAAATTCCATTTCGGTGACGGGGAAGTCCCTGCACTTATCGTCCATGACGGGCAGAGCATCAGCGATCTGGAATCCGTGGCGGCAATACGCAGGGCACTGAAAAAAGAAGGATAATCAAATTTTTCCTATCTTTGCACGGTTTTTTACAGGTTTAATCATGGAAAGAAAGACAAGAGTAAGGTTTGCACCTTCACCTACAGGTCCGCTCCACATGGGAGGAGTCAGGACGGCGCTATATAACTATCTGTATGCCAAGCAGCACGGAGGAGACTTCATCATCAGGATCGAGGATACCGACTCGCACAGGTTCGTGCCGGGAGCAGAGAAATACATCATCGAAGCCCTGAACTGGTGCGGAATCATCCCGGACGAGGGGGTGGATGCCTCCGGCAATGTCGTGGAGACTCCTTCCGAGAGACATCCGCACGCACCGTACAGACAGTCCCAGAGACGCGGAATCTACAGGAAATATGCCGAGGAACTGGTGGAAAACGGCTATGCCTACTATGCGTTCGACACTGCGGATGAGCTGGCAGCCAAGAGATCGGAGATGGAGGCTGCAGGGCAGACTTTCATCTACAACCATATCACCCGCAAGTCGCTCAGGAACTCTCTCTCGATGCCTGAGAGCGAATGGAAACCGCTGCTGGAGAGCCATACCGACTGGACCATCAGATTCAAGATGCCTGAGGACAGGGTCGTGAAGATGGATGACCTGATCAGGGGACATATAGAGGTGAATACAGACACTCTCGATGACAAGGTACTCTGGAAAAGGGCTGACGAGCTTCCTACATACCACCTGGCAAACATCGTGGATGACCATCTGATGGAAATTACAGAGGTGATTCGCGGCGAGGAGTGGCTGCCGTCACTGCCTCTTCACTATCTTCTGTACGAGGCATTCGGATGGCAGGACAGCCAGCCGCGTTTCGCGCATCTGTCCCTGCTGCTGAAACCGGACGGGAAAGGGAAACTGAGCAAGAGGGACGGGGACAGGCTGGGATTCCCGGTCTTCCCTTTGAAGTGGACGAATGCGGAAGGCGAGGTATCGAGAGGCTACCGTGAGGACGGCTATTTCCCGGAGGCATTCGTGAACATGCTGGCCATGCTGGGCTGGAATCCTGGAGATGACAGGGAGCTGTTCACCATGCCGGAACTCGTAGAGGCATTCTCTCTGGAAAGGGTCATCAAGTCCGGCGCGAGGTTCAACCCTGACAAGGCGAAATGGTACAACAAGGAATACCTGCGTCTGAAATCGGACGACGAACTCACGGATCTCTTCATTCCTGTGCTGGAAGAGCATGGAATGCAGGTAGTCGGATGCGCCAAATGTGCATTGACGGCAGGTGCAGAGGTGACCGTCCAGGGTGCGGATTTCAAGAACCATATCTTCACACGTGACTATGTGCGCCGCATCGTTTCCCTGATCAAGGAAAGGGCGACTTTCGTGGCTGATTTCTGGGATATAGCTTCCTATCTGTTCACCGCACCGGAGACATACGTCGAAAAGGATGCGGCGAAATTCTGGAAGGAAGAGAACTACACCCTCGCTCTGAAGGCGGCTGATTTCATATCGGATTTCCATGGCGAATTCACGAAAGAATCACTGGAAGGACCGCTCGAAGAGTACATCCGCGGGAATGAGTGGCCTATGGGCAAGGTGATGAACTGTCTGAGGCTGGCCCTCGTGGGTGCATCCAGCGGCCTGGGCATCGCAGATATCGTGACCCTCATCGGGAAAGACGAGTTCGCACGCCGCATCGAAAACATAAAGGCTGCCTTGGGCTGAATTTCAATTTCTTTTCAGATTCGGGGTATAACTTTGCAGCAGTGAAACTGAAAATCGTTAAAACAGATGCGTATGAAAAAGTTTATTGTGTTTTTGACAGCAGTTGTCGCAGGCATCATCGCGCTGTCCGGCTGCGAAGAAGTGAAAATCAATGAAAACAGGCTCCCTGAGACAGCCAGGACTTTCATCAGACAGAATTTCCCTCACACGACTATCCTGAGCGCCGAAAAGGAAAAGGAAGACGGAGTGAAGCAGTACAATGTCCGGCTCGCCGACGGTACGGAAATCGAATTCGATGCCAAGGGAAACTGGAAAAGCATAGAATGCGAATTCTCTGTCCTGCCTGAAGCCGCGCTCCTGCCGACCATATCCGAATATATCGCCGAAAACTATCCCGGCTCGAAAGCCTACAAGATAGACAGGAAATACGGAGGATATGAGGTGGAAATCACGGCTCCATCCGGCTCACCTCAGCCTGGATCGGACATCGGACTCATATTCAATGCCTTCGGCGAATTCGTCAGGGAGTCGAGATAGACTTAATGATATGCCGGAACAGGACTGGCGCATCTATTGTAGGACAGGAAGAACAAGGAATTCCGTATCAGGCCAGTTCTCCGACAGATAGTCCATTACATATTTTTCGGTATCCCGCTGTATGATATTGTCATCATCGGCGGGATACATGTTATATATGAGGGTATGGAGCCTGATACCGCGGCTTCTGACAGCTTCGAGGCTGAGCAGCAGATGGTTTATGCTTCCCAACCGGCCGGAGGTGACGAAAACCAGAGGATAACCGTGCTCCGCAGCATAGTCTATGGTCAGGTATTGCCTCGTCAGAGGCACCATAAGGCCTCCTGCACCTTCCAGCAGCACGGCATCGTAGCGACGGGAAAGTTCTTCAGTCGCCTTTTCTATCTTTCCGAAATCTATCGGCCTGCCGTCAATCTCTGCTGCCAGATGCGGCGAACAGGGATAGCTGAAAATCTCCGGCATGGTCAGCCCTTCATGGTCTTCCGGCAGCAGTCCGCAGGCCATGAGACGCCGGTGCAGTTCTATGTCTTCCGACATCCCGGTATTTCCTGTCTGCACGAGTTTCTGGGTGATGGTCCTCACTCCCCTTTCGTTCCATAGTCTGGCCAGATAGCCGGTGGCATAGCTTTTCCCTATTCCCGTATCGATACCGCTTACGAAATATACGTTGTTCTTTTCCATAGTCTTTTAAAATTCGCACCTATCGAGGGTAGAACTTACGGCCGGAGTTCGCCGACGATTTTCACGAGAGCCGTCGTGAGGCGTGACAGCTGCTCCGGAGTGATGATATACGGCGGCATGACATAGACCAGACGTCCGAAAGGCCGCACCCACACGCCTTCCTCGACGAAACGTCTCTGCATGAACGCCATGTCCACAGGCTCTTTCACCTCTATCACGCCTATGGTCCCGAGGACGCGCACGTCTTTGACGGCTTCAAATATTGCCGCAGGCGAAAGTTCACGACGGAGCTGGTCCTCTATTGCGCGGACGCGCCCTTGCCAGTCCTGGCCAAGAAGAAGCTCAGTGGAAGCCTTGGCGACGGCACAGGCGAGAGGATTGCCCATAAAGGTAGGTCCGTGCATGAATGCGTGAGGATAGTTGTCAGATATGCCGTCTGCGACCTTGTCGGAAGCCAGGACGGCGGAGAAGGTCATGTAGCCTCCGGTCAATGCCTTGCCGATGCACATGATATCCGGCTCCACTCCGGCATGTTCCCATGCGAATAGTTTTCCGGTACGGCCGAAACCTGTGGCTATCTCATCGAAAATCAGGAGGATTCCGTGCTCACGGCACAGTCTGGCAGCCTGGCGGAGGTATTCGGGATGATAAAACCACATGCCTCCCGCACCCTGGACTACCGGTTCCAGAATAAGTGCGGCGATTTCGCCATGATGCGTTTCGATGGTTTCCTGCAGGAGCTTGATATCCTGAGGATTCCATTCTCCGTCAAAACGTGACGAAGGGGACGGCACGAAGAAGCGCACCGGAAGCGCACTTCCGAAAAGGCTGTGCATCCCAGTCACCGGATCGCATACGGACATCGCGTTCCAGGTATCTCCGTGGTAGCCGCGGCGGATGGTCACGAAATTCGTCTTTTCAGGATGACCGGTGGAATACTGATACTGCACGGCCATCTTCATCGCCACCTCGACAGCCACGGAACCGCTGTCCGCATAGAAAATCTTGCTCATTGATGGCGGCGCTATTTTCAGCAGCAATTTGCCAAGCTCTATCGCCTGGTCATGGGTCAGTCCGCCGAACATCACATGCGACATTTTCCGGATCTGGGTCTGTACGGCAGCATTCAGGGCCGGATGATTATAGCCATGGATGGCACACCACCAGGATGACATCCCGTCTATCAGTCTGCGGCCGTCTTCAAGTATTATCTCACACCCTTCGGCCCGCTCCACCTTGTAGACAGGCAGAGGATTCGAGGTGGAAGTATAAGGATGCCAGAGATGCTCTCTGTCAAAATTGTCTGTCATATGTTTATTCTCTATCGGTTAAAATCATTCGTCTCATTGCTGTCAGTCACGTCAGAAACTCATGGCAAGCGTCAGGCCGAACGAAGTCTGCATGCCGGATGATGTAGGGATGCAGTTCACGGACGGGAACAGGTCCATGTCGAAGGAATACTCCCTCCTCATGTCCTGCAGATACATGTTCTTGATCTTCGCCACCTGTACGGCATCCACTATGTTCCAGATATCTATCGCCAGACAGCCCAGGACTCCCACGGCGATACAAGAAGCCATGGAAGCATAACTGTCAAATGCGACTGCCGCCACAGTAGCCACGACCGGAACCCCCACCGTCATGCCGAGAAAGGCGAAACCGCGTCCCACTTCCCCGCATATCATCTGCCCCAGGCCAGGAATGATGAAGGACGCCACGCCCGAAAGCGCCGGAAGATACCTGTCGCCCGGAGCCCAGGTATAATCTGCTGCGCGGTAAAGACTGCTGTAGTTCCTGTACTTCATTCCCGGGACTGCGTGCTCGGAACGCCGGCCTGATATGATGACTGTATTGCCGCTGTCCGAGAACAGATCGCCGCCGACGAAATTCTCCACTCTGCCGTTCTCGTACCGTATCGATCTTATACCCGACCGTAACACTGAATATATCACTCCTCCGGGCTCGTCGAAAAGCCTGTACTTCACGCTTACTTCGTCTATTTCAAGCACTTTCGCAGCGACAGTATCCCCGTTTTTCATGGTAACGATATCCTGGGCTGACGCCAATGCCGTTCCGGCCGCTACAAATGCGGCCAATGCCAATATTTTTCGAATCCCTTTCATGGTCGGTAATTTTTTCCCAAAAATAAAAATAAATGTACGATAGATTAAATTTTCGGGAAAATATTGCCACATAATTCCGTTTGCGAATACTATTTTTGGCATTGGTTAAAATCATTTTGTCATGAAAAGAAATATATTGAGCATTTTCGCATTGGCGGTAGCCATCCTGACCTCCGGATGCGACGGGACAGAACCTGAATATACAATCAACGGTCCGGTAAAAGAGGAAGGTGATGACAATCCCGATGATTCCGGAGAGGAAACCGGGGAGAAGACACTGAAAGATGCGCCATATCTGATAGGATGTACGGTGATTCCGGACAATCTGCGCAACTACGAAAATTACAGGAATCTCGTAACAACAGAGTTTTCGAGCATCACGGCAGAGAACGCCATGAAGATGCGGAACATCTGGAAAGCCAGAGACAGCTACGACTTCAGGGATACGGATTTCCTGGTCAATTTCGCCGAGAATAACGGCCTGCGTGTACACGGACATACTCTGATTTGGTACAAAGATACTTCCAAGGATGCTGCCGGCAAAGATCTGGACTGGCTCAAGCAATATGACGGCCAGGGTGAAGAGGTCTGGAAAGAACTTCTTCATGAATATATCACGACTGTAGTGGGACGTTACAAGGGACGTGTGGCCAGCTGGGATGTTGTGAACGAGGCTGTGAACAACAGCGGCACCGGATTCCGTGGAGATGACGATATATGGTACAAGAATCTCGGTGAGGACTACATAGCACTGGCTTTCCAGTATGCACATGAAGCCGATCCTGATGCCGTATTGCTCTACAACGATTACGGAATGGAATGGGGCCCTACGAAACGAGGGTTCATCTGCGAACTGATCAGCGACTTGAAAAAGGCCGGTGTTCCTGTCGACGGGATAGGCATCCAGATGCATGTGGACATCGACAGGAAAGCTTCTGATATCAAGGCGGCGATCGATGCGGCACATGACTGCGGTGTGATGGTGCATGTGTCTGAAATGGATGTGGACATGGCTCATGATGATGAGCGCGAAGGTGAAAACGGTAGCGGCGACCTGAAAGACGGCGTAACTGTCAGCGCCGATGATACTGAAAGATTGGAGGCTCAGAAAAAAGTATTCCAGGCTGCTGCAGAGGCTTTGAATGCTCTCCCGGCTGAAGATGTGTATGGTTTCACGACATGGGGTGTACGCGACAGCGCTAATCCGGGTGCTTCTTCCCTGCAGTACCCGCTGCTGTTCGACAGCAACTATCAGAAAAAACCTGCATATTACGGACTTACAGAGACATTTTAGTTTTTATTGAGTTAACGTCAGTTCGACGAATTATTTTACTTAGTACCAGAGACTTCGTCGAACTGACGTTACGATTTCTTCGAAATCT
>CALVDR010000032.1 GCA_944326365.1 uncultured Bacteroidales bacterium | reverse complement strand
TTGAAGAGTTTTTCGATTGGAACAAGCTTGATCTGCATATACTGAAACCGGAACACAAAACAGAATCTCTTGTGCTGGCAGATGACTATTTGAGGAATGGCGGTTATCCGGAAGTAGTCGCTTCACGCCAATTGACACGCAATTATCTTGATACGTTGTTTGATTCCATTATATGGAAAGATGTGGCTAAGCGTCATAATGTCCGGAATGTGACAGATTTGAATAACCTGGCCATGTGTCTTGTCTCGAACTTTTGTAATCCTGTCAGCGCCAATGATCTGACATCAGAACTTGATTTCTCCAGTGTCAACACGACCAGAAAATATATGGACTACCTCCATGAACCATACCTTTTCTATTACTTGTCACGCTACAATAATAAGCTTAAGCTGATGAAAAAAGCCCCAAGAAAAGTATATGTTGTAGACAATGGTTTTGTGGCATCAAAGGCATTTTCCCTGAGCGGCAATCTGGGACGATTACTTGAAAATCAAGTTTTCATAGAACTTATACGCCGCGGTTATGATGTTGAAAAGACTATTTTCTATTACAGGTCAAGGAATGACAAGGAAGTTGATTTTGTCCTTCGTGAAGAGACCCGCATATTGCGTCTTGTCCAGGTATGTTACGACATGAGCAGTCCTAAAACGGAGAAACGGGAAGTAGACAGCATTATTGAATGTGCAGGAGAATTAGATTGCGATAATCTCGTCATTGTGACTTACAACGACAAACGCACAATCGAGAAGGACGATTATAAGATAGATGTAGTGCCAATCACAGAATTTTAAGGGAGAGAATATTTTGCAAAATAGCGGAAATTGGAATAGATTTGGGCGTGGAATGGAAATTTGAATGTCAAAATAAGATAAACATGAAGAAATTTTTAATCATTGCATTGGCAGCCGTGCTGGCGGCAGGCTGCCAGAACGGACAGAATCCGGCAGAAAATCTGTCCAGGGCGGAAATGCTGAGAGAGAAGATCCTGTCGACGGACACGTCTTCCGTACTCGTAGTGGCACACCGGGGAGACTGGCGTTATGCACCCGAGAATTCGATAGCTGCGATAGAGCATTCCATCGAGACAGGTGTGGACGTGGTGGAACTGGATCTGCAGCTGACCAAGGACAGCGTGCTGATATTGATGCATGATTCGAGCCTCGACCGTACTACCACTGGCCGCGGTCCGGTCAGCGAATGGACTCTGGATGACATCAAGACCCTGAAACTGAAAAACGGAGCGGAAATCCATACAAAACATTCCGTACCTACCCTGGAAGAAGCACTTATGGTCGCCAAGGGCAAGATACTGGTGAATCTGGACAAGGCCGACAGATACTTTGACCTTGTGATGCCTGTACTGGAAAAAACCGGAACGACCAGGCAGATCATAATGAAAGGAGGCAGATCTGCCGATGAAGTACTGGATTTCTATGGAAAATATCTGGAAGATGTCATTTATATGCCGATAGTAAGCCTCGATCAGAAAAATTCGGAGGAAGTGATGCACAGATTTATGGAAGTTCTGAAACCTGCAGCGTACGAGCTCTTGTATGCCCGCGCTGAAGATGTCAGGGTTCCGTTGCAGATGAAACAGGAACTGAAAGGAAAGGCACTGCTATGGTACAATACACTTTGGGATACCATGAGCGGCGGTCATGATGATGATCTGGCTCTGGAGGACCCTGATGCCGCTTACGGATATCTTATCGATACGCTCGGGGCACGCATCATCCAGACAGACAGGTCAGAATATCTGCTTGAATATCTCAGAAGCAGGAATCTGCACGACTGATACGACGTGAGTTCGATAAAAGAACTACGTGAATTTCAGGAAATTGCTCCAAAAGAAACATCCGCGCTTTGCCTTTGTCATGAGAGACGGGGCATCGCGCGGATATTTTTTTCAATTCTGTGAATGATTTTCTCGCAATTCACACGACGCAGGTAATTCAGGCATTTGTTCTTCACTGTCGTAGCCAGAAAAGACTTCAGGACAGCATCGTCCAGTCTGTCGATATTCTCCAGAAGGGCTATGAAACTGTCGTTCACTATATCCTGCGATGCTTCCATATTCTGGACATAAGAATTGGCCATCATCACGAGCCAGGCCCGCTGATTATAGAGAGTCTCGACAGTTTTCCCGAAATGTCTTTCCGAAGCGGTCATCGTCATGGCCGTATGGAGAGCACGTGACAGGACATAGACGTCCGGATCATGTAACATTTATTTAACAATACTGTAACATGCGTCGGGGACAAAAATTAGTATTTTTGCCCCCGACAGATAAAAATGAAGAAAATGAGACGACTTACAGCCATCATAGCATGCGCCGTTCTAAGCATTGGGGCCGCATCCGCACAGATAAGCAACGCGGAAGCTTTCCTGGCGGATTCGATAGACCATACGCAGGAACTCCTGGAGCAGCTTGAAAATCTCCCGAACATTGAAGTCGGAAAAGGTATCACTTTCAGGCCGAAAAACGATTCCTATGAAATGACCATCCGTTTCAGGATGCAGAACATGGTCGGACTGCATTTCAACGACAGGTTCGGTCTTTCGGAAACAGAGGCTCAGGTAAAAAGGCTCAGGCTCCGTTTCGACGGCTATCTGTTCTCTCCGAAATTCATATATTCGATACAGCTCGGTTTCTCGAACTACGATGCGGAGAGCAGGCCGAACGGCTCAGTGAATATCATCCGTGATGCCATAGTATATTACAGGCCGAATCCGGACTGGAACCTCGGTTTCGGACAGACGAAGCTCAAGACAAACCGGGCCAGGATCAATTCTTCAAGCGCCCTCCAGTTCGTGGACAGAAGCATAGTGAACAGCGAATTCGGAGGTGACAGGGATTTCGGGTTTTTCGGAGAATACCATTACGGTTCGTATGACGGTTTCGCTTTGGCCGCACTGGCTTCAGTGACGCTCGGAGAAGGCCGGAACTGGGGAAGTTCGAGTGTGGACGGACTGGACTATACCGGCCGTCTGGAGCTTTTTCCTTTCGGCCGTTTCCATGCAAAGGGCGAATATACGGAAGGTGATACAGAATATGAGGAGACAGTCAAGCTGATGATAGCCGGAGGCTATTCGTTCAACCACAATGCGAGCCTGGATCAGGGATTCAAGGGGGATCTGCTGCCTGGAGGCGCTACGAGGAATCTCGGTTCTTACTATGCTGATATCATACTGAAGTACAGAGGTTTCGCTTTCAACACGGATTTCATGGGACGTCAGGTTCTCGGCGGCAGTGCCATCGTTGCGGTCCCGGGAGGTTCGGCTTCTTCATTCATCTATACGGGCTGCGGAGTGAATGTGCAGGCAAGCTATCTTTTCAACAGGAAATGGGAGGTGGCCCTGAGAAATTCCACGATGCTGCCTGACGAGACGGTGCAGCCTCTGCTCGGCTACAGGACATGGAACCAGACGACTCTTGGCATCACAAGGTATATCATAGGACATAGTCTGAAGGTGCAGATGGACTTGTCGTACAACACCAGGGAGCAGTTCACGGCGAGTCCGTTGGATGACAGGTGGAGTCTTCGTTTCCAGGTGGAGTTGGGACTTTAGAGAGTCATATCAATTGTTTTTTATGTCGGGGATATTTTTTTCGGGACAGAAAAAACAGTCCTGAAAATAAATATCCCCGACAATAATATATCTCCTAAAGTCGGGTATACAGCATGTTAAATTTTATGCAGGCAGATATTTTTTTCGGGACAGAGAAAACAGGTCCGGAAATAAATACTGCCTGCAATAATAATATCCGTTAAAGTTGGTTTTTCAGAGTAAGGAATGTATTGGAAAAAACAGTCCCGAAAATAAATATCCCCGACAATAATATAACGTGAGTTCGATGAAAAGAACGTAGTGAATTTCAGAGAACTACCTCTTTTAGAGGATTCGTGGAACGAATCCGTAGGCAAGTCCTCCCATACGTAGGGGAGGATTTAGGTGGGGTGACACGTAAAAGGTAAAGAGATTTCGAAGAAATCGTAACGTCAGTTCGACGGAGTCTCTGGTACTGAGTAAAATAATTCGTCGAACTGACGTTAATATATCTCCTAAAGTCGGGTATACAGCATATTTATGCAGGCAGATATTATTTCCGGACCAGAGAAAACTGGTCCGGAAATAAATACTGCCTGCAACGATAATATCCGTTAAAGTTTATTTTATGAGTTCTTCGAGAATGGCCTTGATGTCCGGTGTGGAAGGACGCGGGGCATCGACGGTGATGATACGTCCCTGCGCATCGAAGAGCATGAAACGCGGAATGCTTCGGATGTTGTAGTCATTCGCCACCTGTTCCTGGCCTTTTCCGGTCACCAGATACTGCGGCCAAGCCGGATTTTCTTCACCGAGCTTGTCCAGCCAGTCCTGACGGCCTTCATCTATGGAAATGCTGATGCACTGTATGTCCGAATCAGGCCCGAGCTCTTCATAAAGTTCAGCCAGATACGGAATCTCCTCGCAGCACGGACCGCACCACGAAGCCCACATGTCCACATACAGGGCCTTGCCATTGAAATCAGAGAGAGTATATGTCTTGCCGTCGATGTCCGTAAATTCGATCTCCGGAGCCTCTGCACCCTTCACCAGCACGGATGATGTCTTGTAGACACTCTCCACCTGGGAGACATAGCCAGGAGTCTTGCAGACCTTTTTGTAATAGTCGTAAGCCGCTTTCAGGTTGTTCTGCCCGGCCATGTTCATGAAGCTGGTCAGAAGTGAAGTCATGGCGAACTCGTTTCTGCTCTGATCCAGAGTAGCCTTCTCCCCTATCTTCACCACCTGCAGAAGGTCGAGATCGTTGAAAGTAGCGGCTATCATGCCTGCGACCCCGTTGTAGAATTCTGCGAATTCCTGTTCTGTCATGCCGGAACACGCATCAGTCTGACGGTAAGCCTCGAAATCGACATCTGCGAAAGGGTCCGCGCCGTTGTAGACAGCCACGAATGGATAATAGAAACTGTAGGAATCCACACACTGCCTTATCAGAGGCGTATAATATTCCTTGAGTCCGGGGTTCCCTATAGTGTCAAGCCTCTCGGCAAAACCGGCGGCCTGAGAGTCTATAAGAGCCCGATAAGACTTGAAATCAGTGACATCATCGCCGCAGCTCTCCAGAAACAGATACGCCGCCCCGAAGCCGTTCCACCAGTCGCGGGTGAATTCATTTTCCGCCGCGCCTTCGCCGATAAACCTGAAGTCGGTCTCTATACTCGGGTCGGTGACATTGAACCACGCATTATAGGTCTTGCCCTGCTCTATGCACGTACTGAACATGACTCTGTCCACGAACAGAGCTGCATGGTATTGCGACTCCGGAAGAGTGAATTTAGACGAAAAAGTCCCGTCTTCGTTGACATCTATCACGATTTCACGGTATCCGCCTTCGACTGTGCTGTCCGGCAGGAAAAATTCCGTGAATTCGCCGTTATACCCCTCTATCTTTCCGTTAAATACTGTCTGTTTTGAGTTGCAGGACAGGAGCACTGCTCCTGCCGCTGCAATGACAATAAGTTTCTTTATCATAAATTCCAAATCAAATAATTTTCTTCCGAAAATGTTTGTCTGCCATTCAGATTCAATGCTGATTACCAGTCTTCGCCATAATCTTCGTCATCCATCGATGACCAGTCCGACAGTTCGATAGCCATGCCTTTGATATCATAGTCGTATGACTCGCCTGCGGCATTCTTCAAAGATGCCGTGATATCGTAAGTACCGTCGGCATTTTTGGTCAGGGTCATCGTGGATTCGCCGTCTGCGATAAAATATTCAGCAGCGAATGTTGTCATGTCCATACTGAGATAAATGTAAGTATAGGAAGGGAAAGGCATGCCTTCAAACTCTTCAAGAATACCCTTGTTCATACCAGCTGCAGACATCGGGGTATCGATGGCTGAATATGTTCCGGAAAGATCCATATCCTCGGAAAATTCCACAAACGGCATATTGAAGCTGACAGTAGTGGAAGGAGCAATCATCGCGGCGGTAAGCAGCATAAGGTCAATGTTGCATAATGAACCGGCATCATCGGCAGCTCCGTTGTAAGATCCTGATATTGAAATGACATCTGTCGGCTGGACATCCCCCACAGGATATACGGCAGATTCAGTATTCAACTCTACATCGCCTTCATAATAATATTTGCAGGAAGCACCCGATTCGGTCGTGAAATCGAATTTCAGGACTTTCGTTCCGTCTGAATTGTCCTCCACCGAGAATGTGCCTCCTGTAATCATGTCATTCGTCACGGCATCGCCGATTGTAGTTTCGATATATGAGCCCATGTACAGGGTCTCCTCGTCTTCAGTGCCTTCATCCACGACATTGGCTACACCTTTATTGAATGTCATCGGCTCTGCGGCATACATCATACCTTCTGCAGGATCTTCAGCAAGGGTGTAGGAACCTGCAGGAAGAGATACTTCATCAGCGCTTGCGAAACCATTGGTAAAGAATTCGAGGACAAGCCTGTTTCTGGCATCCAAATCCGCCACGATCATGGCCAGCCCGCCTTCACCTGAAGCCATACCCATCGTCTGATACAGAGTACCGGAATATAAAGCTTCCTCCACAGCGAGCACCTCGGCATATCCCGGATATTTGCTTCCCTTAGGCTGGGTTACCGGAATTTCCAAGGTCTTGCCGCCGGCAGTGACGGTGACGGTGCAGGTACGGTCATTTTCGGTATCCTCATTGGCTTCAGCCGAAAAACTCAGAGACTTGCCGTCCTGAGTGACTGTAAGCCAATCCGCACCTCCGGCAAATCCGAAAGAATCCTGATTCGTGGTGATCACCACTGGCACTGTGCCGCCGTCTGCGGGGATAGTCACCGATGCCGGACTGGCCGACAAAGTCACATCTGCTGTACCGTCTTCCGGGGTACATGCCGCCGCGAATGACATCATGGCCACAGCCGCGGCGAATAAAATGTTCCGTTTCATATAATAAAGTTTGATTGGTTATTTCTTAAAGACAGGTTTTGAAAAGACACGTCATTCGTTGTTCACATAGTCATCGTGCCATATCATCACCGACGGCGGTATCCTCATCACCAGCCGCTGCTCTGTGAGAGTGTACTCCTGCACGCCGTCAGTGTGGACATACCACTGTTTCATGTCCTGGAAAAGAGGGTCAGCCCACAGCCTTCTCATGTCGAACCATGAAGCGCCATAGCCGAGATTTTCCCTCATCCGTTCCGCCACGGCATATCTCACTAACTCGTCGCCTGAAAGAGAAGCCGGAACAGCGGCATTGGCAGCCGGCATTCTGGCTGCCCTCAATTCTTCGAGAAGGGCGACAGCCTCGTCATCATTGCCCGTACGGGCAAGACATTCGGCGTACATAAGAAAGAGGTCCGGTGTCGTGATGCCGAAATTCGTGGTGATGCGGGTATGCTGGAGATCGATATAATACTGGTCCGAAAGGTCGATCGCCTTTCCGTAAGGACTCGCGCCCGTACTGAATGCTGCCATGAAAGAAAGCCTGTAATCTTCCGTATCGGCATAGTACTCCTGAAGCACCTCCGGCTTAATATAAATGAGGGTGGAGCCATAGTATGAAGGCCACATGGAGTGATAAAGCAGAAACATGCTCTCCAGTTCATACAATTCCTCCGGATTCAGCTTAGGGTCGGTTGGATAGCTTATCGCCCCTCCATCACCTGCCAGTGCCGGATAGTCAAGGAAAATTCCGTCCGTTTCGGAAGAGCGCAGGGATTTCATGGCCTCCTCGAAAGCCGGAAGCGCATCCTCGTAGCGCCCCATCATCCAGTAAACTTTCCCGAGCATGGTATAGCCGGCAGTCCTGAAGACCCTTTTGTGATGGGACATCCTGTCCGGCAGATTCGCCACAGACTCGGTCATCTCCGTGAGAATGAAGTCATAGACATCCTCTACAGTCCGGCGCGGCAGATCGGTCTGTGTCGTGGAGGCCTCCGTGATGAGGGGGATGCACAGGTCCTGCCCTGCAGTGGCCGCGTCATACGGCTTTCCGAAGAACTGGGCCATGAGGAAATGCATGTATGCCCTCATCATGCGAGCTTCCGACCGGACAGCCAGTTTTTCCTCATCCGTGCCGTCCGAAGCATCCATCACACCGTTCACCACCACGTTCAGTGCATACATACCTGCCGCCGGGAAATTCCACTCTGCGCATTCCTCGTCTTCCCTGAAAATATCCGCCTGCCAGAGATATGCATTGCATTCCGGCCTTCCCACCGTCGAATACATGGTTTCATATCCAGACCCGGTACAAGTATTCTCGAAACACATATACGGGAAAACCTCTCCGATAAAAACCTGGTCCGTACCATACAGCAGACCCTCATAATGTTCCAGTTTGTCCGGAACTTCGACCCCTCTGGGCTGTACCATAAGCCAGTCCGTACATCCGGTCAGCAGCACTGCCGCCAATATAGTCACATATATTCTCGATTTCTTCATAATTTCCATTTTAGAAGCCATAGCTCCATTCCGGCGCAGCCTTCATGTCGCAATGCCAATGTTTTCCTAAAAATTTATGTTCAGGCTCAATGTCATCATCGGATGGAACTTGTCACCACGCGAGCCCCTCAGATAAAATGCCTCCGGGTCGATGCCTTCGCCGTTGAAAGGTATGACGAACAGGTCAGAAACCTGGAATCTGACAGAGGCACTCTGAGCAGATATCGCCTCGCAAGCCCTTTCAGGCAGATAATACGCGAGAGACAGGTCTCTCAGCTTGATATACGAGGCATCCAGTACATTTATGTCCGCATACCGGTACAGTCCCAGAACGTCTGACTCGGTGACAGACGTATCGTCAAGTTTATAGTAAGCCGGGACATCGGTGACCGCCTCATCTCCCGGGCGTTTCCAGCGCTTTGCGAAATCATTGTGCAGATTCCCGCTGAGACGGTATGAATACTGGGTGTTAATATCGTTTCTCATCTTGTGCCCCATGTTGTATACGAACATGAATGACAGTTCGAAATCCTTTACCCTGAAAGTATTCGTCAGCGAACCATAGAACGGAGGCACCGTAGTGCCTAAATATGGGACTGCCGACAGGTCGTCTATGTCAGTGACACTGCTCACGGCTTCGCCCAGACTGTTGTACACCCTGGACATCCCGTTTGCAGGATCAAGGCCGGCCCACCGGTAGCCGAAAATCGTTCCGTATGGATAGCCCTCCCAATATTCATAGTCCACCATGCTGGAAGGTGTGTCCGGAGGTGTGATGTACATGCTTACAAGCTTGTTTGCATTGTACGTGAAATTGAAGTCCGTAGACCACATGATCCATGGATTCACTATGTTTATGCTGGTAAGGGAGAGTTCGACTCCCCTGTTGCTCATCTCGCCGACATTGGACAGGACTGAGACAAAGCCTGTGGTAGGATCTATCGGAGTGGCGGCAAGAAGGTTTGTGGTATATTTGTCATAAAAGTCCATGGAACCGCTCAGCCTTGAAAACAGGTCGAAATCTATTCCGACATTCCATGTCCTGGTCTTTTCCCAGGTCAGTTTGTCGTTTGCAGGTGTAGTGACGACATAACCGAGACCGAACTCGTTGTATGACGGGTCAGATACCGAACTGAGAATATCATAAGGGCCGCCCTGCCCGGGATCAGGTGAATTTCCTGCGAAACCGTAGCTGACACGCAGATTGAGATTGTCAAGCCATGTGCTACGTTTCAGAAAGTCTTCCTTGGCAATATTCCAGATGCCGCCGACAGACCAGATAGGCTTGAACTGCACACTCGGATCGCTGCCGAAGAGGTTCGACTGGTCGACCCTGACGCTGGCATTGAACGAATATTTGTCAGCGAGAGTATAGGAAGCATTGGCATAGACGGACATGAACCGGTATTCAGTTTCTGTCTGTGAGTATGAATTCGGCTCGAACTCATTGGCGGCAGCCCCGGACATCATCGGCAGTGCCGGATTCCTTACTCCTGTAGTGGATATGATGTAGTCATCGTACTGGATATGCTGCATGGTCTGCATGTCGTAGCCGCGCATGAATGTGGAATGCCCGGCGGTACGTGTGTCGCGGACCTCGAAACCGGCCACGGCCGTGATCTGATGCTTCAGGCTATTCTCTATGGTGTAGTCGAAGTTCAGCTGGTTTCTGACAGTATAGGAATCCGTGTAATTGTCACCCATCGTGAAATATCCTCCGGAAGACGGCAGGTAGGCGACCCCGTCCTTGTCAGTGGCGAATGCCCTGTCAAGTCTCACGGTAAATGAATCTGCGGGATAGAACGACTCGCTTTTCGTACTCGAACGCAGATACTGGAAACGGCCTTCGTATGAGAGGAATCTGCAGAAATTGACGGTAACCCCGGCATTGGCACGGACACTGAACGCTATGTCATTCATGGTGCTGTTCATATAGTCCGATACAGGATAATAATCAAGGTTCACACCTGTGATATTTTCTGTTTCGGACTTTTGCGAAGGCATCATGAAATATTGGGTAAAGGATATCGGAGCACCGTCCGCATCGTAATACACGGCATACGGAAGACTTGTGCTGTAATTCATGAACTCATTCGAGCCTGTCAGATGAGATGAGGACTTCGAGTAATACGCATTCAACGACAGGTCAAGCTTCAGCCACGGAGTGATGTTCAGGACATCTCTCATATAGACCTTGTACTCGTTGGTCATGTCTTTGGATGTTCCCTGTTCACCCTGATATTCAAGAGATACGTAATAACTGTTCCTGTCGTTGCCACCGGAAAGGGATAGCGAATGGCTGGTCAGGAAGGCGTCGCTCATGAAATATTTCTCGTAGGCTTTCCTGCCATCTTGCGATGCCAGGGTATTCAGGGCCGATTCGTAATCCGAGTACGAAATCTCTCCGTTGAAAAACCGGTACATGGGGATTTCGTGGGGATAGACCACAGGAAACAGATTCGTGGTTCCCCATGCCGATGTGCTGACCAGATCATACGGATAAGTATCCGGGTCGAATACTTCTTTCGCGGCCGCTATGAATTCTTCTGAAGTCATCATGTCCTGATAGTCATAGTCCGGCTTTCCCTTGTATGTGAATGAACCGTTGTAGCTGACAGACAGCTTTCCGTTCCCTGTGCCGGTCTTCGTGGTCATGACTATGACTCCGTTCGCCGCCTGGGCTCCCCATATGGATGCCGCCGTAGCGTCTTTCAGAAATGTCACACTGGCTATGTCGTTCGGATTCACCATGGTTTCCAGCTGATCGCGCGACATGGCCACGCCGTCCACTATGTAGAGAGGTTCGGTAGATGCGTTGATGGAAGTCACTCCTCGTATAAGATATGAAGTCCCTTCGGCAGTAGTATTCACATTAAGCCCGGCAACAGTGCCTTCGAGGCCTCTCAGAGCGCTGCCGTAAGCCAGAGATTTCTGCGTGACAGTTTCACCTTCCACCTTCGCGAATGCTCCGGCGGAACGTTCTCTGGAGATAGTCTGGTATCCTGTCACCACGACCTCGTCGATATATTTTGCGTCCGGAAGGAGAAGCATGTCTATCCTGTCACGGGAACCAATGCGTTCTTCCCTGGATTTCATGCCGAAAAAGTTGAAGGCCAGAACTATTTCAGGGTCATCCGGAACTTCGATCTCGTAATAGCCGTCAGGACCTGTACAGACGCCGTTCACCGTACCTTTCACGAAAACATCGGCGCCTGGCAGAGGCAGGTCATCGTCATCGATGACGCGTCCGCTGACCGTTCTGGTTTTTTCAGCGTCGGAAGATGTATCTTCACGGGGACTTTCTTTCTGATGCAGGGCTATCTGCCTGTCCAGAAGAGTCCAGCTGATGCCTGTACCTTCGAATACGGCTTCGAGGACAGCATTGATATCAGAACTGCGGACAGACACCGTCACGGTCCTGGTGACATCCACCGAAGTGTTGCTATAGACAAAATTGTAGCCCGTTTCCCTGGTGACCTCCTTCAGGACTTCGGAAAGAGGGGTGTCGCTGCATTTCACTTCATAGATCTGCTGGGCTGCGGCCTGCGCCATGGAAAAGGCGAATGCCAGAACCAATGCCAGCAACAGTTTGTCAAGTCTGGGTTTCATATCAGTTCGTTAATATACGGCTATAATTCATCAGAAGGCATGACATATCGGGGATTTGTCCGCGCCCTCTGACCATAATTACAATATTTTGCAGGATTACCCTAAAAGAATAGTGACCTGGTTCCCGTCCACGACATAGACGATGTCGCAAGTGATGGCCAGGAGCTCCAGGACCTGGTTTATGGATTCGGACCGGAAATCGGCAGTGAATGAATTCCTGTAGACGGAATGGTCTCTGACGGTGATATCCACTCCATACCACCGTTCGATGGACTCCAGGACTTCCCGCATCGAGGTATTGTCAAAATGGAGAGTGCCTTTCGTCCAGGCAGTATCACCTGCAATATCCGGAGTATCGTCAGTAGAGCTGAATCCGCCCTTGACTGTAATCTTCGAGCCTTCTTCGAGAGTGAATACGTCATTTTCCGATGTCAGAATCTGTACGGCCCCCCTCAGCAGAGTGACCTTCACTTCCTTCTCGGGAGAATAGCAGGACAGGTTGAATGCCGTGCCTGTGACTTTGACAGTAGGTCCGGCAGGCGTGCGGACATAGAAAGGGTTTGCAGGGTCTGCCTTGACCTCGAAATAGCCCTCCCCTTTCAGAGACACTTCCCTGTTCCCTTCCTCGAAATCATCGGCCACCAGAAGTTCGCTGCCGCAGTTCAGCCATACCGTCGAAGAGTCCGGAAGAGTGACACGGCTCCTGACTCCGTTCGCGACAGTATAGACATCGGCAGACTTGGCAGTGAAAGCCAGCGGATCCACAGGCTCGGGTCTGGAGAGCGCCCAGATGAAAAGTCCGGCCAGAATGACGGCGGCGGCGCGGAAACACCAGTCTACGGCTGAAGTTCTCCGCATGCGGGCACGGAATTCAGGAACGGGTCCCAGATACGGCTCGTCCGGCATGGTCGCGAAGACTTCATCATTGAACTTCTTCAGTGTTTCCTTGTCCATATTTTCTTCCATAAGGTTCCGAATCTTACATACTTTACAACAATATTACAATATTCAGCTCACGTACCCTAAAAATTCTTCATAAAAAGCTACAATATTGATGATCATCTTTATCATCACCCGATATATTCTTTCAATTTTTCACGAAAATGCCGCAATGAGATTTTAATATGATACTCCACCGCTTTCACGCTGAGTCCCTTTTTCTCGGAGATTTCCCTGTTCGTCAGCCCGCCCAAACGGCTCAGCCGGAAAGTGTCTCCTGCCGTGACGGGAAGGGTGTCGTATGCCTTTTTTATCAAAGAGGACAATTCCAGCGCCGCGATATGATGCTCCACTGACGGATCCTCCAAGGCGGCTATCTTCTCATCAAGGCTGCATCGGCGAGATGGGTCGGAGAAAAGCCGTCTCTCTTTCAAAAGGTTCAATGTCCTGTTTCTGGCTATGGTGAACACCCATGCCCTGAGATTCGCCTCGGGACGTATGGATTCCCGGCTCTCCCAAAGTGTGCACAACACCTCCTGGGCCAGATCCCGCGACCTTTCCCTGTCCGAGGTATAGCTTGTGATGAAATGTACCAGATTGTTGAATTCCAGCCGATAGAACATTTCAAACGCCTTCTCGTCCCCGTTCCGTATGTCTTCGGCGATATTGGGCATAAGTTCGTTTTATGACGCGAAATTAAAAAAATATTGCAGGTGACCCAAAAAAAATCCGGGTCACCCGCAATCATTTCTTCAGAATCTTTATGCCAAGTTTCACATCACAAGTGGCGGAATCATTCGATATCCCAGTAAACGACATACCTCTGATGATGCGTGTCGTACAGTGGTTTCAGAAGATGGCCGTCTACAGTCTCGAAAACCAGTTCCGATTCTTTTTTCAGAGATTTGCCGACATTGCCGTCCGGCAGGACGAGCACAGGATTCAGATCGGCAGGCACATGGTAGTCGTATGTGTAGTAATCATTGTATTTGGAAGGGTCTGAAAACGGAGCCGGAGCTGTCATGCCGTCCGTACCGCACTGTCCGGCCAGGACTATCGGGCCATACAGGACGGCAGCCTTGGAAGGATTGTCCGCTGCAGATTCAAGCCTAAGCGACATCGGGAACCTGGCCGTGATCCTGTCACCGGGTCTCCATTTCCTGACGATTCTTATATATGAACCGCAATCCTGCGCCACTTTCACTTTCCTGCCGTTAACCGCGATTTCCGGCTTCCCGCTCCATGACGGATATCTGAGGAAGATTCCTGTTTCGCTGCCATCCGATTCCATCACCGTTATGTCCACCGTGTCATCTTCAGGAAAATCTGTTTTCTGCACGAGGTCCAGGCCTTTTTCTTCCCACTCCAGCACTGAAGGTATGAAGAGATTTACATAAACATTGTCATCGTCATGGAAGTATATGCTTTCCCCATACTTCGCATTGCTCTCGAATCCGCTTCCGACGCAGCACCAGAACGAATTCTCCGGTGTACTGTAGACTTTGTAGGCACCGTCTTCAAGAGGCAGGAAATAGCACAGCATCCCTGTTTCAGGGTCCTGCTGGCCGAGGATATGATTGTACAAGGCCCGTTCATAGTAGTCCGCCACATCTGCAGAGCCTGTCCAGCAGAAAAGATGACGGCTGAGTTTCAGCATATTGTAGGTACAGCAACTCTCTCCCGTATAGCCGGAAAGATGTTCGGACATGCGGTCAGGATCGAAGAAATGCTCCTTGTCGCTGCAGCAGCCTGGCGCAAAGACATGTCTGTCAATCACTGTATTCCAGAAAAACTCCGACAGAGTCCTGCAGGTATCGCTTCCTGTCAGTTCATAGTTCCGGGCCTCCGCCAGGACCTTAGGTATAAAAGTGTTAGTATGCTTCGTGCCCATGTCCGCATCACCCTTTTTCAGCGGGTCTATCACATCATCATGGTAGAAAAAATGCGCCAGCCACAGATATTTGTCTTTCCCGGTCAGTGAATACAGATTGTAGAAAGATTCGTTGATACCGCCGAACTCGTTCCTTATCATTCTTTGTCTGGTCTCTTCGTTCAGAGGAGAGAGTTTCGAATAAGCCCAGTCACCCATGGCGGACGCTACATCCAGCGCTTCGGCATTGCCTGCATACAAATATTGGTCGATCAGACCTGAAAGTATCTTGTGAAGCGTATACCATGGCGCCCATACGCTTTTTCCCTGGATATTCCTGTCTATAAGGCCTTCGGGAAAAGCACTGAGATAGCCGTTCCCATGAGCTTTCTGCACTTCCGCAAGTCCCGCCACCAGACTGTCTCCTTTCATCTTGAAGATTTCGTCTCCGGCAGAAGCGTACATCAGAGCCAGGGCAGACATGACATGCCCTGTCGTATGGCCGCGCAAATCACAGTCGAGAGACTCCCAGCCGCCCAGCTTCTTCACTGTCATATATCCGCCTTCCTTTCCTGAAAAGACACCGGCCGTCGTCCTGAAACTGTGCAGAAGCCTGTCCGTACCGATGGAGGCCAGCCATGCCGAATCCCTGAGCATATTGTCATGAAACCGCCCCGGCAGCAGCCTGACATCAGACAGGTCAAAACACCTGATTTCCGTCTCTACTGCGTCCTTCACGACTCTCTTGTCTTCAAACTGTCCCGGATACAACGATTGTGCACCGGCCAGTGCCGGTACAATGCAGGCTGCCGCCAATAAAATCCTCCTTACCATAATGTGTTGTCTTTTTTTGATAATATACGGACATCCTGCCATATTTACTTAAATGACTATCCGCAAAACTACCCCTTTCATGTCATTTCGAGCGGAGGACACAGTCCGAAGTCGAGAAATCTGTTTTGGAAGTAAGATGAAGCCGGGCTCAATCCTTCAAAAACGCAACGGTTCTCGTCCTGATATTTTCGCGGAGCGAGTCCTGGTAGAGAGTCAGTTCAAGAAGATGATAGTTTCCCTTTTCGAACAGGCCTGCCAGAGAAGGATGATAATATTTCCCGCTGTCCAGTCCCCGGACAATGAGCACGTGCGCATCGGTATCAACGGAGACTGTCACAGTATCCTGGACGGAGGCCGGCTCGGGACCGCAACTCCAGTTCAGAGGATTGATGCAGAACTCCGATGCCGCCAGTCCCGGAGAGACGCTGGCGACAGATTCCACGGAATTGTAGCAGACGGTCACCCCAGTATCGTCAGCGGACTGCGCTGGACGGATATTCGGATTCCGCATATCCGACTCTGTCACCTTGTAGCCTATCACATAAGCCGCTATCAGTCTGGAATGTTCGTCTTCGTCCAGAGACTTCAGGAGTTCCACCACACATTTGGCTCCCTGACTGAAACCGGCCAGGAAAAACGGCCTGCCGTCATTCCAATGCTCCATATAGTAGTCGAAAGCCCTGCAGACATCCTCCATTGCATACGGGAAACGCTCTTCCGCGATTTCGTCCGAAGTCCACGAATCAAGAGTGATCTGGCGATAATATGGGGAATAGAAGTCAGCGTATTTCCCGAAAATATCGTAAGCCAGTTCGTTCGAGGGCAGCATCGCCGCAATATGTTCCGGATTCCGCACATCGGCGAAATGTACAGTCCTCCCTTGACTGTCGGTCCAGTCCCATACGCAGGTCGGCAAGATATAGAACACATCTGCCGAAGCTTTTCCTGTCTCCGGAACTGTTTCGGCTCCGGCCTTGTACCACATTTGAGACTCCTGATAGTCAGGAGCCTCAGTCATTATAAATTCATCATAGTGTCCTGCACAGCCTGCCACGGCATATACCATGGACAGAGACAGCAGCGCCTGGGATATTGTCCGGAACGGATATTTCATTCTCATAAGGTTCTATTCAGGATTATTGGCATTGGTCAGAGTCTTGCCCTGATATTGCCCTGTAAGGGCATCCAAATAGCTTACGATTTTATCGGCATCGGAGTCGGAAATCTTTTTTCCGGACTGGAAGCGTGCCATTTTCTTCACAGCCTCATCGAGGGTGGCGACACTTCCGTCATGATAGTACGGCCAGGTGAGAGCGATGTTGCGCAGCCCGGGCGTCTTGAAGCGGTAGCGGTCGCGCTCCACTCCTGTCTGTGCCCAGCGTCCGTTGTCGCCGTCCGTCAGACCGGATTTCAATGTGATTTCCCTGTCTTCGAAATAGTTGTCGCGCTGGCCCATCAGCTCGTATGACAGGCCTCCCATGTTCACGCCTGCATGACAGGTCGCACAGCTATACGCCTTGAAGAGTTCATAACCTTCTATCTGTTCTGCAGTCATCGCGGACTTGTCTCCTTTCAGATAGAGGTCGAACGGAGAATCAGGGGTGATCAGAGTCTTCTCGAATTCACCTATCGCATCGGTGATAGTCTCCTGACTCAGGCCTTCCGGGTACACGGCATTGAATTTCCTCACGAAATCCCGGTCCTGTGCCAGTCTGGCGACAATCTCGTCGAATGACAGACAGCCCATCTCGACAGGATTCAGAGGAGGTCCTCCTGCCTGCTCTGCCAAGGTAGCGGCACGCCCGTCCCAGAACTGGACGAAATTAAAGACCGAATTATAGACCGTAGGGGCATTCACACCTCCCAGCTGGCCGTTTATCCCTTCCGAATAACGTTTGTTGTCCACACCTGCAGTCTCCAAACCATGACAGGTAGCGCATGATATGGTGCCGTCGGCTGAAAGGCGCGTGTCATGATAGAGAATGTCTCCCAATTCCGCCTTGCGGGCATCGTAAGGGACACTGTCGGGCACCGGCCGTACCGGTTCGTTGGAAAATTCAGGAGCGGCAAGAGGGTTCGGATAATATTCGGCACGCAGTTCCCTGACATCCGCCAGGACCATCTCCTTCTTGGCACCGGTCATGGAAGAGCCCCAATGCACGAGATAATACTGCGCCAAAGGCATGCTTCCGTCCGAGAGGCAACGCTCGACCTTGGCCAGGTCCACCTCGGAAGGAACAGTGCCGTTTCCGAGAGCTTCCACCAAAGGCGTGATGTCGAATACCGCATACCCCTCCTCGATGTGTTTTCCGATAAGGGATTTGGCCAGCGGCCAATTTGCATAGAACGGCATTTCCGGATTTGCAGTATGACACTCTGCGCATCCGCCGTCATCAAGAATCTGCAGCAATTGCTCTCCGGCCGCCATATCGGCGGACGGGGCTTTGTTGACGGCCCGGTAGATGACAGCAAGTACAGCTATCGCCACCGCGGCGGCCAACAGGATTTTTGAACTTTTCTTCATATTCATCAGAATTATGGAATATAATCAAACATTGTCAGTAAACATGCATGCTTTCCTGCGCCGAGGGGAGCCAGTTCACTCCGTACCAACACATCTGCAAGCCGATAAATGCCAGAATAAGCAGGATACATGAAACTTTCCGGTCACACGGCCTGACAAGCCTCAGATGCACGTACATCAGGCAAAGCAGCCACGTCACCGCCGCCCAGGTCTCCTTAGGATCCCAGCTCCAGTACAGTCCCCAGGCAGCTTTCGCCCATAATGCGCCGCTCAGCATGCCGAATGTCAGGAAAGCCGTGCCTACATACATCAGGCTGTCTGCCGAGTAGAGATATCTGTCAGTTCTGCGGACGAGGGAGGCGACGCCCATTATTGCGGCGCAGCCGATGACAGAATAGGAGAACATGTATACGGTAACATGGGGAACGAACCACCCGCTCTGCAAGGCCGGCATCAGCGTCTGATCATGGATCTCGGGCTTCAGAAGATTGACCATGATGAAGACGGCGGCGAGCAATACCGAGAACGGCAGTATCCATCTGTAGCGCCACCGGGCATATACGGCGGCTCCGGAAAGAGTCATGAAAAACGAATACCAGAGCCTCGTCTCTCCTGTTGTCCGCATTGGCGGCCTGTGAAGGCCTGCCCAGAACAGGATTATGAATGCTGCGTACAGGGCTATTCCCGATACGGTGAGAACAATCGCGGCACGATACCGGCCACGGACTGCCATGACTGCGCCTGAAATCCAAAGGCCAAGTGCAGGCAAGGCAAAATATATGAAATCCGGCCAGCTTATCATAAATCAGCCTCCTCTGTTTTCGGACAGCCAGGCCGCTTCCTCTTTGTGGAGCCTGAAGACGGACCTGACAGGAAGAGCATTGCACTGCCTGCCATGAGCATTATTATCCCTGCCCATTCCGCATACTTCCACGGATGCCTGACTATCTGTATGATGCAGCTGCCGGTTTGGGTTTCTCCGTCAGATATCCCGTTCACACCGGCCAGGTACATGTCGTCGCGCCATGAAAGGGCATACGGATGATTCACTCTCAGAATAATGCTCTCCGTACTATCGAGCAATACTGTCGCTTCATAATTCTTCGGGACTCCGTTGCTGTACGAATCGGCAGACACACCCTCCAGACGCAGTTCATGCTGCAATCCGGCAAGATGCCCATGCTCATCCACTGCCCGAGCCGTGCCGTGCAGCATGTCCGCCACAGTCCGCCATTCTTTGGTGTCCGGACTTCCGAACAGGCCTGCGGCCAATGCGAGCAGAAGCCCTCCATGGTTCAGAATGAAACGTGTCCTGTGAGACCGAGGTCTGAGAGCTCCCCTTAAAAACACCATCAGAAGATGCGAAATCAGGGCGAAAACGGCCGCTATGAACCACCATGTCCCGGTGACTTTGACCGGAGAAAGACCCTGGACGATGCAGACTGTCAGGAAAGCGCATAATGTAATACAGGTAGTCTGCCACGATGCCAGAAGCGCTCCCGCCGCCGATTCCGGATATTCCCTGAAAATAACCCAAATGACGGATACCCAGAGCAAAAGCGAGGCAACATTGACAGGGAATTCGAAAAATGATGACGGGAAGTCACCTGACAGCAGCTGGAGAACTGCAGCCAGGGTGAAATAGCCTGTCCAGAAAATCCATATTCCGAGTTTTCCCTTCATATCCAAAGTATCTTTCCACTGATCAGATTTACAGAATACCGATTCCCGGAATCAGAAATTGAATTGAATATCCCTGCCGAAAGGTGTCAGAGCAAGTCCGGCAAGCTTGAAATGCTGTTTTGCAAACGGTATTCCGATGATAGTCACGAAAAGCAGGACCCCGAACAGGATATGTACCAGCCATGCCCACAATCCGCCGAAAATTATCCAGATAAGGTTCAATGGAATACGTACGCATCCCGGAGGTTCGTCCTTACGTCTGATCTCAGCTCCGAAAGGCCAGAGGCATAACAAGCCGAGCTTGAATGTCTGGACAGAAAAGGGAATTCCTATAATCGTAACGGCAAGCGCAAGACTTCCGGTGAAATACCCGAATGCGGCTTCAAATCCGCCGAAAACAAGCCACAACAGATTTCCTATAGTTCGCATGAGATTTTCCGATTATTATTTCCGATAAAATTAGCTATTTATATACGAAAAAACAAGGATGATAAAGGTCCGGATGAATCATCGGAAATCAGGTCAAGTCCGTAACCTCCTTACAACCAGAATGCACTTTGGTGTTTTTCCATAATCCGCCGCCGATTCAGAAACTCAGGGTAAGTCCCAGCCCGTTCCGGGCCGGGCCGAATGCAAGACTCGTCTCCCTGAATGCATTGCATTCGGCCGTCATCGTATCCAGACGTTTCTTATAAATACAGTAGACCGCCATTCCGGTTATCATGCAGAGCATTCCCGCCCCGACCATGCAGACTCCGGCTGTGGCGACACCGGCGAATTTGCTCCTGTATCCGATATCCACCTGCCCGCCCGAAACAGCGGCCAGCGGAGCGAAAAAGACAGTGCCGATCCCCACAGCTACGCCTTCCATCATCAAACCTACCGCACCTATACCGGTAGTCAGAATACCTGCTCCAGTAAGGGCTCCGAAACTGATAAGCAACCCTTTGCCGGCATTGAATCCACGTGAGGCATTCCGCCAGTCTTCATATGAAAAGCTTCCCACAGACCGGAACAGCTCCTGCATCCGGGCCGGACTCAGTTCCGTTCCACCCGAATACAGGGCCGTGCCTTTACGCGACAGCTGCGCATACTGGGCCGCGGCTTCAACTCCCGGCATGAAAACGAGCAGCAAAGCGACGATTATTCCCGGCATTCCTTTCATAGCGTTCATTTCAATTCAAACGAAACCTTCCCGCGCACATCGTCAGCCGCTGCGGCTATATTCAGATCGAAGACACCGGGCTCTGCCACCCATTCATGTTTCTCAGGATCAAAGAAAGCCAGATCCTCTTTGTCTACACTGAAAGTCACCGTACGGCTTTCGCCCGGTTCCAGGCTGATCTTCTTGAAGCCTTTCAGCTCCTTCAGCGGACGCGGAAGGGAGGCCTTGCGGTCACCTACGTACAGCTGCACGACTTCCTGCCCCTCCCGGTCACCCGTATTCGTCACCTCGACACTCACCGTCACAGTTCCGTCTGCTGTCATCACCTTGCTGTCCAGAACCGGCTTCCCGTACTCGAACTCCGTATAGCTCAGGCCATGACCGAACGCGAACAGCGGTTTGGTCTTCTTCTGAAGGTCTGTCCATCTGTACCCCACATATATCCCGTCTTTGTACCTGATGTCCACCGTATCTCTCTGAGGTACGCCTGTATATTCTCCGAAAATATGCGCAGGGACATCTTCAAGTCTGGCAGGGAAAGTGAACGGAAGCTTCCCTGACGGATTCACATCGCCAGACAATACATCCGCTATCGCATGACCTGCCTCCGAGCCTATATACCACGCCTGAAGTATCGACGGCACATCACCCGCCCACGGCATCGCCACTGCATTGCCGGATATGTTCACTACAATCAGACGGTCTGTGGCTTCCGCCAATGCCTCTATAACTGCGTCCTGGCCATACGGGAGGCCCAGACCGGACCTGTCACTGTCTTCACAGTCCTGATAACGGCTCTTGTTCAGACCACCTATGAATATGACATAATCCGCATCCTCAGCTTCTGCCACGGCATCGGCTATAAGTTCTTCCGCACTCCTGCTTTCGCTCAGGTCCTGCCCCGTCGTGACACCGTTGTACTCCCCTGTCACATCTCCGACATAGCCTCTCTCATACACGACTTCCGCAACATTCCCGAAACGCCCGACGATCCCTTCAAGAGGCGAGATCTCTCTCTGAACCTTCAATGACGAGCTGCCTCCGCCCACAGTCATCATCTTGACGGCGTTTTCTCCCACTACAAGTATTTTCGTCCCTTTCTCTACTGTCATCGGAAGCAGATCGCCTGTGTTTTTCAAAAGAACTATGCCTTCACCTCCGATTCTCCTGGCAGCTTCATAGTGTGACTCCGAGCACAGGCTCCCGAAAGGTCGGCTCCTGTCCAGCACTGTCCGGTACGCAAGCCTGAGTATCCTGCGGACCTTCTCGTCAAGCTCCTCAGTACCGATTTCTCCTTTACGGATTCTTTCCAGATATGGATAGGCAAGAAAATAGTTCTCATACGCATTCTTCGTGCCTGCTGAAAGCCCGTTCGTCCATGACCCGAACTCCATGTCCAGCCCGTTCCGGATGGCCTGGTCCGTGTCGTGGGTGCCGCCCCAGTCAGAGACCACGACTCCGTCATAGCCCCATTCGCCACGCAGTATATCATTCAGAAGTCTTTCATTATGGCAGCAATGCTCCCCTTCATACAGGTTGTACGACCCCATGATGCTCCATGTCCCGCCTTCCTGAACTGCCGCCTTGAAGGCCGGAAGGTAGATCTCATACAGTGTCCTGTCGTCTACGATCACATTCGTCGTGTGGCGGTTCGTTTCATGATTGTTCAGCGCAAAATGTTTCACGCAGGTCGCCACCCCATTCGACTGCACGCCCCGGATGTATGGCACCACCATCTGCCCTGCCAGATACGGGTCTTCTCCCATGTACTCGAAGTTCCTCCCGTTCAACGGCGTGCGGTATATGTTGACTCCAGGGCCGAGCAGGATACTCTTGTTTCTGTACCGGGCTTCCTCTCCTATGCTTTTCCCGTACAGCGCCGACATCTCCTCATTCCATGTCGCCGCCAGGCACGTCAGCGCAGGGAATGCCACGCAGGAGTCATTTGTCCACCCTGCCTGGTCCCATTCATCCCACAGCACTTCCGGCCGTATCCCGTGCGGGCCGTCCGTCGTCCAGATTTCAGGTATTCCCAGCCGAGGCACTCCGGGTGAACTGAATTTCGACTGCGCATGGACCATCGATATCTTTTCCTCCAGCGTCATCCTGCTGAGTGCGTCTTCTATCCGCTCTTCGACAGGCTTCGTTTCATCCAGATAAACAGGGGTCTGCCCAAACATCGGCGCAGATGCCGCGACCAGACCGGCAATGAGATTCAAAATCTTCATTTCAATACCTTAAATATAATATGACATTTTTCAAACAGACAGCATTCTGTCTTCAAACTTCAAAATTAAGAAAACTTATGCAAAAACACGAGAGTATTTGTCATTCTCGTGTTTTTTATATACTTTTAAATTTGTAAAATATCATGTTTACAGTCAATATGAATTGGGGAATCACAGCTGGACTGATTTTAATTTTTGCCGGGACGGCGCTCACATTATGGGCGGCGTCACGTCCGAACAGGATACAGGTAAGCGGAGACAACCTGGTCATCAAAGGAAACTACGGACAGACCGTCAGCATTGACGAGATACAGTCATGCGAAATGCTGGAAAAGATGCCTGAAATCACCCTCAGGACGAACGGCATCGGGCTGCCTAATGTCAGGATCGGACATTTCCGTGTGTCCGGCATAGGCAAATGCAGACTTTACATAAATCTCAAATATCCCCCGTTCGTGCATGTCACCACCGTTTCGGGAAAACATATTTTCTTCAACACGAAAGATCCAGAGGTGACAGCCGGACTGTTTGAGGCGATATCGGATTCCATAAAACAGGCCCAACATGAGTAAGGGAAAGACTTTCAGCGATTTCAGCGCATTGAAATCGATATTGGCCGGATTGCCCGCCGAAAGGCGGGAAGACATTGGCCGGAGGCCTGAAAAGAAATCCGGACAGGACGGATGCATGCAAAGGAAACGGGATGACAAGGTTCAGGGGCCGGATGTCGGAACGAAGGTCGTACTGATGGATTCCGACCTGAAAGGCAGGGTCATCGGGACAGGCAGGACGGTGAAAATCGAGCTTGAAGACGGGCTGGTGATAGAGACTTGTCATGACGGATTTGCCATAGCAGATCCTGTGGAAGAGGAACTTCTCCGCTCAGCAGGCACAGGTCCGGCGGGAAAAGACATGGATAAAATCCCGGGACATGCTACGTCGAACATCAGGAAAACAGGGCCGAATACCATGGAAGTCGATCTGCACATGGAAACATTGCCCGGAGGGAGAACCGTTCCCGAAGGGCACCGGCTGGAATATCAGATAGAATATTTCCGGAAGGCGCTGAGAGCCAATCTGCGACACCGGGGCATGAAGATTTCATTCATTCATGGTGTCGGCGACGGCATACTCCGCAGTCTGCTATGCAAGGAGCTGGATGAAATCTTCGCATTGAAATGCACTTATTCGTCCTCTCCGGCTGTCACTGTCGTCACCGTCCGGTGAACTGTCTTTAATTCTGCAGGATCGGCTGCCGCCACGGTATGGACAGCCGCACCCGTCCACTCCCCCATTTCCGAATCCTTCCCGTTCCATCCTTTTCACTGACTATTCCACGCTCGGGATTTTTCAGCATCGCGCACAGTCACATATCCGGATAATGTCTTGATTTCCATACGGTGCGAAGACACGAATCACATACAACAAATTCAGGAATTATGAGCACAAAAACAGTCAGAGAAATTGCGGCGGCTTGGAAAGAGTACAAGCGGCCCTATGTGAAACAGTCCACGATGGCGGCTTATGCGTTGATTCTAGAGAAGCACATTCTGCCATATTTCGGGGACGGTGATTCGCTCCATGAACAGGCGGTACAGGCTTTCGTCCTGCAGAAACTTGGAAACGGATTGAGTGTCAAGTCCGTCAGGGACATTCTGATAGTCCTTAAAATGGTGATGAAGTTCGGGGTCAAAAATGAGTGGATAACCTATTGCGAATGGGACATAAAGTACCCCTCGGCTTCCGGCAACAAGGAACCGGAGGTGCTGTCTGTCGCGAATCACAGAAAAATCCTGAACTACATCCGAAGTCATTTCACCTTGACAGGGCTGGGTGTTTACATCAGTCTCAGTACAGGGCTGCGCATCGGTGAAATATGCGCCTTGAAATGGAGTGACATCAATGTTGCCGACGGTACGATAACAGTCAGCCGCACGATTGAACGCATCTATGTCATTGACGGGGAGAAGAAACACACCGAACTTGTCATCAACACGCCCAAGACCAGAAACGCCTGCCGGGAAATCCCCCTGGGCAAGGAATTGCTGGCCATGATCAAACCGTTGAAAAAGGTAGTCAATGAGGACTTCTATGTGCTGACAAATGACGAACGTCCGACAGAGCCCCGCACATACCGCAATTATTACAACGGTCTGATGAAAAGTCTCGATATCCCGAAGCTGAAATATCACGGTCTGCGCCACAGTTTCGCCACCCGCTGCATCGAAGCCGGATGCGACTATAAGACCGTCAGCGTGTTGCTGGGACACTCCGATATCTCAACCACACTCAACCTCTACGTCCATCCGAACATGGAACAGAAGAAGCGATGCATTTCCAGAATGTTCAAGACATTGGGGAAATAACGTCATGTATTGAGCGAAGGGACCCGACGCAATGATTCCTTCGCTCCCGATTTTTCGGCAAAACTTGCGCATATGCATGTCATCTGCAGATATCGGAAATGCAATCGATGTCATTTAAGTTCAGTGATATATGGTTTTGTAGCCTTGATAAGGCGTTTGGTGTAGTCAGCGGCCGTTTTCTTATTTTTTCAATCTTGTCCATAGTGCATTTATTATCAGGCGTATTCCTAAAATCCCTGTCAGCCCTGCGAAGTTACGAAAATTAATGTAAATCTCCTTTTCTGGGTCAGTTCAACAATGAAGAAATCGGGTAGGAGGCGTTTATGGCTCAACTGAAAGACAGGCTGGCTTCAGCGAACATCAATCAGGCAAAGAGCGATGTCCTTCCGTTTGTCAGGAACCCCAAGGAACTCGACATCTGGTCAAACGATTATTTTGTCCAGTTGGCGGATATGATGAAGTTTGAATAGTAACAGCTAATATTTACTGATTATGGCGAAACAGATTTTGATTGGCATTGAGAAAAAGAAATTGAGCGAGGTTGCGCACTATCTTGTGATATCTGTACCTTCAGACCAAGATATGCGACAGCGGCACATATTTCCTGCTTGATAAAGACAACTAAATTCTTGCAACTGGAGATAGCAAAGGCATTAGTGGCGAATGCCTCGGAAGGGTTTGAAGAGACATAGTGAGCGAAGCAGATCTATCATGCTTGCCTGATACTTCTGCATATCTTCTATTCTTGAGATTTTTACCTATAACATATCATTAAATAGATAAAAAGTAGTATATTTGCATATTATATGATATGTTGAATATGGCAAAGAATACAATGGGCACCAAGTTGCCAAGAAAA
>CALVDR010000031.1 GCA_944326365.1 uncultured Bacteroidales bacterium | reverse complement strand
TAACGTCAGTTCGACGAATTACTTTACTCAATACAAGAGACTTCGTCGAACTGACGTTATGATTTCTTCGAAATCTCTTTTTATTCTATGTGTCACCCCGCCTAAATTGGGTGACTCAGTCACCCAATTACGTCTTTCTTCGAAAGACTGGCCCTGTCTTAAGCCCCTGCACCCCCTATTAAGTTATTTCATAACTTTTCCTCGTTTCGCCTCGGATATAGCGGAATACATTCCGCCATACCTCTCGGCTTATCACTCGGTTAGGGGGATCTCGCTCCCTCCGGTCGCGGTTACTTCGTGACTTTTGACCCACCCACCTTGCCTACGGATTCGTTCAACGAATCCTCTAAAAGAGGAAGTTCTCTGAAATTCACTACGTTCTTTTCATCGAACTCACGTTAAATAATCCAAATTGCCACTAAAATTCCGATTATATTCAATACCTTTACCAAAAAGGTGCGGAAAACCGCACGCATTGCTAAAATACTCATTTTTTCAGAAAACATGAAACTGATAACAAAATCCGTATCGGCCGTAATCCTGGCCGTCGCCTGTCTCCAGCCGGCCGCATGGGCACAGAATCCTACGCTTGAAGGAAGCATTTCCGTCAAATCTCCGGGAAATCCGGCCGAGACATTCAGCCTGTCCGAATCACATGACGAATACCTTATATTATAATATAGGGCAGGTACTCCACACCGGTTTCAGGTCAGAAGACTGCCTGTTCTACATGCCGGGATTCTGGTACAGGAAAAACCTCCGGTCTCCGGACAATGCCCCTTCATTCCGTTCAGGAAAAGACTGGACAGTCCGGGAAGACAGGCTCAGCACACCGCTCACAGGAATATACAATACCGGCTCGGGAGAATACTGTACAGTACTCCGCATATCTGATTTCGGGCAGGATGCCCAGCCATGCCACAGCTATGGCGAAGTCATCCTTTCAGACGTGACTTCTGTCGGCTACACGGGGTTCTCTGCAAGCGCGGACAGTGCGGACCGGACATAAACTTCGGATTCCCGTATCAGGAGACTCCGGCATCATATATGAGAAAACTCACTCTGGCACCTCCGGTATTTGCATTCAGCCGTCTCGATGCAGGCGAGACACATGAAATGCTTTCAAGATTCTACACGCAAAGCTATACTCAATGACATATTCGCGCCGGGATGGGCCGTGGCGTCCCTCTGGCAGATGCTTTCGCCGGGAAGGGCCGCCGACTACTTCGGCAAGGCTTCCGAGACCACGAAAGTACTGCCGCCTATGTAAACCAAAGGTTTTGCGTCCGGATTCATGCGGCGGATTTCGTCTGCCCTGGACATGGCCATGTCCACGGCTTCGGATACACTTCCTGAACTTCGTGCGGATACAGGTCCTGAACCTGTGTCCGCACGGAATTTTTCATAGCGTTCCAGAAGGATATCCGCGGGAAGGGCACGCCTGCCGGCGGCATTTGTGAATATATATTCGGCGTCATCCGGCATCAGGGGGAATATGGACTCCACATCCTTGTCGGCAGCCACACCGTACACTATGATGATATCCGTACAGACGCCCTCTTTCCTGTACTGTTCCAGGAGGGAGAAGTTGTATTTCAGGCCATGGGCATTATGACCTATGTCCGCTATTGTAAGAGGATTGCCGCATATTTTCTCCCATCGTCCGTGGAAATCCATCCGCGAAGCGGTATGTTCTATGGCTGAGACAATGGCATTGGCCGGAAGGCCATCTGAAAAAGAGCCATCGTCATGATGCCAGAGGCGTGAAAGTCCGGAAAACAGGGGATGGGCAGCGGTCAGGTCGTCCGAAGCGAGGATATCGAGAGCCGCGAGTACGGTCCTGAGGTTTTTCGGCTGGTAACTTCCCTGCAGATCCATGTTCTTCAGCAGGATGTCTTTCTGCGGCCACAGGGCAGGCACTGTCCTGTCCGCAAACGTCAGCAGGGACATGATTTTCTGCCGGTCTCCCATATAGCCGGGCTCCGGAAGATTCGTGTACAGGACCTTGCGTTCGAAAACAGGATCGGTTTCCGGGTCGGATTCACCCACCACGACCGGAGTTTTCGGCTTGATGATCCCGGCTTTTTCAAAAGCTATTTCAGGCAAGGTATTTCCGAGCATGTCGCAGTGGTCAAGACCGATATTCGTGATGATGCTCAGGACAGGGGAAATGACATTCGTGCTGTCGAACCGGCCGCCGAGTCCAGTCTCGATGACGGCGACATCCACTTCACGCGCGGCGAACCAGCTGAAAGCCATCATGGTGGTGATTTCGAAAAAGGAGAGATCCAGGTGGTCGAATGTGCTGTGCCATTTCCGGATGAAATCCCAGACCTCTTCTTTAGTAATGTATTCAGGCCGTTCCGCCCCTGTCCTACCGTCGAGAAGCCGCATCCTTTCACGGAAATCATGGATGTGGGGAGAGGTGTACAAGCCTGTCCTGAGCCCTGAGGCTGCCAGGGCTGAGGCAAGCATGTTCGACACTGAGCCTTTCCCGTTCGTTCCGGCAATGTGTACCGTGGCGTATTTCCTGTGAGGGTGGCCGGCCAGCTGATCGAAGAAGACCATGTGGTCTATTCCCGGCTTGTATGCCTGTCCCCCTACTTTCTGGAACGACGGGAAACGGACAAACAGTTTCTCCAGCATTCCGGCATATGCCTCATCCGAATATTCTCTAATCATTTTGCATCAAATCTGTCCAGTCGGGCGCAAATATAGGAATTTTGACTATCTTTACGAAAATTCCTTTTATGAAACGCTCAGTATCAGCCTTGTATTCCCGTTACGTCATCGACGGAGCACAGATGGACTGCACACCTGCGCAGATGCTTGACGACTGTATGCCAGCAGGAGAGCATGAACGGGAAGAGCCGGAAACAGATTTTGACAGCATAGTGGATGAGGTCGTGGAGCTTGCTCCCCGAAAAGCCGCATATGACCATTCCGGCATCATGACTTATCTGGAAAGACTGACGGACATCAAGGACAAGGCCAGTATTCCGGCCACGGCCGCTCCGGGATCTTTCACCCGTCGCAAGATAGCATCCGCACTGCTCGCCACCCTGTGGAAGAAAGGGCACTTCACCCTGGAGGACCTGTGGGTCTCCCTGCAGTGGACCTGGGACAGCGCCCCTTTGGGCAATATGGCTGCATTCTATTTCTCGGCGGAAGCGGCGGCACAATATCTTTTCGATCTGGGAGTCAGACTGGACAGCTACTCTTTCGAGAAAAGCCCGGGGGTTTCCGCCATCTCCGTGAAAGTCTCCGTGGAAAACACGAAAGACGACAAGGCGGAAAGCGACTATGACTTCTTCAACGAACAGGGCGGACATGAGAGCAGGGAGCTGCGCTACTGCTGGCTCTCGGATGAGGACAAGTGCGGCGGCAAGCTCGTACCTTCACCGTCTTCCTGGCTGATATACATTCCTTTCGACACATGTGAATACCGTCTCGGGGATTCCCTGTTCGAAAAGGCGGCAGGCATGAGCGGGGACTCCGCTCCTGAAATCCAGGATCCCGACTATTTCATAGACTGTTTCGAGGTGGTCAGAGAGCTGACAGAAGACGGGGTGATCATGGCGGGTACGGCGGTAGGCCGGGGAGGGCTGGCTCTCGCAGCCGCATCCATGTGCGGGGAAAACACAGGCATCAGCATCGATATCAGCGGGATCGAACGCGCCGCGAAGGAATCCGACACGGTCCGGATACTGTTTTCGGAGGTACCGGGAGTCCTGATCCAGATCCAGGATGCAGACTATGACTATATGGACTCGCAGCTGCTGCTTCAGGACATAGCATATTTCCCTCTCGGCCATCCGTCGGAAACTGCCGGGATCGGCTTCACCCATGGCAGGAAAGGTGTTTCCGACATACTGGCCTCCCTGCTGCAGGGGAATATTCCGGAAGACGACCAGGATGCCTGATCCCTCCGCGACAGGCACTGAAAACAGGGAGCGGTCTGCATATGAACAGAATGGAGATTCCGAAGAAAGCACAAGGTCAGTCCGACGGGATCTCCGGTTCCGGACAAATACTTTGCCGGACTGACGCCAAGGATATGAAACTCAACTCAGAAACAGGCGGAAAGAAATCCAAAAAGCCTAAAATCTTCGTGCTTGACACCAATATCATCCTGCACGACTACATGGCCATCAGAAAATTCCAGGACAATGACATCGTCATCCCCGTAGCCGTCCTGGAAGAACTCGACAAGTTCAAGAAAGGCAATGACAATCTGAGTTTCAATGCCAGGGGCTTCATGCGCGAACTGGACAAGCTCAGCGGGAACAGCATGTTCGGGAAAGAAGGGGTGCCTATCGGCAAACGGCTCGGGAAAATCAAGGTGGAACTGAACCACCCTTTCCCTGAGGCACTGAAAGGATGCTTCCAGGACGACACCCAGGATCACAGAATTCTTTCCACTGCCATATGGGTGAAAGAGCAGAATCCCGACCGGTTCGTGGCGCTGGTGACCAAGGACATAAACCTCAGGATGAAATCCAAGGCAGTGGGTATGGAGGCACAGGACTACCTGACCGACAGGATCGAGGAATCGAAGGTAGAATATACCCGTAATGAAGTCGTGATAGTGGAAAATCCTGACTGGAATGCCATACAGGGGCTCGCATACGGTCAGGGCAGCATGCCTTACGACAGATTCACGAAAGAGAAGCCGTCGCCGAACCAGCTTTACAAGTTCAGGACCGAAAAGAACGGACAGACCACCAACATCTGCGCCCGTTATGATGACAGGAGCAGGAAGATAGTCCTCGTCAAGTCCAAATATGCATACGGCATTTCACCCCGGAACGACGAACAGAAATTCGCCCTCGACGCCTGCCTGAATCCGGAAATCAAGCTGGTGTCATTGACCGGCGGAGCCGGTACAGGAAAGACATTGCTGGCACTGGCGGCGGCACTTGAACAGGAACGCGATTTCGAACAGATCATACTTTCCAGACCGACGGTCATCCTCGGGAATCAGGAAATAGGCTTCCTTCCAGGAGACCAGAAGACGAAAATGGGGCCTTTCGTCCAGCCTCTGATGGACAACCTGAACGTCATCCGCCACTGTTTCAAGCCAGGCAGCAAACAGGCACTCAAGATAGACGAGATGCTGAAGGACGAAAAGCTCCTGATTTCCCCGCTGGCCTATATAAGGGGGCGGAGTCTCGGCCGCGTGTTCTTCATCGTGGACGAAGCGCAGAATCTCACTCCGCATGAAATAAAGACCATCATCACGAGAGCCGGAGAAGATACCAAGATAGTATTCACCGGAGATATCTTCCAGATAGACCAGCCATATCTGGACATGTATTCGAACGGACTGACCCACCTGGGAGAGAAGATGGCGGGACAGCCGCTGTTCGAGCATGTGAACCTGACCAAGGGAGAACGCAGCGAACTGTCGGAAATAGCCAGCAGGCTGTTGTAGATATGGAAAATTTATATTATTTTCGCACACCGCGCCTGAAGAAGGCGCGGATACGTGTTTTTCAACGAAAAATCAACAAATAACAATATTCTAATATTTAATTTTTTCTTATGGAAGATAACAAGAAAAGGGTCTACCGTTTCGGAGGCAAAACAGCTGAAGGAGACGGTACTATGCGCAATTTGCTCGGTGGGAAGGGGGCGAACCTGGCCGAGATGTGCAGGCTGAACATCCCGGTTCCGGCAGGTTTCACCATCACTACCGAATGCTGTGCAGAATATTACCAGCTCGGAGGAGGCTACACGGAAGCTCTGAAAGCCGAAGTGAAAGAGGCCATGAGGGCTACCGAAAAGATCATGGGCATGAAATTCGGGGACAAGGAGAATCCGCTTCTGGTAAGCTGCCGTTCAGGTGCGCGCAGCTCCATGCCGGGCATGATGGACACTATCCTGAACATCGGACTCTGCTCTGCCACTATTCCTGGCATGATCAAGAAGACGAACAATCCGCGCTTCGTGTATGACGCTTACCGCCGTCTCATCATGATGTACTCCGATGTCGTGATGGAAAAGGCTGAAGGCATCGAACCTGAGGACGGACAGGGAATCCGCCAGCAGCTGGACAGGATGATGGAAGAACTGAAAAAGGCGAAAGGCTACAAGTCTGACACCGACATCACTGCCGACGAACTGAAAGAACTGTGCGACAGGTTCAAGGTAAGGATCAAGGAAGTCCTCGGAGTGGAATTCCCGGATTCTGCGGAAGACCAGCTCTGGGGAAGCATCGGCGGCGTATTCAAGTCATGGAACGGGAAACGCGCCATAGCATACAGGAAAATCGAGAGAATCCCTGACGACTGGGGTACAGCCGTGAACGTACAGTCCATGGTATTCGGAAACATGGGCAACACGTCAGCTACAGGCGTGGCATTTTCCAGAAACCCTGCCAACGGTGACAACAAATTCTACGGGGAATGGCTCATAAACGCACAGGGCGAGGATGTCGTGGCAGGTATCCGCACTCCGAACCCTTTAAACGAGGCCACCAAGAATCCGCACAACGAGAAACTCGAATCCCTCGAAAAGGCCATGCCGGAAGTCTACAAGGAACTGGATGCCATCAGGGTACATCTTGAGAACCATTTCCACGACATGCAGGACATCGAGTTCACCATCCAGGACGGGAAACTGTGGATGCTCCAGTGCCGTATAGGCAAGAGAACCGGTCTGGCAGCTCTGAACATGGCCATGGACATGCTGGACGAGGGCATGATCGACGAAAAGACAGCCGTACTGAGAGTCTCCCCTGCCCAGCTCGATGAAATACTTCACCCTATCCTCGACTCAGCTTCCGAAAAGAAGGCGGACGTGATAGCGAACGGTCTTCCTGCAAGCCCGGGCGGAGCCGTAGGAAAGGCAGTATTCACTTCTGAAGCGGCCATGAAGGCCAATGCGAAAGGCGTCAAGACCATCCTTATCCGCGAAGAGACATCCCCTGAGGACGTGGAAGGCATGCGTGCCGCCGCCGGTATTCTCACCCAGAGGGGAGGTATGACATCACATGCCGCCCTGGTAGCACGCGGATGGGGCAAATGCTGCATCGTAGGCTGTGAGAGCATGCATATCGACCTGGAGAAAAAAGTGGCGAAATTCAAGAGCGGAGCTGAAATCCATGAGGGAGACATCGTCAGCCTGAACGGAGCGAAAGGCTATGTATACGCAAGCGAAATCGACACGATGGACGCTTCCGAAAACCCACGCTTCATCAAGTTCATGAGCATCGTGGACAAATACCGAAAGCTCGGAGTCAGGACAAATGCCGACACTCCGGAAGATGCGCAGAGAGCACTGAACTTCGGAGCGGAAGGTATCGGCCTCTTCCGTATCGAACACATGTTCTACGGGAAGAACGCAGAAACGCCTCTTGCCAAACTCCGCAAGATGATCCTCTCGAAAACCGATGATGAGAGAAGGGCTGCCCTGGACGAGCTTGAGCCTTACATCAAGGCTTCGGTAAAAGGCACCATGAAGGTGATGGACGGCAAGCCGGTGACATTCCGTCTTCTCGACCCGCCTCTCCACGAGTTCGTGCCTCAGACGAAAGACAAGAAAGAAGAGCTTGCACACGAGCTCGGAATCAGCGAAGGTGAAATCGAAAAGAGGGGCGCATCCCTCCACGAAGTGAACCCTATGATGGGACACAGGGGCGTGCGACTCCACGTGACATACCCGATGATTTCCGAGACACAGTTCAGGGCCATCTTCACTGCAGCGGCGGAACTCCAGGAGGAGGGACTTCATCCTATGCCTGAAATCATGATACCGGTGACTGTATCACAGAGGGAGCTGAAATTCCAGAAAGCCATCTGCGTGAAGGTGAAAGCCGAGGTGGAAGCTGCCACGAACCAGCATATCGACTACAAGTTCGGTACGATGATCGAAATTCCTCGCGCCGCCCTGACAGCCGACAGGATGGCCAAGACCGCAGAGTTCTTCTCATTCGGTACGAATGACCTGACCCAGATGACATTCGGATTCTCACGCGATGATGTCGGGACATTCATGGGCGACTATCTCGGGAACAAGATCCTGGACAACGACCCGTTCCAGACCCTCGACACGAAAGCTGTGGGCAAACTGATCGACTATGCCGTGACTTCGGGCCGCGAGACACGTCCGGACCTGAAATGCGGTATCTGCGGAGAGCACGGAGGCGACCCTGCTTCAGTGGAATTCTGCTACAAGATCGGTCTGAACTACGTTTCATGCTCGCCGTTCCGCGTACCTATCGCACGTCTGGCTGCGGCGCAGGCTGTGATTAAGGACGAGAACGCGAAATAAGTGACAAGAGGGATTTGCCGTAGCGGGCAAATCCCTCTTTCTTTGTCTTTCTTTCATAATAGATAAAATGTTCCGAAGGGATTTCCGACAGGTTTTGAAATAAGCAGGCAAAGAACTATATTTGACGCCGATTTGAACAAAATTTAAATAAAATCAAACAATTTCATTAAATAATGCATAAATTCGATTATTTAATAGTGGGCAGCGGTCTGTTCGGAGCTACTTTCGCATACAAGGCAAGGCAGGCCGGAAAGAAATGTCTGGTAATAGACAAGCGCAGCCATACCGGCGGCAATATATACTGCGAGAACAAGGACGGCATAAATGTCCATAAATACGGGGCACATATCTTCCATACGTCGAACAAGAAGGTATGGGATTTCGTAAACGGAATCGTGGAATTCAACAGATATACGAATTCCCCGATAGCCAACTACAAAGGCCGGCTGTTCAACCTGCCTTTCAACATGAACACTTTCTACCAGATGTGGGGAGTCACCACACCTGCGGAAGCCATGGACAAAATAAACAGCCAGCGTCAGGAAATGCTGGAGAAAATCGCATTGTCCGAAAGCAAGGAACCGGCCAATCTTGAGGAACAGGCCATATCGCTGATAGGCGCCGACCTTTACGAAAAACTCATCAAAGGCTATACTGAAAAACAATGGGGAAGGAAATGTACCGAACTTCCGTCATTTATCATCAGAAGGCTTCCGGTAAGATTCGTATATGACAACAATTATTTCAGCGACAAGTACCAGGGCATTCCGATCGGAGGCTACAACAAGCTCATCGAAGGGCTGCTGGACGGCACGGAAGTCATCACGGACACCGATTTCTTTGAAAACAGGGAACATTGGGAGCAGATAGCCGAAAAGATAGTCTTTACCGGGAAAATAGACGAATTCTACAACTACCGGTTCGGGAAACTGGAATACAGGACTGTCTATTTCGAGGAAGAAGAACTGGACTGCCCGAACTATCAGGGAAATGCCGTCGTAAACTACACCGACAAGGATGTCCCTTACACCAGAGTGATCGAACACAAACATTTCGAAATGTTCGGCGAAGATGTCGGAAAGTGCGCGAAAACCATCATTTCCAGAGAATACTCCATCGAATGGAATGAAAATCTCGAACCGTATTATCCGATAAACGATTCCAGGAACAACGAACTGCATCTGAAATACAAGGCACTGGCAGACAAAGAAACAAGAGTCATATTCGGCGGCAGGCTTGCCGAATATAAATATTACGACATGGCTCCGATCATAGAAAAGGTCCTCGACATGGATATCGACTGATCCGGAACGCATCATTTATCTGGCAGCAATTTAATATCATGGAATATATGGAGAAGCTATTATCATTGGTCGTCCCGACGTATAACATGGAGAAATACATAGCGAGATGTCTGGACACGGTAACGGATGACTCGATTCCGGCCACTCTTGAAGTCATTGTCGTCAATGACGGCAGCACGGACAACTCCCTCGGGATTATACGCGAGTACGAGAAGAAACGCCCGGACATAATAACCGTCATCGACAAGGCCAACGGCCACTACGGCTCATGCATCAATGCCGCCCTTGCCATTGCCAAAGGCAAATATCTCAGGATGCTCGATGCCGATGACTGGATGGACACACAGGCACTGGCCGAACTGTTGAAAAGGCTTGAGACATGTGATACCGACCTGTTCGTGACATTGAGGACAGAATACAGGGTGAAGAAGAACGGGGACGTCGACATAAAGAAATTCCCTTTCGACACCGTCGAATACAACAAAGTCTACAAAATGCAGGATTTCGAGATAGAGGCTTACGCCAAAGGCCGGGAGTTCAACATGCACAGCATGGCATACAGGACCGAGATTCTGCGCGAGGTAGGACTGAAGCACATAGAAGGGATATGCTACACCGATATCCAGTATTGTTTCCTTCCTATTGACAGAATAAAGGACTTCATTGTCTTCGACCTGTATCTGTATTATTATTTTATAGGACGCGGCGACCAGTCGACAAGCGCCCGTTCACTGATAAGGAACTACAGCCACGTGCTGAAAGTCATCAGTTTCGTGCTTGACTACATGGATAAGTCATATGCCCGGAACAGCGTAATAACGGTATCGAACCAGAGATACTTCCTGTCGGAAATCTACAACATGTTCATAAACAGTCTCCGCTGGCACAAACCGCTCACGGAGGAGGAATATGCCGTGGTTGAAGATATTGTCACCAGAGCCGAAAAGTATGGGGCCGAGTGCAAGATCATGAAAAAATTCTACTTCATGCCGTACAGGGTGGGAAGAAACCGGAAGCTCCTCAATATGACCCTCAGCTCATATCAGAACATTCATTTCCAGAAGAAAAAACGTTTTCTGCGTTGAGACACGACGGGCGGGTAATCCCTCCATTAGAAGCTTATGGAAGAAAAGACATTCAGGATTTTAGTAGTACACCACAAGAAGGACAGGGTATACAAGGATGACGTGTATATGCCTGTCCATGCCGGTAAAAGCTTGTCTGACATCGATCTGGGCATGGCCGGCGACGATACCGGGGACAATATCAGCGACAGGAACCCTTATTTCTGCGAACTCACGGCACTGTACTGGGCATGGAAAAATCTCAAAGGGACTGATTTCATCGGCCTGTGCCATTACCGCAGGTATTTTGATTTCCATCATACCGTGCCTGACATATATTATGCGAAAAACGAGTCTGTCGGCAAGATGGATTCATTCGATTTCACTTTGCCGGAAGAAACAAGGAAAAGACTCATAGACGGGGAAACCGTCGTATCCGTGCCGAAGACAATGAACCGGACCGTATTCAGGGATTATTGCAAACGGCATTCGGAGAGCGATCTTTATCTTTTAAGAAAGACCATAGCGGAATCTTCCAGCCAGTACCTCGATGCTTTCGACAAAGTGATGCTGGGCAATGAATATTCTCCATACAACATGTTCGTCATGTCGTGGAATGATTTTGACCGGTACTGCTCGTGGCTGTTCGGAATACTCTTCAGGCTGGAGGGAAAGCTGGACATTTCCTCACATTCGAAATACCAGCAAAGAGTCTACGGATTCATGGCGGAAAGACTGCTGAATGTATTCCTGACAGCCGAAAACAAAAAACTTGACAGATACCCTGTAGTGATGTTCAACGAAGGCACGGACTATAAGAGATATTCTGTCCTGAAACAGTATTTCAGCCTGATGATCAAACGGCTTCAGTTCATGTTCAACAAAGACACTTCCGGCTACAGACGTTTCACCGCCGGATACAGAACCGCATAACCGTCAGCAAACCGTCAATATTATGGATATAGATTTTGTAGTCACGTGGGTCGACATGAACGACCCTGAATGGCAGAAAGAATTCAGCAAGTATTCCGGTGACAGGAACAATATAAGGAACGGAGTGTCCGAAGCCAGGTTCCGTGATTACGGTTTCCTGAAATACTGGTTCCGCGGAGTGGAGAAATTCGCCCCCTGGGTACGCAAGATACATTTCGTGACCAGCGGGCAGAAACCTGAATGGCTCGACACGAGCAACCCGAAGATAAACATGGTAAGCCACAAGGATTATATTCCGGCCAGGTTCCTGCCTACTTTCAATTCCGTCGTCATCGAGTATTATATGCACAGGATACCCGGACTGGCAGAGCATTTCGTGTACTTCAACGACGATTTCTATATTATAAACAAAATCGGCACAGAACGTTTTTTCAGAAACGGACTGCCATGCGACATTGCCGCTTTCAAGTACAATCCGTCATGGTCCCAATGGTACAGGACCCTTGAAAACAGCATAAAAATCATAAACCGGCACTTCGACAAGAAAGAAGTGATGGAACGCGACCACGACAAGTGGTTCTACAGCGGCTACGGCTCCAAGGCGCGCTGGAACTACATACTGAAGCCTTATGGCAAATTCATTCCGCTGCGGACTCCGCACAACGCACAGCCGTACCTGAAAAGCACATTCGAAGAAGTATGGTCCGCTGTCGGCGAGGAACTGACTGCTGCGTCTTCAAACAGGTTCCGAGCCATGAATGACTATACTCCGGAACTTTTCCGTACATGGCAGATATGCAAAGGGAATTTCGAGCCGTACAACACTTATTCAGACACGAAGATGTTTCCGCTGCTGATAAAGTCCGGACAGGCCATAAAGGCCATACGCGAACAGTCATACAGTCTGGTGTGCCTGAATGACAACGTACACATCCGCAACTACGCCCAGGTCATGGAAAATCTGGGAAAGGCCTTCGCGTCGATTCTCCCTGAAAAATCAGGTTTCGAACTCTGATTTCTTACTGCTTTTCAAACTGCGACTTCTCCGGGAAACGTCTGGCAAGGAAATCCTTTACCCTGGCCCTGTCTCCGTCATCCGCATATTCTGAATCGTTCATGCAGAAGAAGACAGGGTCGTACCTTTTCAGTTTCGCGTAGTGTTTCCTGTTCTGGATATGGAATCTGAAAGATGTCTTCTGCGTCACAGGAAGCAGATGACATCTTTTTTCCGCTATGGCGACGAAAGTATAAAGGCTGCGCTGTATGTCGTCCTCATTGCGCACATGATTCGAGAGCGTCCTGCCTATCTCGTCTTCAAACATGAGTTCGGCGCGGCGGCAGTCACTCTTCAGATATGCATCGATGTTGTGATGCGGCTTCACGTTGTAGTATGTACCGAATTTTTTCCGGACCAGCTCGGCAGAATTCCTTATGATCCTGACATAATTCTTCAAAGGTACTCCGAAAAACCTTTTCTTGAACATCAGTAACCAGTCCCTCAGCCTGCTGTAGGTGATCCGGATAACCGGCAGCCCGTCTTCAGCGTAAAACGTTTCAGGACTGACCGGCTTGTTCAGGAACATATCGTCGTTTGCAAACAGGAAACGTTCGGAAAGCCCTGGTATTTTATACAGGAAGTGCTCTATCACGCTTGAATTGTACGACGGAAGACAGACTTCCGGCATGATCTCGGTATGGTCGACAATCCTGATTTTCGGATTCGACAGATCCAGCCACTCCGGCACCTGGGCGTCAGTCACGATGAATATCCTCCTTATCCATGGCGCATACATCTCCACGGAACGCAAACTGTATTTGAGTTCGTCATTATCGGCGTATCGCCCTTTGCAGTCAGTAGGCTTGTCTTCCACAGGTCTGCCGAGAAAAGCGTTCCGCCTGGCCTGCCACTTCGGGTCATTGCCGTCTACCCAAAGATATACGAGATCGATTCCGGCAGGATTGTCCTGCGTCTGAGCGAATTCTTCCATATCGTCGTAATTCCGTGTTTTTGCAAAGTTATCACAAACCTATTCCGGTATGAAACGGAAATGGCGGGCGCGGCCTGGACCGGGATGCGTTTCCATCCATTCGCGAAGCATGGCACGGTGCTCTTTCACTATGTCAGCATAGCGTGCATCCACTGCCAGATTCACCATCTCGCCCCTGTCTGTGTCCATATCGTAAAGCTGTTCACGATACTGTCCCTTGTCATAGAGGACGTATTTGTACTTGGAAGTGCGGACCATCCAGCCGAGAGTTCCGGCAGTCTGGTTGAAGTTCGTTTCCGTCACCACATAGTCCCGCAGCGGAAGAGAAGCATCGCCTGATTCCGCCACAGCCCTGATACTGAGACCTGACCTGCCTTCCGGCACTTCCGCACCGGCCCAGTCGCAAACAGAAGGCATAAGGTCCACACCGTTGTTTATCAGCTGGGGCAGCACTGTACCGGCATTCTTTCCGCCCGGCAGACACACGATCAGAGGGATATTGGCCACTTCTTCATAAAGTACGGTCTTCTGGTTCCACTGGTGGGCGCCGCAGCCGTCACCGTGGTCGCTTGTGAAGATGATCACGGTATTTTCCCAGAGATTCTGTCTGTCGATTTCATCTATGATCTTACCTATCTCCGCATCCACGGCCTCTACCAGACGGTAATAGGCATAGCGGTAACGTCTCCAGTCATCAGGCCTGAAATCCTGCGACGGATACAGAGCGTAACTCTGGCGCTTTTCGAACTGCAGGACCGAAGCATCATACGGATTCACTGCATAATTGGCCGGAAGGGCCGGACAGTCTTCAAGGGTAAAATCCGGGATACGTGCGAGCGGAGTATTCTGGTTTCTGGCAAATTCGCAGATATTATGAGGGTTTATATACGAAGCCACGAGAAAGAACGGGCTGTCGTGATCTTCCCTGAGATAGTCTATGCACGCTTCAGCCAGACCTATGTCGGTGTGCCCGTGCAGATTCCTGAATCCGAAGGCGAACTCCGACGGCAGGTCGACAGTATGTACATGCCACTTGCCGGCGTAGGCGCAGTCGTACCCGGCCTCACCGACGAGAGTACCCAGAGTCCTGTTCTGCAGGGAATCAGGAATCGGGATATCATTCTCTATGATTCCGGTCTCGCTCGGCATGTATCCTGTAAACATCGCCCCTCTCGCCGGTCCGCTCAGAGGCATGGCACAATATGCATTCACAAACCTGATACCGTGTTCGGCCAGCCTGTCCATATTCGGAGTCGATACGTCCATGTTCCCGGCGCAGCTCATCGCAGCCGCACATTGCTGGTCCGTCATGATATAAATGATGTTCGGCCTGTTTTCCGCACGCCTGGAGGCATCCGCCGGAGCCTCGGCGTGCAATGCCGCCGGCACTGCAGCTGCCGCAATGACAGGCACTGCCGCAGCAAGGTTCTTTTCGAAGTTTCTCTTCATCCCGATATCCGTTTTAAAGAATTCCACGACAAACTTACACATAAAATAATATTTGTCAAAAAGAAAAAATAATTAACTTTACAGAACGAAAACCAGACAAAACCGGAACTTAATAATCAAATCACATATCAATTTTTCCGACATGAGAACGAAACTCTTCAGGGATATGCTCATTTTGTGTGTTCTGGGCAGCCCTCTATTGAGCATGACTCAATGCAAACAGTTCGATGAACCTGAAATTCAGGAAGAAAAGAAGACGGTCACACTGACCATCCGCGGAGAACAGCCCGTCCCATCCGATACCAAGACATACCTCGGAGAAAACGGAGCAGTGGTCTGGGAAGAGTACGACGCCGTATACATAAACGGAGAATATCACCAGGTGACCCCGGATCCTGAAGATCCGACAAAAGGTATCGTGAACGGCGTGACAGAGGCTGACGAGTATTTTGCCACCTACCCGGACTCACGTATGTATGATTACAATTCTATCGGAGTATGGATCAGTACTGACCAGTATTATAAAAATATTGACGGACATTCCGATCTGTCAGGCAATCCGATGGTGGCATACAGCACCACTCCCGAACTGTCGTTCAGGAATGTCGGAGGTATAGTCAGGCTCGGGATCACCGGCGATGCCGAAATCGTAAATATAACAATGACGTCGAATGATGACACGCCTCTCAGCGGCACCATACAGATACCTTCGGAAGATATCAGGTCCGGTGAACTGAAAGATTCATACGGTTTCTACGATTCCGACTTCTATTACTACAAAAGTATTTACGATGCGAAAGTCTCACTCGGCACCGAACCGGAGTACTTCTATTTCATAATAGCTCCGGGGACATACGAAAACGGCTTCAGTTTCTACATTACGGACAGTGACGGGAATACTTCAGTGAAAAGGACGGCAAGGAGCATCACCGTGAACCGTTCGCATATCGTGCCTATGGAAGATTTCGAATTCACCCTCATGAATCCGGAAGTGGATGCTTCTACGGTATCGCCTCAGTCCACTTCAGTATCATTCACGGTGAACGGGGAACCGGGTATGATTGTACGTACCGCCATCGTCTCCACAGCTGTTCTGGAAAACTACCCTACGGAAAAGGAAAAATACGAATTCGCCAGACAGGCGCTGGCTGTTTCCGATTCGGAGAATAAGGTTGTGAACACTGCAGGGACAGCGGATTTCGGATGGGACCGGTACATGGATCCCTACGGAGCCATGAACGGCATGCTGGCAGGAACAGGCTACACCATCGTGGCTTCATATTATGATCCGAGCTGGGGAACTTGCATCGGCATCCCTGCATTTTACGATTTCACCACGGAAGAGGGGGAAGGAGCAGCTCCTGAAGTCCTGGAATTCCGGCTGGATGGATTCATATACAATGGAGGAGACAGGAACGGCTACAATTTCACCATATCCACAGCCAATGCCACCGGACTGCGGATAGCAGTCCTGACGACATACAGTTACCGGACACTGGCAAGCACCGGTTTCAGCGATACGGAGATCCTGATGAACTATGGGGCCTTCACAGATGATCCGGAGATTGTCACGCAGGCGAACGGAGGCGGATGCTCACTCAGTCTCGGCTCAATGAATTTCCCATGGGTATATCCTGAAACTGAATATACCGCCATCGGTGCTGCCATGGGTGAAGACGGACAGATCGCCATAAAGACAGATATCAGGACTTCACCTGAATACATACCTGAAAACGCAGTCTGGGAGCCTGCAGCAGCTGACGGAGAACTTTATTTCGATGTTTACGTTGAAGAGACAGACCGCAATATCTGGTTCACGCAGAGTTCTCTCACGGTAGAGAAACTTCAGGACCGTCTGATATACCGTGTGGTCTTCAAAAATGATGACCAGGGAATCCGGGACATGTTCGAAGAAGCAGGACTGCGGCTGACAGACGACGGGGAAAAGAAATACATTTACTTCCATATCTGTGAAAACATGAACGGGACGGCGACCATCTTCCCGCTCTGCAGTTATATCGGATTCGACACCCCTGGGCAGGAGGAACTTTTCGCAGTGGCGAACAGTATCGGCTCATGCTATATTGAAGACAACGGATTCACGAATCTGGACATACCGATATTCCTGTGCTATCCGGGAGAGGACCGCACAGTCCTCGAACAGTACGCCCAGGGAAACATACGACTCCATTTCACAGGGCCTCGTGAGGGCTATGTCTCCGGGGGCATAGGCACGGAAGACTTCATAATTAACGGAAATCAACCTTGGTAATATGGAAAAGACATTCATCAAAAGCCTGTCGGTTCTGTGTGTGGCCGGCTGTGCGATGTTGAGCCTGGCTCAGTGCAGCAAGATCAACGAACCTGAAGAGGAAGCCGGGCCTTCCGGAAAGACAGTCACACTGACGATCAGGGGAGAGGCTCCGGACACCAGGACTTCCCTGGGAGAGAACGGAGCGGTGCTCTGGAACGAAGGGGACATGATATGGATAAACGACAGCGAATATCAGGTCATTCCCGACCCTGAAAATCCATACATGGCTACTGTCCCCGGAGTAGCTGAAAGCGACGAGTACCATGCCATGTACGGGAATATAACCGGATACTACGAGGACGAAGGGTACTATGCCATCTGGCTGGACGACTGGCAGGAATATCACGAAAATTCTTTTGATACATACCATTGCAATCCAATGGTAGCCTTCAGCAAGACTACCGACATCGAATTCAAGAATGTAGCAGGTATTCTGCGTATAGGTCTTACCGGAAATGCATCTACCGAAATAAAGTCCATAACCGTAGTCAACAACGATACGGAAAAGTACATGTCAGGAGAACTGCAGATACCAGTAGATGATGTCATAAGCGGAGAACTCAAGGACAGCTATGAATGCTCCTGGGGATCAAACTACGTACTCTTGCAGGAAATATACACAGGGTTGGGAACAGAGCCGGGATATTTCCACTTCATAGTATCTGCCCAGACATACGAAAAGGGCATAACACTCATCATCGAAGACACTGACGGGAATGTGGGATTCAAACGGACTGAAAACCCGGTAGATGTCCGCCGCTCGAATCTGGTACCGATGGAGCCGTTCGAGTTCGAACCTGCCCCTGCACCGGAAATAAACGTGGTATCCAATGAAATGGCATCCCTTTCCGTAAATGTGAGCGCAGAACCTGGAATCCCTGTAGGTGTGGCACTCGTCACCCGCAGCATATACGAAGCTTGGCCTGAGGAAACGAAAGACGATTTTATACGGAGTCTGATAAATGATGCGCCGTATACCATCCCTTCAGAGGGAACCGTAAATCTCGGCAAGGATGAATTGGGGCAGAATGCCACCATAACCCCATCCACTGACTATATCATGGCAGCGGCATACCTGTCCCCTGCTACCGGAGAAGTTCTCGGGAATATAGCTCTGACTGAAATGGCTACAGCAGAGCCGACGGGCACTGTCCCTACCATAGAAATCACCGGTTACTCTTACGGCATGGAAGGCGGGCAATACGGGAACAGGGTTGATATATCCATTGCATCGGCCGATGCTGCAGGTATTTCAGTTTTCATGAACTCTGCAAGTTTCTATGAATCCCTCACCGGCAAGGGCATGAGTGATACCGAGATCATGGCATCTTACGGTCAGGCAGTCGGTGCATATGGCGTGAAAGAGGCCAACAACGGCTCGCTCGTATTCGTAAATATCCCTGAATTCCTGTACCCCGGCTCAGAATATTTCATAATGGTCATGGCTACAGGAGACGGCGGCTTCACAGCATTTGACAGTATAAATATCACGATTCCGGAACGCATCCCGGAAGATGCGCAATGGGAAATCGTCTCCATGACCGGAAGACTGACCGTCGAACTCTGGGGAAATATCGGGATCTATTATGAAGCTGAGAATATCATAGTCGACAGGATGTCCGACCGGGACATATTCAGAGTACCGCTGTCCATGAACAGAGATGAGTCCATAGTCAGAGAGCTACGGAATTACGGGCTGGAACCTGCTGACGACGGGACATACTATCTGTACATGGCAATGGACAGCAACAACAACATCTCCATGCTGCCTAACGAGAGCTGGTCCGGATTCCTGTACGGAGGATACCCTACATATTTCACCAACAATTACGGCTATGCCAATACGGACGGTGAAACATACTACGACTTCTATATGGGAGTGAATCTGAGCTACGGAAGCGACGAATTCCTGGCAAACGATATAAGTAACGGACATATAAGAGTATACTTCGAAAACTACGGAGAAACATACGAAAGGAACGGTCTGAGTACGGAAAGTTTTGACAACAACAACGAAATCATATCATGGTAAACCATAAATCATATTTATCGGGACTGGTACAGGTCATGGCATTGGCCGGTATCTCTATGGCTGCCATACAGTGCAGCAAGGTGGACGAACCTGCACCGCCGCAGACGGGGCAGAAGGCGGAGACGGTGACATTGACCCTCTACGGAGGGTCACCTGACTCGAAGACATATCTCGGGGAAGACGGACAGTCTGTACTGTGGTCTGAAGGCGATGTGGTCATGATCAACGGGATGGACTATAACATACAAATCGACCCTGACAATCCGACAACGGCGACAGTGGAAGGAGTAATTGCGAGTGACGAGTATTTCGCTTCATATTCAGACTATGACGGGCAATATGACGAAAGCCGTTACATCATTATCTACAACAACTACCAGCTCTACGGCGGAGACAACAGTTTCGGACAATGGGCAAACTCGATGATAGCCTACAGCACTGACGAAAACCTATATTTCCAGAATGTGGGAGGGTTGCTGCATTTCAGTATTACGGGCGAGTCCGCCAATACATTGAAAAGCATTTTCCTATCTTCAAATGACGGTGCGTATATCGCCGGAGGCATATCCATTCCGCTGGAAGATCTCAGAAACGGGACTCTTCAGGACAGCTATGACATCATGGATGACGGATGGTACCAGATAGACAACACTATCAGCATAGACAATATCTACACGCAGCTGGGTCCTGAACCTCATGATTTCTATTTCGCGGTTCCTGCCAGGACGTACGCGGAAGGCATCACGCTGATCATGGAAGATGCCGACGGGAATGTGGGGATACAGACTACCCGGAACAGTATCGAAGTCCTTAGGAACGAAATCAGGACTGTCGAGACTTTCGCATTCACGCCTGCACAGGATATCGTATTGAAAGACCATGCCGCAGGGGCGACTTCCATTTCAGCGTCAGTTTCTGCCGCAGAAGGATTGGGCGTCAAGGCAGCTGTCATGCCTGTGTCGGAATGGGAGAAATTCGGCGAAGACGAGGAGTCCGGAATCCTGGCATGGAGGAATATCCTCGACTACACGGAGATATGCACCTGCACGGACGGCACGGCGCAGTTCACGCTTGATCAGGCATACAACAGTTCCGGATGGGGACAGAATATCATGGCTGGAACCGAATATGTACTCGCCGTAAGCTACTGCAATGCTGCCGGAAAGTCTATCGGCTCTATCAGCGAATACAAGCTCACGACAGCCGAAGCGTCTGGAACAGAACCTGTCATAAAGGACTTCATCGGCAATGGAACATTCTACGAAGGAGGCAATTATGACAACGGGCTGGCTTTCACTCTATTCACTGAAGATGCAGCAGGTATCACAATAATAGCCAAACCGACATCGTATTTCAATGTTCTGGAAAGCACATTTAGCACTCAGGAAATCATAGCCCGATATGGAGAAATACTGGTTGATAATCTTGTAGCGGAGGCGAATTCCGAAACCGGATGCCAGCTCTTGTTCAAAGATGAGATAATCTATCCGGGGACCGGTTATACCATAATGGCAGCAGTATTCGGCGAAGGAGGTAAAATGGTCACGGAAAGACTTGACCTGACAGCAGATGCACATATTCCTGACGATGCGTCCTGGGAGGATCTCATGGATGGAAGCATGAACATGGTTCTTTACGATTTCGGATTCAGTACAATGTATAACTACCAGTCCGTGGAAAGGATTGCATCCGGGGAGAAAATCTTCAGGATATCTTTTGAACTGAACCAGAACGCCGAACTGATGTCGATTATGGAAAACAAGGGATACGTACTTACCGATACTGACAGCCAGTATCTTTATCTGCAGTTCTCTACCATAGAAAATTCAAATGTGGTATCCGCCCTGCCGAACGAAAGCTACACCGGATATTCGACAGTTGACGGTCAGCCGATATATTTCATGTCTGACAGTAACGGGTATTACAACAACGGTGAAGTGTATTTGCCGGGAGTGCTGGCATATGGAAATGATTCTACCACCAAGACACCAATATGCAGATGTCAGTTCATGATATATTTCGACTTCGGGATATAACGAATCGGTTCAAACGATTACAAAAGTTCGAGAGTGGGTCAAAAGGAGGGATTTCAAGGCCTGCGAAGATGAGAAAACCGCGGTGTACCGGTGTACATGAGGATTTTCGAATCAAGTATAACGCAGAAAGTACCCTTTTGACCCACCCTCGTTAATTTATTTTTGGTTTTCTGGAAATAAAGACAAATTTATCCTATATTTGGCGCTCGTTTGGAATTCTTTCAAGATGAACGTATCGGACATCAGGACCCGTGAAAGGAAAATCTTCAGGGTCACCATCATAGGAAGCATCACGAATCTGCTGCTTCTGGTTTTCAAGTTCGCCGCCGGCGTCATAGGACAGAGTGCCGCTATGATAGCCGATGCGGTACATTCGCTGTCGGATTTCATCACGGATATCATCGTCATCATTTTCGTGAAGATCGCGAACAAGCCGCAGGACAAGGACCACGACTTCGGACACGGGAAATACGAAACATTGGCGACAGCCATCATAGGGCTCATCCTCTTTTTCGTAGGTGCCGGCATTTTCTGGAACGGGGCGAAGTCGATATGGGGTTTCCTGCACGGGCAGGCATTGGAAGAGCCTGGCATGATAGCATTGTGGGCTGCGCTGATCTCCATCGTATCGAAAGAGGCATTGTACCAATACACCAGGATAGTCGGGGAAAAGGTGAATTCAAAGTCGGTGGTGGCGAATGCCTGGCACCACAGGAGCGACGCGCTCTCGTCGATAGGAACGGCCATCGGCATTGGCGGAGCCATCCTTCTGGGAGAGAAATGGAGGGTGCTGGACCCGATAGCAGCCGTGGTGGTGAGCTTTTTCATCATCAAGGTGGCCTACAAGCTGTTCAAGCCGTGCATTGACGAACTGATAGAGGCTTCCCTGCCTGACGATACGGAGAAACAGATCACCGACATCCTGCTGTCATTCCCGGAGGTGAGCAGTCCCCATAACCTGAGGACCAGACGCATAGGAAACAACTGTGCCATGGACGTGCACGTGAGGATGGACGGGAAAATGACGGTGGAACAGTCCCATGCCGTCACTCGCGAAATGGAAACCAGGCTGAAAGAACTGCTCGGCAGCGGGGCTTTCATCAGCATCCATGTGGAACCGGCGAAGCCCGGGTCTGAAGACAGGCAGGCCGGTTTCCGGAAATGAAACGGAAATGCCCTCCGGCTTCCGGCAATTCAATCTGCTATAAGCCTTTCGCCCGGACATAGGTGCGGAACCTTTCCAGGGCCTCTGCCAGACGTGCGCGCGGACAAGCCAGATTCCATCGCTGGTATCCCTCGCCTTCCGGTCCGTACATGGCTCCGGCATTCAGCCAGATACCGGCCTTTTCTTTCAGGTCTTCCTCCAGAGCCTCCGATGCCATGCCGAGGACTCTGCAGTCCATCCATGCCAGGTATGTGCCTTCCAGTCTGGCCACCGGAAATTCCGGCAGATTCTTCCTGCAGAATTCCTGCATGAAGTCATAGTTTCCTTTCAGATAGGCCAGAAGCTGCTCCAGCCACTCTTCACCTTCGTTGTAGGCCGCTATCGTGGCAATGACTCCGAAAGGATTCACGTCGCACACTTCGTTGATGTTTATCGCACGGTCTATCTTAGCACGTATTTCCGGATCAGCTGCGACGATATTCGCGATCTGCAGTCCGGCGATGTTGAAAGCCTTGCTCGGAGAGATGCAGGTGGCGGAATTCTTGCGGAAATCTTCCGAAAGCGAAGCGAACGGGATGTGCGTGCAGCCAGGATAGACCAGCTCGCAGTGGATCTCATCGGAAATGATGAAGACACCGTGTTTCAGGCAGATTTTCCCCATTCTGGCCAGTTCTTCCCTGGTCCATACACGGCCTGCAGGATTGTGAGGGCTGCAGAGGATGAAGACTTTCACCTTCGGATCCGAAGCTTTCGTCTCGAAGTCATCGAAATCTATGGTGTACGTGTCTCCCGTACGGACCAGCGGACAGGATGCCGCCTCGCAGCCGTTGTTTCTGATAGAGGAATAGAAACAGTTGTAAACAGGTGTCAGAAGCAGGACCTTGTCTCCCGGGACAGTCATGGCCTTGAGAATCGCCGAAACGGCAGGCACTACTCCGGAAGTATAGATGATCCAGTCCTTTTCGATATGCAGTCCATGCCTGCGGCCGAACCATCCTATGACTGCGTCATAATACTCCTGCGGGACCTTGGTGTATCCGAAAATGCCGTGGGCGACACGTTTCTGCAAGGCATCGGTCACAGGCTTCGCCGTCCTGAAATCCATATCGGCCACCCAAAGCGGCAATACGCCCTCCGGGGCATTGTCCCATTTATAGGAATTGGTCCCGCGCCGCGGGACTATCTCGTCAAAATCGTATTGCATATATTGTTCTTATTTGCGGATTTCTATCAGACAGTCGGCCGGAGCCTTGATGTTTTCATCGATAGTCACCGAACCGATGCTGTCGGCTACGATATGGCCTGACATAGGATTCTTGATATTCGTGACAGCTCCGCGTATGTCGGCTTTCAGCGTGCTGTATTCGAAAGCCCTGTCACAGGAAGGGTCGAAAGTGCAGTTCTCCAGGACCAGGTCATGTGCATAGCAGAGAGGCTGTTCCCCGCTGATATGACAGTTCACCAGACGGAGATTCTTCGAATGCCAGCCTAAATATTCCCCGTTCAGTTCGGAATCGTATATGGTGACATTCTCCACTTCCCAGAAAGCGTCCTTCGTGGTGATCTTCGCATGATGTATCTCGACATTCTTCACATACTGGAAGACATATTTGCTGTCGCTTTCCAGTCCGTCCACGCAGATGTTCTCGCTGAACATGAACGGATACGTGCCGTCATGGATCTTCAGATTCTTCACCCTGATGTCACGACATCTCCAGAAGATCTCGTCGGCATCGTTTATAACGACATTTTCGATTTCGATATCGTACATCTCGCGGAACATTTTCGGTGCATCTATCACGGTATCGGACATTTTCAGATGGTCGGAGTACCAGAGGGCAGACCTGCCTCCTACCGCGAAATAGCAGTTCCTGATAGTGAAGCCGTGTACATGCCAGAACGGGTAGTTTCCCTCGAAGCGGCAGTTTTCTGCTTCGATATTGCTGCATTCCTTGATGGCAGACTCCCCTTCCCTGATGATGACATTCTCCAGGCGGAGGTCATGAGACGCGAAAAGCGGCCTCTCTCCGCCGAATTCCTGATTTGCTATGATTTTCATAATAAAATCTCCTGTATGAATTTTTTCATCCCGTCCGCGGCGATCGTACAGGGACGGCATTTCAAGTCACGGTGCAAATTTAAGGCAAATCCCGGAAACCGATGTATATCTTTTACAGAAGAATGTACCGGAAATACCTGTAAGACAGGGTAACGGAACGTTCCGCAGGGCGCAGGCTATTTTTTCTTCCCTGACTGCTTCCGCGGATTGGCCGGGAACCAGCCCCTTTTCACACGTTTTTCCTGTTCGAAAAGCTCCAGTATGGACCAGAAGGAAGAAAAGGCGGCCACTCCTGCAATAGTGGACCAGACCATGCTTTCCACGAAAAGCGACAATGCCGCGAAGCCGATACCGGCCAGAAGGAAAAGCCACCAGCAGCCTTTCCCGAGATGGTACTCAGCCTTGATGACCAGAGGGTGGCACACTCCGATGATCAGGAATGTGCAGAGTCCTATGATGATTCCGGAAAAATTCATTTAAGTCACGATTTGGGATTGCAAATTTAGCTATAACTGTGGAGACCGCCAAGAAAATAATTCACCCCGAAATAAGTGACCAGGACACACAGGAAAGCCAGCACACAGAACCAGTGGAAGAACCGCGGATTCGAAAAGACTTTCAGACTCCGCCCGTGAAGGGCGAAAGAATAGACCAGAATCGTGATCAGCGCCCATACTTCTTTCGGATCCCAGGCCCAGTACCGTCCCCATGACACATTCGCCCATACTGCCCCGATGAATGTCCCGGCTACCAGGAAAAAGACTGCGGGATACAGAACAGCCAGGGACATATCCGCCGCATCGGCCATACCGGTCCGGGACCGCCCGTATTTCACCAGAGCCATGACTCCGTTCAGCATCACCAGCCCCAGCAGCGTATACGAAATCATCATCGTCATCACGTGGACCGACAGCAGAGGGGATGACAGTACCGGCATCAGATAAGCGATGGCAGGGTCGGACTCTCCTATCGAAGCCACCAGAAGCGCGAAACCCCCGAGCAGGAACGCGAAAGGCAGTATCAGCGGAAATTTTCTCTGCACGAAAGTGCCCAGCATCATCGTATGCCAGGCCAGAAGCAGCATCACCTCGAACCCGTCCGACATCGGGACATGCGCGGAAATGTACCACCGCAGCCCCATCACCAGCGTCAGATAAAGGAAAACCGCCCCGGACAAGCCTGCGCCAGCGTACCTGAGACCCCGTCCGAATCCGGATGACATGCAGTACACGATAAACAATATGATGCCTGCGACAATGCATACCATGGATACGGCCTTGGGCCGTTCAATGGAATTATAGAGCCGCTCCGCGGCAATGCGGCTGTCGCCGGGGAGCAGTCCGGCTGCCGTTTTCTCCTGATATTCACGGACTTTAGCAAAAATATTCCCTGCCTCCGCAAAATCTTTCCTGACAATGGACTCCCCTGCCAGGCTCATCACCTTGCGGACAAAAAGCCATTGGTCCGGCTCCATCCCCGCAGGGAGCCGGTCCACGGAAGAATACCATCTTACCGCGCCTGTATCGTCTTGTACAGGGAATATTTTCAGGATTCCGGCTGTGCAGACGAGCATCGCCGTTTCCTGCTTTTCGCGGGCCTTTTTCAGAGCCTTGGCGGATGTACCGGTATCCTGCGGCAGGGTTTCGGACCAGCTGTCAGGAAAGAATATCCATCCTGTCAGTACCTGTTCCGGGGTCATGCCCCTGTATGATGCCTTCCCGTATAGCTTCATGGTGAAATCTCTGGCCAGGGTCTGGACAGGACAGATTCTGTCATTGTAGTAAATGTACATCCGTCCGTATTCGTCAGCGATTTCTTCAGGGAGGCATTTCGGCGACACTGATGTCCTGACATCCGGTCTTTCATCCGGAAGTCCGGATTCAGCTCCGGCATCTGCTGCAGCCATGAAGCATAAAAAAAGCACGGATGCTGCAGCTTTTCTCGAAATACGACTGAGCACGGACCTGAAACGGCTGTCCTTCTGGAAGAAGAAACCGGCCATGGACAGAAGCAGGAGCGCGTAGCCTGTGTATGTTACCGGTACGCCGACAGGGTCATGGCTGACAGCCAGAGTGGAGCCTAGGCCGTCCTCGTCATAGCCGGACTGATAGAATCTGTAGCCGCGATATCTGGCGATCCTGTTCATGGCTACGGTAAATTCCGTCTCCTCTGTCCCGTCCTGGATCTTCAGCAGACTGACATAGTCAGTCGGTGCGTATGTACCCGGATAATATTCTATGTCAAAGTCTTCCAGAGAAACGGAAAACGGGAAAGAGAGGGTCCGCATATCCTCTGTCATGAATTCCGTGGCGGGTCCGGCCCCAACTCTCAGATGAAGGGCGCCCTGCACCCCGTCAATGCGGGTAATCAGAGCGCCTGACAATATAAAAACAAATGCAAGATGGATTCCTGATGTGGCGAGATGCCTGCATTCGGTTCTCATTACGTAAAATACCAGTCCGGAGACTGCCGTGACTGCCCAAAGGACGATGAACGGAACCGAATGATAGCCCCACCGCATGGCCGCCTCCGTGCCGGAGAACTTTTCAAGGACTGTCATGGCGGCCATATAGAGGGCCAGTACGGCTATCGAGCCGAATGAGAGGTATTTGCAGATCTTTTCAAACATACAAAGTCACCGGATCAGATGGAGTTTATGAATTCGACTATGGCATCGCGGTCATCCTTGCTCAGTTCCCGGAATTCTTCTACGGATGCACGGGCATGGCTTTTCTGTGCTCCGTGCCACATGATGGCCTCGATGACATTCCTCGCCCTGCAGTCATGCAGTCTGTCCTGATGTCCGGAACATACAAGGGACAGTCCGCGGCCCCACAGAGGAGTGGTCCTGCACCAGTCTCCCCTGATGTCGTTTTTCATGTACAGCTTGTGCTGCATCATGTCGCTGTACGGCCAGATGGTCTGGTCAGGATAGCGTGGAAGCTCATTTCCCTTGAAAAAGAGGTTAGGGTCATTGTAATTGTCCTCCCCGGTAGTCCAGGACGGTCTGTGGCAGGTGGCGCATCCTATCTGGCGGAAGAGTTCACGGCCCCTCTGCACCTTCGGGTCGTCCAGATTCCTGGCTGCAGGCACGGCCAGCCCCCTGTGCCATATCATCAGGTTCGTGTATTCCTCATCTGTCATTTCCACCGGAAGGTCCTGTGACATCAGGAAACTGTAAATGTCCTTTTCCACATCTCCTGTATTCCACTTGTCCTTGTAGTCCGGGAAATAAGTGTCTATGAAATGGTAGAAGCCGGCCTGCACATCAGGATCCTGCGAAGCTGTATTGGCGTAAGCCGCTGTCATATAGTGGTATCTGCGGTCCGAACGGGTCACGTTCGTGATATTCCAGATGGCATTGGCCCCGGGACCGTCCTGAAGTGCGCCGCGACTGAGTGCGTATGTGAAGCGGAACGGATGCTGCTCCCCGTTTCCCTGGACGGTGTTCGAGTATTGTTTCACCCATTCGCCGTCCTTGAAGAAGGCAGGGTTCACGTATTCTGCGGGATCAAGTCCCTGTTCCCTGAAATATGCCTCTGAATCCGCATACTGGGCTTTCAGGGCTTCATCAGGGATGGCATCCAGCAGGCCGCTTCCATAGATACCTATGGTGGACTCCAGGCGGATGCCGACTTCGTCCGTTGTCAGATCCACGGTCTGGCCGTTTCTGCTGGCCTGGATAGGTACATAATATGCGTCCGCAGGTATGGTCACTTCCGGATAGATGAGACCGTATGTCTCTCCGTCAGGGAACTTGTTTCCCCATTCGTCAGTGTAGTCGAGCCAGTTTATCAGGATTTTCTCTTCGTCCAGCGGGGCTTTGAACGGGGCGATGGCCTGGGTCTGAGGCATTCCGGTAAGGGATGTCAGGTATGCTCCTGTCTGCTTGTCATAAAGCACGAGCAAATAGCCGTTACCCATCTCGTCATAACGGTAGGAAGTGGTCCGCTTGCCATGGCCGTATCCAGGGTGACACATCAGGCAGGATGTCCTCAGATACAGAGGTCCGAGTCCGTCGAACGGCTCTGATGTAGGACCGAAATTGTGCTCGAATATCATTTCTCCATGCTTGAAGTCCTGGACCAGTCCGGCGTTTTCCACGGCCGGTGTCGGATCTTCGAATGCAGATGCGGAGACATTGAATGTTGTGCCGAGTTCGCCTCCTGCGTATGTTTCCACTTCGACCCAGTCGGGGACCGGCTCCGGATCGGTATTGTCCGGCGCGATAGGATCATCATTGCAGCCGGCCGCGAGCATTGTCATGGCCGCGGCGGCTGTCATCATTAGAAATAAATCGGTTTTCATAGCTTTATCTTAAATTAACGTCAGTTCGACGAATTATTTTACTCAGTACCAGAGACTCCGTCGAACTGACGTTACGATTTCTTCGAAATC
>CALVDR010000030.1 GCA_944326365.1 uncultured Bacteroidales bacterium | reverse complement strand
CCACGATCCTTTCGAATGTCTGCACCCCTATCGGGTATTTTCTCCTGCTTGCCTGTTCCATAATCCTGTCCTGTTTTCTCCGAAATCCGTCCAAACTCTACAAAGTTGCAAAATTATTCCCGCATTTCATACTGTTTGCCTTGTTTCATTTACCGCACATGTGCATTATCAAAAAACTGTTTTTGATTACCGAAGGTCCCATATTTCAAAAACAAACGCTGAATTTGCCTTCTGATAATTGATTGGATTATGGGTAAAAAGAAGAAAAAGAAGAATCAATCCAAGGCATTCAGCGAGATTGACTATATAACGTGAATTCGATGAAATGAATGGAATGAATTTCAGTGAATTACCTCTATGGAGGACGAAGTCCGATGTAAGTTCTCCCCTACGCAGGGGAGAATTTAAGAGGGGTGACACGAAAAAGGAAAGGGATTTCGGAGAAATCGTAACGTCAGTTCGACGGGATCTCTGATACTGAACAGAATAATTCGTCGAACTGACGTTATATAAAGAATCGTGTCAGGAATCTCCCGACAGGCAAATGCTATCTCAACGAAAATTGGGAAAAAGGAGGAGAGGCCATCGCAATAGTCACAAGGTGCCATCCTAAAGGCACATTGACAGCGGGAGTTTTCCTTATAGACTCATTCTGTCTTGGGCTGAAGGATTCCACTTTCAGATTCAACATGGATCCTCAGGAACTGGACAACTTCATAAATGACTCATTTCGCGGAGTTACAATGAAAGAAACCGACTATGTGACTGTCCATAATCTCATTTATGGAGCGATAGAGTTTGCGGAAGAGGCAGGCTGCAGCCCCGACAAATCTTTTAACATCACCCGTTATATCCTGTCGCCTGACACTGAGGATATTCCGCTGGTGCAGTTCGATTTCGGCAAGGACGGCAAACATCTGCTGATTGCCAACAGACGGACAGAACTCGATTACTATCTGCCCAAACTCAAGAAATACCTGGGCGACGATTTCAGATATGTCTGCAATATGGATGAGTACACCCCGGCTTCCTGGTTTCCTGACATCGATACCCCTCCGATGGAACAATATACATACAAGCCGCATGGGTATCCGTCCACCGTAAGCCTGTCGCATCCGGAACTCATGGCCCTATTTTCTGACGAGGAATATAACTTTGGCTTTCCTGACGACATATTGGACAGGATACTGGGTATTTCTCATCCGGAACTCTGCCAGGACATCGAACAGATGGCTCTGTGGAGAATCGGCACCTCTCTCTCTGAAATCGCTTCGGGAAAGGACGATTATTCATCGCTTCTTACGCATTGTGTCTTTTTCCTCGGGGAACTCGGCTTTGAAAAAAGCCTTCCGGTCATTCTGGAAATTCTCAGACAAAACGATGATTTCCTGGTATACAATTTCGGGGATGCCTCCAGCGAAATTTTCATTCCGACACTCTACCTTCTCGGGAAGGACAATCTTGATGCCTTTGATTCGTATCTTCATGAGCCCGGCCTATGTACTTATGCCCGCGCCCTGCTGTTTTCGGCAGTGTCGATGATCCCGCACTTCCAGCCGGAACGACGCACCGAAGTCATCGGGTGGTTCCGCAATCTGCTGGTATTCTACAGGAAGAACCTCCCCGAAAGGATATGTTGCGACGGCACACTTGTAGGACTGCTCATGCACAGTCTTTTAGACATCAATGCGGTAGAACTGCTTCCTGAAATCAAGGCAATATATGACACCGGTCTTGTGGATACCTTGTCTTGCGGTGATTATTCAGATATCCTGGCTGATATAGACAAAGATCAGGAATACCCTGAATACAAGGAATACAGTCTGGACATCAGAGACCGGTACAAGCAATTCAGCAAATGGGACTCTTAGAAAAAGAGCCCGAAAGACTCGTCAAGGAACTGTCTCTATACTCGGAAGTCCCGATTGTGCCTGACAGGACACTTATCATCCTTGATGAAATACAGGAATGTGAAGAAGCCTTGAACAGTCTGAAATATTTCTGTGAAGATGCTCCGCAGTACCATATTATTGCCGCAGGCTCCCTCCTCGGCGTAGCGGTCAAAAGGAAAAACATGTCAGTTCCTGTAGGGAAAGTCCGGACCATGAAAATCCATCCTCTGAGTTTCAAGGAATTTCTTGCGAAATCAGATCCAGACACATACGATTTCATAGAAAACATATCCGCCATCGGACACCTTCCGGAAATTATTCTCAACAAGGCGATTCTCGAATACGCAATTCAGGCTATACCGAATTCAAGGGAGCACTGGCCGAAAACCTTATCCTTCAATCCCTTGCAGCCATTCCAGGCAATGATATACCATATTACTGGAGCTCCGGCAATACTGCTGAAGTGGAATTCGTAATCCAAATGGGGACACGGATAATCCCGGTTGAAGTAAAAGCGGAAAACCGTATCAGCGGCAGAAGCCTTTCGGAATACTCAAGAAAATTCAGTCCGGAATACCGTATAAGATATTCTTTCCGGAATCTGCAATACAACGACGGTCTTCTCAGCTGTCCCTCCCCTCTGGCAGGATGGACCCGGAAGCTGCTGGAACTATGCCGCTGAAAAATGTCATGTCCGTTCAATAAAAAATCACTATATTAGCAGGACAAAACGGACTTCCCAAACAGACAGGAAAATGGATATAAAGGACAATATCCTCGGAACCATCGGCAACACCCCGATGGTCAGGATCAACAGACTTAACCCGAATCCGGCAGTCAACATATTCGCCAAACTCGAAGGTTTCAACCCTACCGGCAGCATCAAGGACAGGATAGCCCTGAAAATGATAGAGGATGCGGAAGCAGACGGCAGGCTGAAACCGGGACAGACCATCATCGAGCCTACTTCCGGAAACACCGGCATCGGACTGGCCATAGTGGGCATCATCAAGGGCTATTCAGTAGAGATAGTCATGAGCGATGCGGTATCCGTGGAGCGCAGGAAAATCATACGTTCCTACGGCGCGACCGTGACCCTGACCCCGGGAAACGAAGGGACTGACGGGGCCATAAGGCTGGCCAGAAAAAAGGTCGCGGAGAATCCCGGAAAATACTTCATGCCGGACCAGTTCAAGAATGCGGCCAACTATCTCACACACTACCAGTCCACCGCCCTGGAAATATGGCAGCAGACAGGGGGAAAGATAGACTATCTGGTCTGCGCACTGGGTACGTCAGGGACCATCATGGGACTGTCGAAGTTCCTGAAAGTGATGAATCCCCACATAAAGGTGGTCTGCGCCCACCCTGTCCGGGGACATTATATCCAGGGACTGAAGAACATGGAGGAAGCTATCGTGCCTGCCATCTACGATCCGTCGCAGATAGACATCCAGGAGATGATAGAGAGCGAGGAGGCCATCACCATGGCCCGCAGGATCATCGCCGAAGAGGCTATTTTCGCAGGAATGAGCAGCGGTGCCGCCATGCTCGCCGCCGCCCGTACCGCACGGCGTATCAGCAGCGGAAACATAGTGGTGGTCTTCCCTGACCGTGCGGAGAAATACCTCAGCACCGGCATGTTCGCTGAAATCGGAACTTACTGAATCGAAGCCGTGGCGGTGAGGTTGTCTTCGCAGGCAGGGATGGAGACTGTCAGCACGGCAGATGAAAATGACCCGCCATAGTTATTTTTTAAAATCACTTCATCCAAGACGGCTTTAAAACGGCCATCCCAGCTGGAAGAGAAATCTTCATTCCCGAAAAGTTCCATCAGGTCGCAGTAAAGGGTAACTTGTTCGGTATTTGAAGTATCTGAAAATTTCAAGGCACTAACAGGATTGCATATACCTTCATTCATCTTATTCTCACCGTGCCAGAGGTAAAAACCGGACAAACCGTCAAAAGACAAATTCCCACCATCACTGCCCACAAGGGAAATGGAATTAAGCTCATTCAGAGACGTACCGTCCCCGAATCCGGCTATCGAAATGACACCTGATGCATCAGCGCCATATGTTCTGGACACAGGATCTTCAGATTCCGATTTCGCGCCCACACTCGAATCCGTCCCGTCGGCAAAGCCGATAAGATATTTCGCAGCCAGATTTGAAACTTCGAGGACCACAGACTGTTCATTCCAGGACTGCAAACGGTTTTTCAATGTTTCATTATCAAGACATTCTGTCTCAAGATATCCAACGACACTCTCTTTCACATTAGCAAGAACTGCCGTCACAGCCTTATCGGAGCCAAGATCTAATGAATATCTCGTATATTCCGTACCTGTCAGCCCATAAAACGGATCACTGGCAAAGGCAAAAAAACCGTTTGAGATCGCACTCATGATAACCTTAATTTGTTCTTGCAAATCAGGCTGAACTGATTCATAAAGGCCATTTATCAGCGGCGACAGGAAATCTTTTCTTTTGTCATCCGCCGAATAATCCACCGGATCTGTCCCGTTTTCCGCCGCATGTCTCGAAGCTGCGCATCCGGCAGCCAGCATTGCCGCGGCAGCGGCTATAATGATATTAAAAGGTCTGATTGCCATAGATAGATGATTTAAAAGATATAGATGAACGCAAGTGAGAGTTTCGTCAGACCGATGTAGTCTGCGGTCTTGTCTTCCAGACACTTGACGCATGGGATACGCGGACTTTCCTTGTACCAGAGACGGGCGTAGCCTGCGCCTATGACCGCCTCCAGATTCCAGTGCGGGGAGAGGATCCAGTCATAGCCGTAGGTGATTCCGCCGCCGGCAAGATAGCCGTCATAGCGTTTTTCGCAGAATCCGCCGAAATACTGGGCGCCATGGGCATGAATGCCGATGAAGTGGCCCTCGAATTTTTCACAGAACCAGTATCTGACTTCCGGCTGGGCGAGCCAGAAGCGCATTTTCTTGTCATCCTTGTATGTCCACGGGTTGTATGCCCCGCTGAGATCCAGCGTGAATTTCGGTGAAAGGGCCACCTCCATGCCCAGATTCGGAGTGGCCGCAGCCCAGTAGAGGACATTCGTCTTGAGTGCAAAGTCCTGTGAATGGGCCAGTGTGCTGATTAAAAAGAATAATAAGGAACAAAACGTCAAACGTCCTTTCTTCGCCATAAATATGAATTTATCATTCAATCCCTTGAATCGGGCTGCAAAGATATGGCGATAAAGTGTCAGGTGCTTTATGGAAAAGCGTCAGAGTTTTATGATAAAGACCCAGTCGTGACTGCAAGTATACAGGACATGCAACTATTTATCAGGACGATAGTTAAATATCGCTCCCCCCCCCCCAAAAAAAAGAGGCAGGCTCATTCGAGCTTGCCTCCCTTTTCATCGTACAATTCATTCTGCAGGACTGAAAAGCCTGTGTCTTCCACGAGCTTTATCTTGCATCTGTACTTCCGCTTCCATTTGCCGACCATCGAGAACATCCCTCTGGTGAGGTAGGCCCCGAGTATCGGGCTGGTCCTGAGCGTAAATGTCCTGAGTCCCTTTTCGGAAACATAGAATGACAGTTTCCTTTCTATCGCCTCGTCTATAAGAAGGCTCGGGGCTATCTTTCCGGTGCCGTGGCACATGGGACAGGTCTCCGTGGTGTTGATCTCTGTCGCCGGACGCACCCTCTGACGGGTGATCTGCATGAGCCCGAACTTCGTGAGAGGCAGCACGTTGTGTTTCGCCCTGTCGTCTTTCATCAGCTCCTGCATGTGCTTGTACAGAAGATTCCTGTGCTCGTTGCTCTCCATGTCTATGAAGTCGACTATGACTATGCCGCCCATATCCCTGAGCCTGAGCTGACGGGCTATTTCTTCAGCCGCGAAACAGTTGACGTCGTAGGTGTTCTGTTCCTGCTCCTTGTTCTTCGAGCGGGTCCCGCTGTTGACGTCTATCACGTGCAATGCTTCAGTATGCTCTATCACCAGGTATGCACCCTGCCTTATCGGCACCACCTTTCCGAAAGCGCTCTTTATCTGCCGGGTGACCTCGAAGTGGTCGAATATCGGCTGGCCTTCCTTGTAGAGCTTGACTATCTTCTCCTGCTCCGGTGAGATCAGGGAGATGTATCTCTTCGCTTCCTCATAGACGGACTCGTTGTTTATGTAAATATTCGAGAACGAGTCGTTCAGCAGATCCCTGAGGACAGTGGTGGTCTTGCTGTATTCCGTAAACAGCTGCTGGATGGACTTGGAGCGAGCTATCTTGGCCCAGGAGCTTTCCCATTTCTCTATCAGCGACATGAGTTCCGCATCGAGGACCGCGGCATTCTTGCCTTCTGCAGCCGTGCGGATGATGGCACCGTAATTCTTGGGAAGTATGTTCCTGACCAGGGTCTCCAGTCTTCGCTTCTCTTCCTTCGAAGCGATTTTCTGCGATACGCTCACTTTCTCCGCAAACGGGAGAAGCACTATGTTGCGTCCTGCCAATGAAATTTCTGCAGTCAGTCGTGATCCTTTCGTGGAGATCGGTTCCTTGACTATCTGGACTATCATCATCTGCCCCAGGGTGAGGACGTTTTCGATACGTCCCTCCTTCTGCAGGACGGGTCCCACCTTGATGCGTGAATACAGGTTCTTCGCATCCGTGTTCGGGTTCAGTTTCCTGACGAATTCGTCGAACGAACTGAAGTACAGTCCGAGGTCCAGATAATGGACGAAAGCCTCTTTCTCGTCTCCGATGTCCACAAAGGCAGCATTCAGGGCGGGAAGCAGCTTCTTCACCTTTCCGAGGTACACGTCCCCGACGGAATAGCTGTGGCCCTGGCTCGACTCTTTGTTCAGTTCGATAAGCCTGTGGTTTTCCAGCAGGGCTATCGAGATTTCAGTTGAATTGACATCAACGATAAGATCCTTTACAGACTCCATTGATTTATCGGCTTGTTCATAAAAAACAAAGGGGTGCCAACCTGACACCGCCTTATGTTCGGCCTTCTGCGATCAAGACGCAGACCAGAGAAAACTACTTTCTCTTCTTATGCCTGTTCTTGCGCAAGCGTTTTTTACGCTTGTGCGTAGACATCTTATGTCTCTTTCTTTTCTTACCGCTTGGCATAGTTTAAAAAATTAAATGATTGTTATTTCTTGACGATGTTCATGAATACCTTTGCAGGTTTGAAAGCCGGGATGTCGTGTGCAGGAATAGTCAGAGTAGTCTTCTGCTTGATGTTCCTGGCGGCCTTTTCTGCCCTGTGCTTGATGATGAAACTGCCGAAGCCCCTGAGATAAACAGGGTTCCCCTTGGCCAACGAATCCTTTACACTTTCCATAAACGCCTCGACAACAGTCTGAACAGCAATCTTTTCGATGCCGGTTGCCTTGGCTACTTCATTTACAATCTCTGCCTTTGTCATTGCTATATAAAAATTTAAAAACCTTTATTTTTTCCGCGAATTCGTGCAAAAGTAGATTTATTTTTTTAATATTCAAAATCATATCCGAATTTTTCTCAAAAAACCGCCGTTTGCATGAATTTCGGACAAATATTTATTTTCCGGCACCGGGGATGGGAAGGAATCGATATTTTTTATACTTTTGCAGTCTGTTTCGGAAAATGTATATTAATATTGTATAAAAAATTCGGCTGCCTGAAACAGGCGGACGCTGAAATTCCAAACTATGCTTGTAAATTTGCTACAGATCGCCGCAGAGGCCGGAGCCTCTGCCGCAGCAGTACCTCAGCAGGAGGTCGTAAGCTATTCCTTGCTGGAGATGGCAGCGAAAGGAGGATGGCTGATGCTGGTGCTGCTGGCCCTTTCCATCATCGCCATCTATGTGTTCGGAAAAAAATGGTGGATGCTCAGGAATGCCTGCATCCTGGACAGGAATTTCCTGAAGAACATCCATGAATATCTGCACGAGGGGAAGATGATGTCGGCCCTGTCACTCTGCAGGAAAGAGTCATCCCCTATCGCCCGTATCATAGAGAGGGGCATCGCGAAGGTGGACAGACCGCTTCAGGATATCCAGGCTACGATGGAAAATACGGGAAATGTAGAGGTGGCGAAACTTGAGAGAGGGCTTCCGATGCTGGCTACCATAGCCGGAGGCGCCCCCATGATCGGATTCCTCGGAACAGTGATGGGTATGATCCAGGCCTTCTTCAATATGGCCAATGCCGGAAACAATATTGACATCACGCTTCTGTCAGGAGGTATATACACCGCCATGGTGACTACAGTCGGCGGTCTGATAGTCGGCATTCTGGCGTATTTCGGATACAACTTCCTCACTTCACGCGTGTCCGACGTAGTGTATCTGATGGACAGCGCGACTGCGGATTTTCTGGACATGCTGCATGACGAGACGGATATGGAGAACCTGTTCGAGTCCGGCTGCGGCCAGGCCCCGGATCAGAAATAAGGCTTTCAAGACAGATTTCAGAAGAAAAAGATGGCTATAAAGAGAAATACCAAGGTATTGTCAGAGTTCTCGATGTCTTCCATGACCGACATCGTGTTCCTGCTGCTGATCTTCTTCCTGGTAACCTCCACCCTGGTGAATCCGAATGCGCTGAAACTGCTGCTGCCGAAGAGTACCGGACAGGTCTCCGCAAAAGCTACGGTGAGCGTTTCCATAAAGCATTATCAGGAAACGGGGACATACTCTTTCCATATAAACGGAGAGCAGACGCCCGTGAGGTTCGACCAGATAGAGGGTGAACTGAACGAACTTCTCATGACCGAAGAAGATCCTACTTTCTCCATCTACTCCGACGAGACAGTTCCTATCGGAGAAGTGGTGAAGGTCATGAACATAGCTAAGAGAAACCATTACAAGGTCATCCTCGCCACTTCCCCGGAATAGGAGAAACACCGGATGACCATGAAACCGGTCCGCAGGACCTGAAACTTTCACAATGGCTGAATACTACAAGGGCAGACAAGGGAAACGGGAGAAAAGCTCCACGGTAGCGGGAATAGTGCTCGCGGCCGTGCTGCATATTGCGCTGTTCACGGTCGGGGCCTTGAGCGGACTGAAATATCTGTACCCTCCTCCACCCGAACAAAGTATGCTGGTGGAATTTCTGGAAGTCGAGGATACTGACGGGCAGGAGCAGATAACCTACGGCACACAACCGCGGGCAGCGGATGCAAATCCCGATGAGGAAATAAATCTGGTGCAGAAGTCCGAGGCGCAGATGGAAGGCACAGGAGCCAATGAAGCTCCGGAGGCCACCGTCGGTGATGAAGGGGACGTGGAAGTGCCGGAACCTCCGAGAAAACAGGAGATAAACCGCAGGGCGCTGTTCCATGCGGCTAAAAACGATACTGAGAAAGATACGCTGGCGCCTCAGTCGGCCGCCAGGGTTTCCGACGAGCTGAAAGCCGGACATGCCCAGGGCAATACCGTTTCGGGCAAGACGTCCGGAGAGCCGAACGCCAAGCTCAAAGGCAGGACCGTGGTCGGCACGTTGCCAAAGCCTGTTTATGCCGTCCAGAACAGCGGCACGGTAGTCGTGGACATACTGGTGGACAGGTACGGGAATGTCACGAGCGCCGTCCCTGGAGGAGCAGGCACGACAGTTTCCGACAAGACTCTGTGGGAGGCCGCCAGAAAGGCCGCGCTGAAGACGCAGTTCAATGTCAAGGCTGACGCTCCCCTGCAGCAGGCAGGCACGATCACTTATATTTTCAGACTGCAGTGATTTATATATAATAAAGTATTACATACACACACATTTTTCAATTAAAACCAAATTGCCGGGAGGCAGATAAAAGAATGGAACACAATGACAAAGGCGGATTTGTCCGCAGAAATGAAGACCGTAGGGAGTACGGCAGCAGAAACGGAAACGAAGAATCAAGGTCTCCGAGACCTCGCAGACCGAGGATTTCAAGATCGCAGAACGGAGGAGAGAAACTCTATTCTTCACATGACGAACGAAGATTCATACCGGCCGGGGGAGAGCAAAGGAGCTTCGGTCCACGCAGAGAAGGCGGGAGAGGCTACGGCGACTCTTCGGAGAGACGCAGCTACGGAAACTCGCGCAGCTATGGCGATTCTTCAGAGAGACGCAGTTACGGAAGTTCCCGCAGCTATGGAGACTCTTCGGAGAGACGCGGCTACGGAAGTTCGCGCAGCTATGGCGATTCTTCAGAGAGACGCGGTTACGGAAGTTCCCGCAGCTATGGCGATTCTTCAGAGAGACGCAGCTACGGAAGCTCGCGCAGCTATGGCGATTCTTCAGAGAGACGCAGCTATGGAAGTCCTCGCAGCTATGGCGATTCTTCAGAGAGACGCAGCTATGGTGAGGGCAAGTCTTTCGGAGCCAGAAAGAGTGCCGGTCCGGGACGCAAGCCTGCAGGAAGGAAACAGGCCAAACCGTTCAGCAAGGCTCCTGCAGTGAACAATGCCACAGCCGGCATAAACAGGATGATAAGCAGGAAGATGGCTGAAGAGGCGAATTCCGATTTCGATTACACACCGGTACCTGTCAAGGAGGAGATAAGACTGAACAAGTTCATCGCGAATTCAGGAATCTGCTCCAGGAGGGAGGCCGACAATTTCATACAGGCAGGCGTGGTGACCGTAAACGGAGAAGTGGTCACGGAACTGGGTACTAAGATAAATGTATTCAATGACGATGTCCGTTTCAACGGCGAGCGTCTGAAAGGCGAGAAGAAAGTATATATCGTGATGAACAAGCCGAAAGGCTATGTCACCACCACGAGCGACCCTCACGCTGAAAAGACCGTGATGGAGCTTCTGAAAGGCTGCAAGACCCGTGTGTTCTCGGTGGGAAGGCTGGACAAGAACACCACCGGAGTACTGATGTTCACGAATGACGGGGAGATGGCCGAGAAACTCACCCACCCGTCCTACAACAAGAAGAAAATCTATCAGGTCACTCTCGGTTCGGAGCTTTCCCAGGATGATTATGAGAAGATTCTCAGCGGCGTGACGCTCACTGACGGCGAGATAGCAGCCGACGAACTGGAGTTCATCGATGATACGGATCACAGGAAGATCGGCATCGAGATTCATTCCGGAAAGAACAGGATAGTCAGAAGGATATTCGAATCTCTGGGCTACGACGTGAAGGGACTCGACAGGGTCTATTTCGCAGGACTCACGAAAAAGGGTCTGAAAAAAGGCCAGTGGAGATTCCTCACGGAGGGCGAGGTGAATATCCTGCGAATAGGTTCATACCAGTAACATCAGGAAAAGGGGTGGACTGAAAGAGAGATTCTGAAGCCACCCCTCTTTCCGTCAAACAAAAGGAAAATGTCAGAACAGAAGATACACCGCTCGGGATTCGTGAACATCATCGGGAATCCTAATGTCGGGAAGTCCACGCTGATGAACGCTCTCGTGGGCGAAAAACTGTCAATAGTCACTGCCAAGGCGCAGACGACCAGGCACAGGATCATGGGGATAGTGAACGGGGATGACTACCAGATAGTCTACTCGGATACTCCGGGCATCCTGAAGCCGAACTACCGTCTGCAGCAGAACATGATGGACTTCGTGAATACAGCCATCGGCGATGCGGACATCATACTGTACGTGACCGATGTGGTGGAGAAGGGCGACAAGAACGCGGAGTACATAGCCAAGCTCAAAGACATCGAGTGCCCTGTCATCCTGGTGATCAACAAGATAGACATCAGTACCCAGGAGAAGGTACTGGAGCTCATGGAGTGGTGGAAGGCCCAGCTGCCGAATGCCGTAATCTTCCCGGCTTCTGCCCAGGAGAGATTCAATCTCGAAAACATCTTCGATGCCATCGTGTCGAATCTGCCGGAAGCCCCTGCATGGTATGACAAGGACGTGTTCACCGACAGGAACCTGAGGTTCTTCGCTTCGGAGATCATTCGGGAGAAGATTTTCCTGTACTACAGCCAGGAGATTCCCTACAGCTGCGAAGTGGTCGTAGAGAGTTTCAAGGAAGGCGAGGAGAGGTACGACATCAGCGCAGTGATCTATGTGATGAGGGAATCCCAGAAGGGTATCATCATAGGCAAGGGGGGACAGACTCTGAAAAAGGTCGGGACGAAGGCCCGGCTGGATATGGAGGATTTCTTCCAGAAGAAGGTGTTCCTGAGTCTGTTCGTGAAAGTGGATCCGGACTGGAGGGAGAACAGGAAGGAGCTGCGCCGTTTCGGCTACGAATAGTTTTCAACTGCATTGGCCGGAGGCCCGGATAATAATATTGGCCGAAGGCATGGACACAGACATTGGCCGGAGGCCGATAATTTTATGAACTGAATATATGGAAGAGTACATGGAAAATATCAATGACGAGGACTTCGACCAGGAAGTGGGAGAGGGTGAATCTACCGGGAAATACGACAAGCTGCTGAACGACAGCAGCCGGAAATACAGGCTTTCCGGAATGTTCAAGGAGTGGTTTCTGGACTATTCCTCTTACGTCATTCTCCAGAGGGCCGTGCCGCATATCGATGACGGGCTGAAACCGGTCCAGAGACGTGTGCTCCATACGATGTTCAAGATCGATGACGGGACTTATACGAAGGTGGCCACGATAGTCGGAGAGGCGATGAAGCTGCATCCGCACGGTGATTCGTCCATACTCGGGGCGCTGGTCCAGATAGGGCAGAAGAATCTGCTGGTGGACTGTCAGGGAAACTGGGGGAACATCCTCACCGGGGACTCGAATGCTGCCGGCAGGTACATCGAGGGGCGTCTGACGAAATTCGCGAAAGAGGTGATGTTCAATCCGAAAATCACCGAATGGATGAACTCCTATGACGGAAAGAACCAGGAACCGGGCGACCTGCCCGTGAAGTTCCCGCTGCTTCTGGCTCAGGGAGCCGAGGGTATAGCGGTCGGACTGGCTTCGAAGATTCTGCCGCACAACTTCAACGAGCTTCTGGATGCTTCGGTGGCCATATTGAAAGGCCAGGAGTTCGAGCTGTTCCCGGATTTCCCTACCGGCGGCTATGCAGACTGTTCGAAATACAACCAGGGCAGGCGCGGAGGCGTGGTCAAAGTCCGGGCGAAAATCGAGAAGATAGACAAGAACACCATCGCCATCACAGAAATCCCGTACGGAAAGACCACGCACAATATCATAGATTCCATACTGAAGGCAAAGGACAACGGGAAGATCAAGATACGCAAGATAGATGACCTGACCACGACTCAGGCCAATATCGTCATCCATCTTCCGAACGACGTGTCTCCGGACAAGACCATAGATGCTCTGTACGCCTTCACGGACTGCGAGGTGTCGATATCGCCGAATACCTGCGTGATAGTGGACAGCAAGCCTCAGTTCATGAGCGTGGACGAAGTGCTCAGGTACAATACCGATCATACACGCACGCTTCTGGGAAGGGAGCTGCAGCTCAGGCTCGACGAGCTGAATGACGAGTGGCATTACAGTTCCCTGGAGAGGATTTATTTCGAGAACGAGATATACCGGATTCTGGAGAAGAAGGATTCGCGCAGCTGGGAAGAGCAGCTGGACGAGACATTCGCCGAGATGAAGAAATATCAGGCTCAGGTGCTCCGGGATATCACCATGGAAGACATCCTGAAACTCGTGGAGAAGCCTATCAGGAAGATCTCGAAGTTCGACATCAAGGCCCTGGAGGACAAACTCCGCGGGATAGAGGGTGAAATAGACGAGGTGAAAAACCATCTGGAACATCTGACGGAATTCACTATCAGGTATTTCCAGAATCTGAAGAAAAAGTACGGCAAGGAGTGGCCGCGTCTTACCGAGATAGCCAGCTTCGAGACCATAGCCGCCACCCGTGTGGTGAACAACAATGCGAAACTTTACGTGAACAAGGCCGAAGGTTTCGCCGGGATAGGGCTGAAAAAGGAGGACAATGCGGAGTTCGTCTGCGACTGTTCCGACCTTTCCGAAATCATCGTGATACGGAAAGACGGCAAGTATGTCGTGACGAAGGTCAGCGACAAGGCTTTCTTCGGAAAGGATATCCTGTATGTCGGGCTTTTCGACAGGAATGACCAGCGCACCATATACAATGTCATCTACCGGGACGGGAAGGACAGCGTGACTTACGCGAAAAGGTTCGCCGTCACGAGTATCACCAGGGACAAGGAGTATGACATCACCCAGGGGACGCCAGGGTCGAAGATCCTGTGGTTCTCGGCGAACAGGAACGGTGAGGCCGAGGCTGTAAAAATCTATCTCAGGCCGCGTCCGAAGCTGAAAAAGCTGGTGGACGAGTACGATTTCGCCCAGCTGGCCATCAAGGGAAGGGCCGCCAGAGGCAACGTGGTATCGAAGAATCCGATCCAGCGCATCATGCTGAAGTCCAAAGGGGTTTCCACCATCGGCGGGAAGGATATATGGTTCGATGAGGACATAAACAGGCTGAACGAGGATTCGAGGGGAAAATATCTCGGACAGTTCACCGGAGACGAGCATATTCTGGCTGTGTTCAAGGACGGGACTTACTACACGACCACATATGACCTGAGCAACAGATATCAGGGAGAACTGGCTTTCATCGAGAAGATGGAGCCTGGCAAGACTTTCACTGCCATCTACTATGACGGGCAGCAGAAGTGGTTCTATGTGAAGAGGTTCTCGTTCGATGTCAGCGACAACACGCCTGTGTCGTTCATTTCTTCCGGCAAGGGTTCGTATCTGGTGGACATCAGCAGCGACAGGCATCCGCAGATAGAGGTGACTTTCGGAGGGAAATACGGGCACCGTATGCCGGAAGTCATAGATGCCGAAGAATTCATCGGAAAGAAGGGTCTGCAGGCGAAGGGCAAGAAAGCCAGCCAGTACGATATCAAGTCTGTCAGGTTCATAGAGCCTCTGCACAAGCCGGAGGATGATGACGTCGCTGAACCGTCAGAGCCTGAAATCCAGGAGGAAACCGGGGCCGAAGAGTCTGATCCGACACTGTTCTGATTCGGTTTTCCGGCCCTGCCGGGCCAATATTTTCAGATTATGGTCATATCGTTGAACGGTTTCATGGGCTGCGGCAAAAGCAGTGTGGCGCGGAAGCTTTCCGGGCGTCTTGGTTATGTATTGGTCGACCTCGACCATCTTATAGAAGAAAGGACAGGAAGAAATATTCCTGAAATATTCGCAGCAGACGGGGAAACCGGATTCAGGGCGGCCGAGAAAGATGCTCTGGAAGCAGTGCTGGGTCTGGAGGCGGCCGTGGAGTCTGACGGGAATCCTTTCAGGGATGACAGGGTTCCGGAATCGGCGGACATGGTGCTTTCCCTGGGAGGCGGCACGGTCACTACTCCGGAATGTGCCGCCATGGTGAAGGAGCGGACTTTCTGCATATATCTGAGGGCTTCCGTGGATACTCTGGTGAAGAACCTGCAGAATGATTTCGAGTCCAGACCCATGCTCGGCAATGGCGGCGGACAGCCCTCGGACTTGGCGGCGCTCCGCTCACGTATCGAAGAACTCATGTCGGCCCGCAGCAGCATCTACGAGGCCTGCGCCAGCCTCGTCATCGACACAGACAGCCTCTCCTTCGACAAAATCGCCGGCCTCATCGCAGAAAAATTGTCCGTCTGACAGTAAAATATGACTATCTGACATAGATGAATCGATTAATCATAATAGGAAACGGCTTTGACAAGGCTCATGGACTTGAAACATCTTATCCGGAGTTCATGAATTGGTACTAGGATCAGTGGCAAGAAAAACTAGCGTATAGTGATAAAAGATTTGAAGACGATAAATTATGTTCGTTTAAATTAACAGAAGGATGCAGCTTATGGTATATGGCATTCGGTAATAATTTTGGAATAGACGTATGGAGCTATAACGGCGTAGGGTTAAAAAATTTCTTAAGTTCAAAGAATGGGTGTGAATTCAAACAGAGTTTATTTTTAGAAAATATCAACAATTCAATTGATTTGAAAGGATGGGTAGATATTGAAGAAGAGTATTACAATTTATTAAAGAGTTCTTTTAATCCTGAAATACATAATAATTATTACAAAGCCCCTGAAAAACTTAATAAAGAATTATCTGAACTAACTCATAAATTAATAAAATACTTAACTTATATTCAAAATAAGAAGAGAACCCTTCAAATTAATGAAATTGAAAGACTATTCTATGAATCTGTTTCAATAAAAGAAATTTCAGTATTAAAACAGAACGAATTTGACGAACATATAATGCATAATTTAAAACTTGACAGACCGACAATAGCCAAACTAAATAAACGATATTATGGGTCTTCTGTTGAAGATCAGATGCAAGAATTGGAAGAATTTAAACAGCAGGATTACGACAATTCAATTGTTCTTGATAAAATAAAAAATGACAGGCACCTGCTGGAAAGTCTTTCATTTCCTAATAAAATACTAGTTCTGAGTTTTAATTATACAAATACAGAATCGTTATATGTAAAGGAAGGTGTAAATGTTGTGCATATCCATGGCGATTTGACAAATCCAGGAAGTATTATATTTGGATATGGAGATGAATTGGATGATGATTATAAAGAATTGCAAAAAACAAATAACAATGAATACCTGAAGAATATTAAATCCATAAGATATTTGGAATCGGAGAGATATCGTGAAGTTCTTGAATTTATAGAGTCTTCTCCATATCAGATATACATATTGGGACATTCTTGTGGCACTTCGGATCGGACCCTCCTCAATACTTTATTTGAACATCGTAATTGTATTTCGATTAAGCCGTATTATTATCAGAAAGATGGACATGATAATTATTTGGATCTCGTAGAAAACATATCGAGAAATTTTACAGATATGAAACTAATGCGTGATATCGTTGTAAATAAAACGTTTTGCAGCCCATTTCCTCAGTATAATAAAGAAAACTAGAGAAGCTCTCCCTTTTCTTTTGTTTTCTTAAGAGCATGCAATATCTTTGTTGGAAAATTGAGACTAAGATGATGCTTGGCGAAAATATTTGTGCAAAGCCTTTTGTAAAATGGGTCGGAGGGAAAACTCAATTACTGGGTGAGGTTGAAAAATCTTTGCCCGGTAATTTTGCGTCCATTAATGATGCGGTGTATGTCGAGCCTTTTGTCGGAGGAGGAGCTGTCCTTTTCTGGATATTGCAAAAGTATTCAAATATATCTCAGGCGGTGATTAATGATATCAATCCGGAACTCATCAACGTCTACCGTGTTATTAAGGACGCACCACAAGATCTTATATCAGTGTTGAGACAGTATCAGGATAGCTACATCTGTTTGAGTGATAAGGAAAGGAAAGAGTTTTACCTGACAAAGAGAAAGATTTTCAACCAAAAAGCTGTTTCCAGAGAAGAAATGGCGGCTCTTTTCATATTTCTGAACCGTACTTGTTTTAATGGGCTGTACAGAGTGAATGCAAAGGGTGAATTCAATGTTCCTCATGGCAAATATGCCAATCCGAAAATTTGCGATGAAGCAAACTTATTGGCTGTTTCCGGATTGTTACAGAAAGTCACAATATTGTGTGGCGATTTTTCGGAGACATTGCAATATGCTTCAAATAAGTCATTGTTCTACTTTGACCCTCCCTATAAACCGTTGACTGAGACATCATCGTTTACCTCGTATGCAAAAGAAGGATTCAATGATGATGAGCAGAAGCGTTTGGGAAAATTCTGTATTGAGATAACAAAGAAACATGCAATGTTTGTGGCCAGCAATTCGGACCCTCAAGGCGTGAATCCTAAAGAGGACTTTTTTGATAAAGTGTACAGTACATTCAGTATCAGAAAAGTGCAGGCAACGAGAATGATTAACGCCAATCCGAATGGGAGAGGTAAACTTTCAGAAATAATGATAACTAATATTAGTCTATGAAAAGGAATTTTGATGACTGGCTTGCCGGTTTCCGGGAGACGATAGCTGATTACAAGTATTATGTCGACTTCGGGAAAGTTTATAACAATGTAGAGTCGATAAGAATAGAGTTGAATATCCTTAATTCTTTGATAGGAATCAAGGATATTGAAACTGAGTTTGAGAAGATTGTGACAAAGTATCCGGAAGTCCTTAAATGTATCCCTATATTATTGGCAAAGAGAGAATCAGAGATTAAGGCGATGGATGCTGACGGAGAATTCTGCTATAATTTCCGGAAGCTTTCCTATCCATTGAAACAGTATAAAGTATTCATGCGCAAGACAGGACTTTTTGATCTGATGGAGAACCACATCATTCATAATCTGATTGATTATGTTACCGGAGTTGAGACAGGTCTGGACTCCAACGGGCGTAAGAACAGAGGCGGCCATCTGATGGAGGATCTGGTCGAAAACTACCTTGTCAAAGCTGGCCTGGTGAAAGGAGAGACATACTTCAAGGAGATGTATATCCATGAGATTGAAGATAAGTGGAACGTGGATTTGTCATCAATCTCAAATAACGGGCAGGCAGAAAAGCGTTTTGACTTTGTTGTCAAAGGTGCGGACAAGATATATGGCATTGAAACTAATTTTTATTCAAGTCAGGGCTCAAAGTTAAATGAAACGGCCAGAAGCTATAAGACAATAACTCTGGAGACGAAGGACCTTTCTTATTTTGAGTTTGTATGGTTTACTGACGGTAAAGGATGGAATACTGCCAAGCGTAATCTCAAAGAAACATTTGATGTGCTGGAGAATCTATACAACATCAAAGACCTTGAAAGTGGAGTAGTGGAGAGGGTTTTAATTTAGAGAATGCCAAGGTGAAAGCATACTATAAGTCGGAAGATAAAAACTTTGCGCTATTGCAGGGAGATTGTATTGAACTGATGTCACAATTTGATTTCAAGTTCGATATGATCTTTGCTGATCCTCCATATTTTCTGTCCAATGGAGGGATAAGCGTTCAGAGTGGAAAAATGGTCTCTGTCAACAAAGGAGATTGGGACAAGTCCCGTGGAGAAGATGCGGACCATGCGTTTAATAGGGAATGGCTTAAGGCATGCAGAGAGAAACTTAAGAGCAATGGAACCATCTGGGTTAGTGGAACGTACCATAATATATTCTCTATTGCCAAGAATCTTACAGAGCTGGGCTACAAAATACTTAACTGCGTGACTTGGGTGAAGACAAATCCTCCGCCAAACTTGTCTTGCAGGTACTTTACGCATTCAGCTGAATATATTCTTTGGGCACGCAAAGAGGCTAAAACTCCGCATTTCTTTAACTATGAGCTTATGAAAGAAATTAACGGGGGAACTCAGATGCGTGATGTGTGGACACTGCCGGCTATAGCCAAGTGGGAAAAAAACTGCGGTAAGCATCCGACCCAGAAGCCTCTTTGCGTACTTTCAAGGATAATCCTCGCATCCACCCAGCCTGGAGCATGGGTGCTCGACCCGTTTGCAGGAAGCAGTACGACAGGAATTGCAGCCAATCTGCTTGGCCGCAGATATCTGGGCATGGAGATGTGTCAGGATTTCCTTGATTTAAGCATCAAACGCAAAAACGAAATAGAGAATCCGGTCAAAAGAGAAGAAATCCTCCTAAAACTCAACAAGCAATCCGAATTGTACCAAGACAAGGAAATCCGTGTCCTTGGCGAGAAACAAATTCAGTACAGTGACGAACTGCCATTCTGACATTTCTATATGAAGTCATCGCGGTCGTGGATATCCTTGATGCGGAGCTGGATGTTCGCGATGCCGCGGTAGTAGTTCTCGACTATGGAGTAGCAGATGTCGACAGGATTCCCGTTCCGGATGTGGTCGAAATGTTCAGCCTTGTTGAATGCGATAGCCGAAAAATGATGGTAAGGCTGGGCCTCCTGGATGAGTTCCAGTTTCAGATGTCCGGCATCGGCACCTACTCGACGGCCGTTGCCGTTGTCGTAGACATTTTCCGTCAGGAAGACAGGAGAGGTATTGCCAGGCCCGAAGGGCTGGAACTGTTTCAGTATGCGCACGAATTTCGGAGTGATCGCATCGAAGTTCAGCAAAGAATCGACGAAAATGACAGGGGTCAGCATCTCCGGAGTGATCCTGTCTCCGATGAATTTCTCTATCCGGCTGCAGAATTCGGGAAGATTCTCCTCCTTGAGGGTCAGTCCTGCCGCATACAGATGGCCTCCGAAATTCTCCAGCAGATCAGAACAGCTTTCTATGGCATCATACAGGTCGAAACCGTGGACGCTGCGTGCAGAACCTGTCACAAGGCCGTTCGACTGGGTTTTCGAAAAGACGATGGTAGGCTTGTAGAAGGCTTCCACCAGGCGGGAAGCCACGATGCCGACCACGCCCTTGTGCCATGACGGGTTGTAGACGATAGTGGCGTTTCCGGAAGACAGGCACGAACCTGACTGCACCATCTCCAGGGCTTCCTGCGTGATTTCCCGGTCGATACTCTTGCGCTCGTTGTTGTACTGGTTGATTTCGGCTCCTATCCTCTCGGCCTCGTTCTCGTCCGTAGCCGTAAGGAGCTCCACCGCCACCCTGCCGGATTCCATACGTCCTGCCGCGTTTATTCTCGGACCTATCTTGAAGACTATGTCGTCTATGGTCACATGTTCCGGATCAAGGCCGGAAAGACGGATCATGGTATAGAGTCCCATGCGTGGATGCTCGTTCAGCTGCTTGAGTCCGTAATGGGCCAGAATCCTGTTTTCCCCGGTTACAGACACCAGGTCGGCTGCAATGCTGACCACGAGCAGATCAAGCAGTGACACTAGATTCTCGAATGGGATTCCGTGCACTGACGCATATGCCTGCACAAGTTTGAACCCGACTCCACAGCCGGAAAGGTCATCGAACGGATAGCCGCAGTCTTCCCTTTTAGGGTCGAGGACAGCGACTGCATGAGGTATTTCGTTTTCAGGAAGGTGATGGTCGCAGATGATCACGTCCACTCCTTTTTCCGTGGCATAGGATACCTTGTCGTTCGCCTTGATGCCGCAGTCCAGGGCTATGATCAGGGAAAAGCCGTGACCTGCAGCCCATTCCACTCCCTTGAACGAAAGGCCGTAGCCTTCATCGTATCTGTCCGGGATATAGAAATCTACATGCGAGGTGAGCTTTTTCAGGAAAGAATAGACCAGGGCCACTGCAGTGGTGCCGTCTACATCATAGTCGCCGTAGACAAGGATATTCTCTCCGTTTTCCACAGCTCTGTGCACCCGCGCCACCGCATGGTCCATGTCTTTCATCAGGAAGGGATCATGGAGGTTCTGGAGGTCAGGACGGAAAAACGCCCTGGCTTCCTGGAATGTGTTGATGCCGCGCTGGGCCAGCAATCCGGCAAGCACGGGGTCTATGCCCAGTTCCGATGAAAGCCGGCTGACGACCTCACTGTCGGCAGATTCCTTCAATATCCATTTTCTTTCCTTGACCATCCTTGTCTCACTTCAGCGAATTTTACAAAAATAATAAAAAGGGGCGGGTATCGAAAACTTTTCTTGGCATAAATCCGATTTTTTGTGTAGGTTTGGGCCGGTTTTCAGAAAAAGGCCATGTCAGACGCAGGAAACAGATATGAAGACAGATTAGGTACGGACAGGATGCTTCCCCTGGTATTCAGGATGGCTCTCCCGTCTGTCGTGGCGCAGATAGTGAACCTGCTTTACAATATTGTGGACAGGATATTCATAGGCCGTATTCCCGGAATCGGAACAGATGCCCTCGCAGGGGTGGGCGTGACGGGATCGGTGATCATCCTGATATCGGCATTCTCGATGATAGTCGGCGGAGGAGCCGCACCTCTCGCCTCCATTGCCCTGGGACAGGGCAACAGGGAACGGGCGGAAAGGATTCTCGGAAACGGATTCCTGCTGCTGGTCATTTTCGCATTGGCCACGGCCGGTCTCACCTATGCCTTCATGGAACCTCTCCTCATGCTGACAGGGGCTTCGGTAAACACCATCGGCTATGCTACGGACTATCTGAACATATACCTGACCGGAACAGTATTCGTCCAGATAGCCACAGGCCTGAATTCTTTCATCAGCGCCCAGGGACGGCCTGGGATAGCGATGCTCTCCACGGTCATAGGGGCACTGACGAACCTGATTCTGGACCCGGTCTTCATCTTCGGTATGGACATGGGAGTGAAAGGAGCCGCCCTCGCCACTGTCATCTCGCAGGCTTTCAGCGCCTTATGGGTACTGCGTTTCCTTTTTTCCCCTCAGGCCAGCCTGCGTATAGACAGGAGTCACCTGAAAATGGAGAGGAAGATCATCCTGGCGATATTTTCCCTGGGAGTGGCACCTTTCGTGATGTCATGCACGGAAAGCATAGTGGGATTCGTGCTGAACGGGAGTCTGAAACACTACGGGGACATTTACGTAAGTACTCTGACGGTGCTGCAGAGCGCGATGATGTTCGGAAGCGTGCCCATCACCGGATTCGCCCAGGGTTTCGTCCCCGTGGCGAGCTACAATTTCGGCCGCGGGAACGCATCCAGGGTGAAAGAGTGTTTCAGGATAGCGGTCATCACGATGTTTTCTTTCAATTTCATCCTGATGCTGCTGATGGTGCTCTTCCCGGGTATAGTGGCATCGTTTTTCACTGATGACCCGCACCTGATAGCGCATGTGAAGGAGATGGCCCCGTATTTCCTGACCGGCTCGATGATTTTCGGGCTGCAGCGTGCCTGCCAGAATACATTCATAGCCCTGGGGCAGGCGAAAATCTCGCTTTTCATCGCGCTGCTGCGGAAAGTTTTCCTCCTGGTCCCTCTGGCCCTGCTGCTGCCGCGCTTCTTCGGTGTAGAGGGTGTATATCTGGCTGAATCAGTGGCAGATGCCACCGCTGCGCTGTGCTGCATCACGATTTTCGGATTGACCTTTCCGAAAATACTGGCAAAAGGATGCAGGGAAAAAGAAAATTAGTATTTTTGTACGAAAAGATCCATTCATCCAACCGTCTGACTGACGTTATGTTAAGAAAAATCAGAATTGTACTGGCAGCCATAGTGTTCATACTCGTGACGCTGCTTTTCCTCGACTTTACAGGCACTGTCCACCGATGGTTCGGCTGGCTGGCTGAAATCCAGTTCCTGCCGGCCGTCTTGGCCATGAATTTCGCCGTCACAGCACTGCTCGTCATCCTGACGTTGCTGTGCGGCAGGGTCTACTGCTCCGTGATCTGTCCTTTAGGAGTGATGCAGGACATCATCTCGTGGATTCATGGAAAGACGAAAAAGAAGAACCGCTTCCGTTTCTCCTGGTCTCCGGCCAAAAATGTGCTCAGATACGGGATACTCGTGATATTCATCGTCATGATAGCAGCCGGTTTCATGTCCATAGCCGCCATCATAGCCCCGTACAGCGCATACGGACGCATAGCCGGCAGCCTTCTCGCCCCATTATGGCAGTGGGGGAACAATCTTCTGGCCTGGTTTGCGGAGAGAGTCGGCAGCTATGCTTTCTACAGCACCGACGTATGGCTGAAGAGTCTGCCTGTTTTCATCATAGCCGCAGTGACATTCATCGTGATTTTCATTCTGGCATGGAAAAACGGCAGGACATGGTGCAACACCGCCTGTCCTGTAGGCTCCGTCCTCGGACTGCTGTCACGTTTTTCCATTTTCAAGCCTGTCATCGATACGGAGAAATGCCGGAACTGCGGACTGTGCGGACGGCAGTGCAAGGCGTCCTGCATCAACATGAAAGAGCACGAAATCGATTACAGCCGCTGCGTGGCATGCTTTGACTGTCTTGATGCCTGCAGCGAAGGTGCGATCAGCTACCGCCCTGTCTGGAAGAAAAAAGTTGCGGAAAATGTCCCGGTTCAGGATGCCCTTCCGGGCAATAAGGATGTCCATGACCATGTCTCCGGACATCCGGAGCCAGGCCCGGACAATGGCAGACGCGCTTTCATCGCGTCTGCAGCCGTGGCTCTGTCCGCAGCTGCAGTCAAGGCTCAGGAGATGAAGGTGGACGGGGGCCTGGCGGCAATCCTTCCGAAAAGAGCCCCTGAGCGCAGGACTCCCCTGAAGCCTGCCGGTTCAATGAGCCTGAAGAACTTCACCACGCACTGTACTGCATGCCAGCTGTGCGTATCGGTGTGCCCGAATCAGGTATTGAGACCTTCGGGGAATCTGATGACGCTGATGCAGCCGGAAATGTCGTATGAAAAGGGATGGTGCCGTCCTGAATGCACGAAGTGTTCCGATGTGTGCCCGTCAGGGCCTATCCGCCCGGTAACCGTAGAGGAAAAATCTTCCATCCAGATAGGCCATGCAGTGATCGTGTATGAAAACTGCGTGGTGAATTCCGACGGGGTTTCATGCGGAAACTGCGCACGGCATTGCCCTTCCGGGGCCATCAGGATGGTACATTCCGTACCTGGTGACAAGAGTTCGCTGATGATCCCTACTGTGATGGAGGAGAGGTGCATCGGCTGCGGGGCGTGCGAGTATCTGTGTCCTGCCAGGCCTCTGAGCGCGATTTATGTGGAGGGGCATGAGGTGCATAAAGTTTTGTGACCGGCAGAAGACATTAAATTAAAGAAAACATGAAAGAAAACATATCGAGAAGGGAGTTTCTGAAGAGAACCGGAGCCGCCGCATTGGGCCTGGCAGCCGCAGGCTGCACATCCGGGAAAGAACAGGAATTGCCGGAAGGCACTGGCAAAATGACGTTCAGGACGAATCCTGCGACCGGAGACCGGGTGTCGCTTCTGGGCTACGGCTGCATGAGGTGGCCGATGGCGACTGACGGCGATGGAAACGAAATCATTGACCAGGAACAGGTGAACAGACTGGTGGACAAGGCATTGGCGAGTGGAGTGAATTATTACGACACCTCGCCTGTGTATTGTCAGGGACTCTCGGAAAAAGCCACGGCCATTGCCCTTTCAGGGCACCCGAGAGAATCTTATTTCCTGGCGACGAAGCTGTCGAATTTCAGCAATTGGTCGAGGGAAAATTCGATCCTGATGTACAGGAAGTCTTTCGAGAACCTGATGACGGACTATATCGACTATTATCTTCTGCATTCCGTCGGGAACGGCGGCAGTTCGCAATTCGATGCGAGATATGTGGATAACGGGATGATTGATTTCCTGATGAAGGAGCGCGAGGCTGGACGTATCCGGAATCTGGGATTTTCCTACCACGGGGACAGGAAGACTTTCGACTATGTGCTTGGCCTGCATGAGAAGGTGCATTGGGATTTCGTGCAGATACAGATGAATTATGTGGACTGGCGGCATGCGGCATCGCGGAATGTGGATGCGGAGTATCTTTACGCCGAGCTGGCGGACAGAGGGATTCCTGCCGTGATCATGGAGCCTCTGCTCGGAGGCCGTCTGAGCAATGTTCCGGAGTATATTGCAGACCGTCTGAAGGAGCGCGATCCGTACAGCAGCGTGGCTTCATGGGCTTTCAGGTTCGCGGGGACTTATCCGGATGTGCTGACTGTGCTGAGCGGGATGACCTATATGGAGCATCTGGAGGAAAACATCCGTACTTACTCCCCTCTCAGGCCGCTGAATGAGGAGGAACTGAGGTTTCTGGAGGAAACGGCTGTGCTGATGATGCAGTATCCTACCGTTCCGTGCAATGACTGCAAGTACTGCATGCCTTGCCCTTACGGGATAGATATCCCCGCCGTTTTGCTGCATTACAACAAGTGCGTGAATGAGGGGAATATCGCCCAGGATCCGGGTTCAGAGGATTACCGACGGGCACGCAGGGCCTATCTGGTGAGTTATGACAGGGCTGTGGAGAAGGTCCGCCAGGCGGATCATTGCATCGGGTGCAAGCAGTGTATTCCGCACTGTCCTCAGAGTATTGACATCCCGCATGAGCTGCACCGCATAGCCCGGTATGTGGAGGAGCTGAAACAGAATCGACTATAACGCAAAAACCGCAGTGTACTCCCGTACATGAGGATTTGCGAATCAAGTATAACGCAGAAAGCGCCCTTTACCATCATTCTTCTGAGGATGTCTGTAAAGGTGGGATTTCAAGGCCTGCGCAGATGAGAAAACCGCAGTGTACTCCCGTACATGAGGATTTGCGAATCAAGTATAACGCAGAAAGCACCTTTTACCATCATTCTTCTGAGGATGTCTGTAAAGGTGGGATTTCAAGGCCTGCGCAGATGAGAAAACCGCAGTGTACTCCCGTACATGAGGATTTGCGAATCAAGTATAACGCAGAAAGCGCCCTTTACAGACATCCTCAGAGTCGGGCCAGCAAAATACTCTTCCCCACCCTATATTTCGTCGCACGTACGTAAAACATCCATTCCGAAACAAAATACGGAACCATGATCAGATATCTGCTGTACTCTATCGGTTCGACGAATGTATCCCAGGCGAGTATGAAGTCGGAAATCACGAAAAGGAAGGCTCCGACTGCGTAGAATATGCTGCGCTGCATCAGGGCCGAATAGAACATCAGGGCAACGACTATAGAGTAGAATGCCACTCCTGCACGCTGCACTCCGGAGGGAACTTCAGGGACTATGCTGATCATGGACATCATGAGTATGGCGGCCACGCCAATACCAGTAACTATAAGATAAGCCACTCTCTTTTTCGTCAGGATGGCGCTGAAATTCTTCACGGAAGCTTTTCCTGTCTGGAAAAGGCGCTGGAGGAAAAAGAGTGAAATGAAGAGGTTCGCCACGGCAAAGCACTCCATCTGTGACATGAAGTTTCCGGCTGCGCCCATCAGGTCACCGGCTGCTGCGGCGATCAGGGCTATACTCATCGGGACAGGGACGAGCCAGAGCGAGAATATGGCTATGACCGTGACCGGAAATGTTATCTCGTAAGGGAGCTCTACCGGCAGAAAGTACAGCAGTGCGAGAAGGATGTAGAGTGCGGTGGACGACCAGACCATGGCTTTCAGTCCGGGTCCTGATATGTTTTTTCCGAACATGATGACGTGAATTTTTCTTCTAATATAGTGATTTTTCTGTGTTTGGCTGCGGGACCATGGGCCTTCTTCAGGAGGAAAGGTTTCGGAAGGAAAGTCCGGAGGTTTTTATGTTGTTCTAGCAAGCTCGACAATGACACATGAAAACAGCCTGTCGCAAAACGACAGGCTGCCATTCAGTGCGGAGAGAAGGGGATTCGAACCCCTGTGCCGCTTTAGGCGGCAACACGCTTTCCAGGCGTGCCTCTTAAGCCACTCGAGCATCTCTCCAATATGTAATTGCAACCCGCAGCGACAGCCCGGGCTGCAACTTTGTGTATTATTTTCCGAGCTCCATCACCACATTCTTCTCTTCGTCAAGAAGAAGGAGGTTTTCGCCGTCAGCCTTCACCGAAGCCACTTTTGCGATAGCTCCGAGCACGGCGCTTTCAGCTTTCATGTTCTCTTCCGGACCTGCCATCATGGTAGTGGCCATATTGCCGAAAGTCAGCTCCTTGCCATCCTGTGTATAAGCGCCGTTCATGATATTGCACCCTGTGAAACCGTGCACCTTGGACTCTTCGGTATTGAACTCTACAAACGGTTTTTCATCACCGAGGACAGTCACCTCTTCTCCGTTCACTTTCAGGACATTCCATTTGCCGCCAAGATCGGGCTGGCTGCAGCAGGAAGTCATCAGAAATGCTGTGGCGGCCATCGCCACACCTGTCATTATACCTTTCATAATTTTTTCCAAATCAAAATCGGCCGCAAGATAGCAATTTTTTGAAAATTTATGCAGATTTTTCAGCAAAATACGACATTGTCCCGTCAGGGACATCCGGAAATCACCTGTCGAAAATATCGCGGGCCTTGAAGCCTATTTCGCGGAAAGCCTTGTCGGTGTGATAGAAATTCTCCGTCATCAGCATGTCCATGTTCAGGGTCGAGACTTCTGTCACGATACCGCATTTCGCCATCAGGTTGCCGAAACAGCCCGCCGTTTTCAGAATCCAGTCAGGAAGCTTGACGAATATCCTTTTCACTCCGAAACTCTCCGCCATCCTGCCGAACAATTCACGATAGTGATAGTTCGTCCCGGTGATCAGGTACTGGCTTCCGGATACGGCCTTCTCCATGGCCAGAATCATTCCCCTGGCAGCTTCCTCCACATCCAGCACATTCTTTCCGCCGGACGGACAGAAAACAATCTTTGACTTGCGCACCATCGAGAAAATCCTGTTCGAGCCCTTCTCCGTGCCGTATTTCCCTATCATGAAAGTAGGATTCACGACCACTACCCTGAGTTTGTCCTGATAGGACAATGCCACCGTCTCCGCCTCTTTCTTGCTCAGTGCGTACAATGACTTCGAAAACGGATACTTCATCTCCGCACCTTCGGCAGCACCGTAGCCGATAGTGTTCGCAGTGCTCACATACACGAATGTCCCCACACCCGAGGCCACAGACAGGTCCAGCAGCATCCGCGTCGATTCGACGTTCACCTTCCGGAACTTCTCATAGTCTGTCTCGGACTGTGAAGTCATCGCCGCCACATGAAAGACCACGTCACATTCGGAAACCAGAGGCTTCATCGCAGTCTCATCCTTGAAATCCGCCTCCACGACCGTCACGTTTTCCCGTCCTTCACCACGATAAGACCTGCCCTTGCGGACAGTCCCTATGACCTTATATCCGGCCAAGGCCAATTTCTCTATGATATTCGTGGCCAACATGCCGTTGGCTCCCGTCACCAATACTGTTTTTCCCATTTCTCCTAATAATTCTAACGTCAGTTCGACGAATTATTTTACTCAGTACAAGAGACTTCGTCGAACTGACGTTACGATTTCTTCGAAATCTCCTTCCTTTTACGTGTCACCCCTCCTAAATTGGGTGACTCAGTCACCCAATTACGTCTTTCTTCGAAAGACTGGCCCTGTCTTAACCCCCTGCACCCCCTATTAAGTTATTTCATAACTTTTCCTCGTTTCGCCTCGGATATAGCGGAATACATTCCGCCATACCTCTCGGCTTATCACTCGGTTAGGGGGATCTCGCTCCCTCCGGTCGCGGTTACTTCGTGACTTTTGACCCACCCACCTTGCCTACGGATTCGTTCCTCGAATCCTCTACAGAGGTAGTTCTCTGAAATTCACTGCGTTCTTTTCATCGAACTCACGTTAATTCTACAATTCGTGATTCTTTACCGAACGCGACATCAGTATGCCGCGTATGTGTTCAGGCACCAGTTTGACCAGGCGGAACGACAACGAGTTCAGCACTCCCGGAGCAATCACCCTCTTTTTCCGCAGCATTCCCGCTATGCAAGCCTTCGCCACACGCTCCGGAGACACGGACAGTGCCTTTCCGATGAAGCCCTGCCTGTTTATGCGGGAAATGATTTCCGCCTTCGTCGGCATGGGGCCGAGGACCGCAAAGCTGACCGAAATGCCGTCAGGCTTCAGTTCTTCCCGCATTCCCAAGGAAAAATGCCTGATAAATGCCTTAGAGGCAGGGTATACGGTCTTGTAGCCTGTCGGAATGATTCCAGCCATGGATGATATGTTCAAAATATACGAACCGGCATTCTTCTTCAAGTTAGGGAGCAGTTCATGCGTCATGAGGGCTGTGGCAGCGACATTGACCTGGATGATAGTGTCCACGTATTTCATGGAAGCGTCCCCGTATCTTTTGCTGCCGCCCACCCCGGCATTGTTCACCAGAATAAAGACATCGTATTCTGCATTCACCTTCTTCACAAAGTCGGTCAAGGCCGTCTTGTCAGTAATGTCGAACTCAAAGCCATGGCTCTTGGTCCCGGCATCCCTGCATGCCTGACAAACGTCAGGAAGGCCTTCTCCCGGAAGAGCTGTCAGAACGGTGTTTATCCCTCTGCCTGCCAGCTCCAGAGCAATGCATCTCCCCAGCCCCGTACTGGCTCCTGTAACTACTGCGTATTTTGACATATCTCAGAAAAATTAGCATTTTCATGCATTCCAATGAATTCACGAAAACAAATTTGGCAAATTTACTCAAAAAAAGATTCCAGACTGCAAAATTCAGAAATTTCCGTTGAAGAAACAGATTTCCCGGCTTCGGACTGTGTCAAATTTATGATTTCATGCCAATCTTTTATAAATAATTGTCAGCAAGCCATTTATTCCGTAAAATCCGGTAGAGAATCAGGATATTTTGACTAATTTCGCACCTCTTCTGATTTGACTTGCTTCTTCTATGGTGCGACATCGCCATAGATCAACATGCTGAATTGAATTAACCGGAACAGGGAGTGGGAAAAAATAAGCATCGGATGCTTGACTGCCTGCCTGCGGATTCATTTATCCACAAGGGGGACTGCGGCTCGACGGTGACGGCGAGAATGCCATACTCAGAACGACTGACCCCAACGGCTCCGGGCAAAACTGGGTATGCTATCTGAGAAACGACTGGCAGTTCGGACTTATCAACGACAGCAGGAAGGCTCTCGGCGACCAGATCCGCTGCGTGAGAGACGTAAATGCACTCTGAAACTGCGGCTTTAAATTTTATTTTGAGTTTCGAAGAATAAATCATATCTTTGCAGGCACTTTTAAAGGCCGGTCCGGTAGCTCAGCTGGATAGAGCAACAGCCTTCTAAGCTGTGGGTCTTGGGTTCGAATCCCAACCG
>CALVDR010000029.1 GCA_944326365.1 uncultured Bacteroidales bacterium | reverse complement strand
TCATTGGATGCCGTTGTTTTCGTTTCACCCAAAAACTCGCAAGTGGATGTAGTGCAGTCCGTCGGACGTGTAATGCGCCGCAGTCCCGGAAAGAAATACGGTTATATCATTATTCCAGTAGTGATACCAGAAAATGTGGAAGGTGACGAAGTGCTAAGCAAGCATCCTAATTTCAAAGTAGTGTGGACAGTACTCAATGCTTTGCGTGCCCATGACGACCGTTTTAATGCAGAGGTAAACAAGATAGAACTTTCCAAGCAAAAACCTAAGCATATCCTTTTTGGAGGCGTAGGCAGTACACACGATGACGATAGTGTGGACAGCAGCATTGCAGATGCTACGAGGCAAGACACCACCAGCGCAGCCATGCAAATGGCACAACAGCTTTCACTGCAATTCGAAGATTTACAGAATGTTTTCTATGCCAAAATGGTAACCAAAGTAGGTAGCAAACGTTACTGGGAACTTTGGGCAAAAGACATTGCTAAAATAGCAGAAGAACACATCGAACGCATCAAAACATTGATTGCAGACGAAGGCAAGCACAAGAAAGCATTTGAGCAACTGATGCGCGGACTGCGCAAGAATATCAATCCTAACCTTACTGAACAGGAAGTCATTGAAATGCTTTCGCAGCATCTGATAGCCATGCCTGTATTCGAAGCTCTTTTCGGTAATTACGAGTTTGCTGTCAGCAATCCGGTATCGATAGCCATGCAAAAGATGCTTGCCTTGCTGGATGATGAAGCCAAAACGGAAGAAGAAAATGAACGCCTGCAAAAATTCTATGATTATGTACGGACTACGGTAGGCGACATTACCGATGCCGAAGGTCGCCAACGCTTAATTGTAGAGCTTTATGACAAATTCTTCAAGGTGGCTTCACCTAAGACGGTGGAAAAATTGGGCATTGTCTATACGCCTGTGGAAGTAGTAGATTTCATTATCCGTTCCGTAGGTTATATCATTCAAAAGGAGTTTGGACGTTCGCTTTCAGATGAGAATGTTCATATCCTTGACCCGTTCACGGGTACAGGCACGTTCATTACCCGCTTGCTTCAAAGTGGGCTGATAAGCCGCGAAGCATTGGTGCAGAAGTACCGCAAAGAAATCCATGCCAATGAAATCGTATTGATGGCTTATTACATAGCCTCAATTAACATCGAGAGTGTATTTCATTCGCTCGCTCCTGAAGGAGAATACCGGGCATTTGATGGTATTTGCTTGACCGATACGTTCCAATTAGGAGAAAAAGATTCTGACGAGAACCTTTATTCCGAACAATTTCCTACTAACTCCAAGCGTGTCATGGCGCAGAGGAAATGCCCGATTACAGTTATTGTGGGTAATCCTCCTTATTCCATAGGACAAAAATCTGCCAATGATAATGCGAAGAACCAGTCGTATCCGAGATTGGAGAAACACATTGAAACGACTTATGTAGCGCAATCGGAAGCCAATCTGAATAAGTCTGCATACGATAGTTATGTGAAAGCTTTTCGTTGGGCTTCTGACCGTTTGAATGAAAAAGGAGGTGGAGTTATCGGTTTTGTGACTAATGGTGCTTGGCTGGATGCCAATGGATTGGACGGTATGCGCAAATGCTTTGAACAGGAATTCTCTTCGATTTATGTGTTCAATTTAAGGGGAAATTGTCGTACAAGTGGGGAGCTTAGGCGCAAAGAAGGAGACGGAGTATTTGGATTAGGTTCCCGCACACCGATAGCAATTACTATATTGGTAAAAAAGCACAAGGCAAACAATTTAGAGAAAGCACAGATCTTTTATCACGATATTGGAGATTATTTAAGCAGGGAAGAAAAACTGAAAATTATCAGGCAAATGGGTGACATCAGCAATCCTGCTATGATGTGGAAATCAGTTGAACCGAATGAACATGGGGATTGGATTAATCACCGTAACGAAATGTTCAAGCTGTTTATCCCTATTGAGCCTGAAAAGAAGTTTGCAATGGGGCAGAAAAGTTTCTTTGAAATGTATGCTATTGGTGTAGCTACCAATAGAGATGCGTGGGTTTACAATGCTTCTCAACGAACACTTGAAAATAATATGCGGTCAATGATTGATTTTTATAATCGTCAAAGGGAAGCATATAACGATGCGGTAAAGGTTGATAAGAATTTGTCCGTAGAAAGTTTTATCAATACAGATGATACAAAGATAAGTTGGACTGTTAATCTCAAAAAAGATATTGAAAGAAACATTGAACATAAATATGTTTCAGACATAAGAGATAGCGCATATCGTCCACTTTTCAAACAAAGATTATATTTTGATAAACCTTTTATTGAACGTATAGGTCTTTCTCCTAAACTATTTCCTACTCCCAACCACAAGAACCTTGTGATTTGTGTGTCCGGAATAGGGGCAAGCAAAGACTTTTCAGCAATTATCACAGATTGTATTCCTGACTTGCAACTTCAATTTAACGGACAATGTTTTCCTCTCTATTGGTATGACAGCAGCGATGCTGATGTTGTCGACTTATTCAATCAAGGAGCGGAAAAGCCAATGGATAGATATGTGCGTAAAGACGGAGTAACCGATTGGATATTAAGCACAGCCCATAAGCAATACGGCTACAAAGTGACGAAAGAAGACATCTTCTATTACGTCTACGGGCTGCTCCATTCACTCGACTATCGTACCGCCTTTGCCACAGATTTGAAAAAGTCCTTGCCTCGCCTGCCGTTGGTAGAAAAAGCGGATGACTTCTGGATGTTCAGCAAAGCCGGACGTAAGCTTGCCGACCTGCATCTGAATTATGAAACGATAGAGCCTTATCGGAAATGTATTGTCCAGTTCGCACCGCTGACAAACAAAGGAGACAAGATAAACTATCACGTAGAGAAAATGCGTTTCGGCAAAAGTGATAGTAAGACATCCGATAAGAGTGTTATCCATTATAACCATTCCATTACCATTACTGGCATTCCTACCGAAGCCTACGAATATGTGGTTAATGGCAAATCTGCTATCGAGTGGATAATGGAACGCTATGCCATCACAACAGACAAAAAAAGCGGCATCACCAATGATCCGAACGACTGGGCACGTGAGCATAACGATGAGAAATACATTCTCAACCTCCTGCTCCGGGGCATCAATATATCGGTGCAGACGGTAGAGATTGTGAAAGGATTACCGAAATTAAAATTTGAATAAATGGTGGATAAAAAACAAATTGAGAAAAATTTCTTGGTGTGCAATAAAATTATTGAACGGATAAGAGCCGATATCAATAACCAAAAATGCCAGGCTTGTTGTTCTTGTAATGAACTGACAAATTTACATCAGGCATTGATTTCTTTATCCGAAAGCATTCGTGAAGTGTTTCCAATTGAGGCTGAATTTCTACAAGCATATTTAGTTAGTTTGGTCGGAGTTCAGAGAATCCGTTCTTATGACTTCGGAGGAATCATGGCTGTTGTTAATATAATTGGAGCAAAATATATGGAATATATAGATTCTACAACCTCCCTTAGTATAAATTCAATACAAAATAAAAAGAAGATCTTTATTAGTCATGCTTCAAAAGATAAGGTGTTTATCCAAGCATTTGTTGATGACATTCTACAATTAGGGATAGGCATTGATGCTAATGATATATTCTGTACCTCTATTGAAGATATGGCTATTAAGAATGGAGAAGAAATAAGAAAACATATTCAACAGAACATTAGAAATGTGGACTTTTCATTCTTAATAATTTCTAAAAATTATAAGGCAAGTGAGATTTGTCTAAATGAAATGGGAGCAGTTTGGGCATACGATAATAATGTTAAGTTGTACCTATTACCTGATGCCAATTTCGACGACATTGGATGGTTGTGTAATACGAGAATAGCTGAAAAAATAAATGACTCTATTGCGTTAGACTCATTGCACGAACAATTACGACAATATTATTCTTTGCAAGATACTACTATTAGAAGCTGGAGCAGACAGCGAGAAAAGTTCCTTCAAGAAATAAAAGAATTTTAATTACAGATATTATGTTTCAAGCAGATGTATATAAAGTAATGATAGGGGCTCCTTCTGATATCCAAGAGGAAATCAACATTGCAATAAATGCAATTTATCATTGGAACCATATCCATGCAGAAAAACAAAAGACTATGCTATTACCATTACATTGGTCTATTAGTGCCTATCCTGCAATTGGTCAACATCCTCAAAAAGTCATTAATCAGCAAGTCGTAAACAAAAGTGACTTGTTGATTTGCATTTTTGGAGCAAAATTAGGTACTCCTACTAATGATTATGTAAGTGGAAGTGTAGAAGAAATAGAAGAACACATCAAAGCGGGAAAACCTGTAATGATATTTTTTAGGAACATTTTAAGCTTAAACGATATAGACATTGAGCAAGTTTCTCGCTTACGAGAGTTTAAGAATACAATAGGCGAAAAGGCTTTATACGCAGACTACAATAGCATAGATGATTTTGAAAGGATTTTATCCGATAAACTTTCTTTATGCGTAAATGATAATTTTATAAAAGACAAAATTGTCGTTAATGAATTAAAATGGACCGAAGTAGAAAACGGACCTTCTCATGAAGAACTATCGGATTATGATAAAGAACGATTAAAATCGTGGACATCAGTAGATAATCCGGAATTTTTCCAAGCTCATTTTGTTGGAGGAGGGTGCGTATATGGTTTGGGCGCATCAAATCAGTATGAAATCAAAAATGGCCGTGAAAAGATAGAATGGAATTCTTTCTTTGAAAAACTTTTAAAGCTTGGGCTTATTGAAATCAAAAGATACGATAAACATGGCTATCCTGTTTATCAACTCAAAGAGTCCGCATACAAATATGTAAAATCGCACAACTTATAATTCTATGCCAACCGAATCTCAAAACATAGAGTTCAAAGAATCTTGGCGCGACGAATACCAAAAATGGATTTGTGGTTTTGTCAATGCACAAGGTGGTACACTGTATATAGGTTTACGTGACAATGGCGATGTGTGCGGTGTGCAGGATGCTAAGAAGCTGATGGAGGACATCCCGAACAAGGTACGCGATATGATGGGTATCTTGGTGGATGTCAATCTGAAAGAGAAGGACGGAAAATCTTATCTGGAGATTGTGACTGAGGCTTATCCTTATCCCGTCAGTTTCCGTGGCAAGTATTACCAACGGAGCGGTGCGACCAACCAGGAACTGAAAGGAGCGGCACTTGACCGCTTTATGCTTCGTAAGCAGGGCAAGACGTGGGACGGTGTGCCTGTGCCTTATCTGAAAGCGGAGGACTTGGACAACACTACGTTTGATTTGTTCCGCAAGTATGCCAAACGGAGCGGACGCATGGAGGAAGCGGACTTGATGGATGACAATCACGGATTGTTGGAGAAGCTCCGGCTTTATGAGGGCAGTTATCTGAAACGTGCTGCCGCCTTGTTGTTCCATCCCGACCCGGAAAAGTATGTGACCGGAGCGTTTGTAAAGGTTGGCTTCTTCCGTGAGGGCATGGATTTGGTATATCAGGACGAAGTACATGGCAATTTGTTCCAGCAAATCGTGAAACTGATGGATTTGTTGTGCACCAAATACATGAAAGCCATCATCACCTACGAAGGTATCCAGCGGATAGAAACCTTGCCCATGCCCCGTGAGGCTCTGCGTGAAGCATTATTGAATGCCTGTATCAATAAAGACTATGCTGAACCTTCTCCCATTCAAATCCGTGTGTATGAAAACAAGTTGGAGATAATCAACGGTGGGGTATTGCCCGAAGGATGGACTGTGGAAACCTTATTGTCCTCACATCGGAGTATGCCTTACAACCCTGATATTGCCAATGCGTTCTTCCGTGCAGGCGAGATTGAGGCATGGGGACGCGGCATCGAGCGTATCATTAGCGCCTGCAAGAATGACGGTTTCTCCACACCGGAATTCCGCTATGACGCTTCGGGTATCTGGACAACATTCAAGTTTGAATACCCGGAAAGGGCTATGACCCAATACGAGCAAGAGGCGACCACAAAGAGCGACCAGAAAGCGACCAGAAAGCGACCAGAAAGCGACCAAAGTAAACAGGAAGATGCTATTATTAAACTTCTTAAGGAGAATCCCTATATTTCAAGAAAAGAGATTTCTGGTCGATTGGGACTACATGACAGCAGTGTAAAAAGGCGATTAGCCTCACTTCAAGAGAAAGGAGCAATTAAGCGTGTAGGACCGGATAAAGGAGGTTATTGGGAAGTCCAACAAGGATTTTGAACCAAGGTAAAGAAGTTTTCATGATTACATACCTGACTTTCAAAAGAAAGCTGTATATTTGTAATCGATAAAGGAAGTCTCCACGCAATCTGACGTAGAACGCTGCAACAATCTGTAAAAACGGTAAACGGAAATACATCAGTCTTGGCGTATCAATTAAGGACAGGCTGGAGATATGCGTATTATCGATAATTATTTCGACTTCAAGTATTCATTACAGGACTTGTTCGGGAAAAATGTTGATTTGGTGGAGGAACAGTCCATAAAAAATCCTTATTTCCGGAAAAGTGTTGATTCTACAAAGCAGTTGATATATGGATGAGAATATAAACAAGCACTTGCACGACATACTGGATGCAGTCAATGAGATAGAATCATTCTTCGGAGACAAGCCAAAGTATTTCAATGAGTTCTGCAATGACCTGTGTTTGAGACGGGCAGTTGAGAGGGATATTGAGATAATCGGGGAGGCAATGAACAAGGATTTTGAAAGAGGACAGGAACATATCTATTACCAATTCCCGAAAGATAGTGGATGCAAGGAACTATATCATACATGGTTATGACAGTCTTATACAGATTCTCATTCCATTTAAATGGGCAAATCCAAGTGGAAATCCTTATAGTGTAAAGAAACGACTTAAAACTGGCGGGACGAAAAGGTCATGCACACAGGCATAGTATCTATCAGAAAAACACTAAACTGTCAGATAAAACACTAAATTTGCGATGAATTCGAAAAAAAACTGCAGAAATGGATTTTCAGGAACTGATATTGAAAAGACAGAGCACCAGAAAATATCTGGTGAAAGATGTAGACAAGGCTCTGGTGGCCAAATGTCTGGAAGCAGCCAGGCTGGCTCCCTCTGCATGCAATTCCCAGCCATGGCATTTCATAGTCGTGGATGACAAGGACAAAATCAGGGAAATGGGAGAAGCCGCAGCAGGTCTCGGCATGAACAAGTTCGCCGCCGGTGTTCCGGTCATGATAGCTGTCGTGCTCGAAAAGATGAACTTCACGGCGAAAGTAGGCAGCATGCTGAAAAACAAGGACTACTGCATGCTGGACCTGGGTATTGCAGTCGAACATTTCTGCCTGCAGGCGGCAGAAGAAGGACTCGGCACCTGCATCCTGGGCTGGTTCGATGAAAAGAAAACCGCCAGACTGCTCGGAGTACCTAAAGGCAAAAGAATCCCTCTTCTGATCACCCTCGGCTACCCTGACTGCGAAATCAGGAACAAAATAAGAAAACCCCTCGAGGAAATCTCCTCCTGGAACAGCTACTGATGCATTTCGAAGCGCCTGGCGGCCAGGTCCCCGTATTTCGTCCCGGGCCGTCCGTAGTTGGCGAACGGATGAATCGAAATGCCACCACGAGGGGTGAACAGCCCGGTGACTTCGATATATTTCGGATCCATGAGCCTGATCAGATCTTTCATGATGATATTGACGCAGTCTTCATGGAAATCGCCATGATTCCTGAAACTGAAAAGATATAGTTTCAGGCTCTTGCTCTCCACCATCCTGATGTCGGGAATATAGCTGATGACGATTTCCGCGAAATCCGGCTGTCCTGTGATCGGACAAAGGCTCGTGAATTCCGGACAGTTGAACTTCACCCAGTAATCGTTCTCCCTATGTCTGTTTTCGAATGTCTCCAGCACCTCCGGTGCATAATCGTCCCTGTAGGCTGTCTTTCTTCCGAGGGCCTTGAGATGATCGGTTTCTCTGTTCATGATATTTCAGAAATTATGTATTTCCAGTGATTTCAGGACTTCATCCTTGTTTTCGAGATATTTATGAAGTCCTGCGTTCCTCAGCCGGCACGCAGGACAATGCCCGCACCCGTCACCTTTTACACCATTGTAGCATGTGACAGTCTCGTCCCTGACCAGTTCAAAGACACCGAGCCTGTCGGCCAATGCCCAGGTCTGTGCCTTGTCTATCCACATCAAAGGAGTATGGATGACGAACTGCCCGTCCATAGCCAGATTGAGAGTCACATTCAGCGACCTGATGAAAGAATCCCTGCAGTCGGGATACCCGCTGAAATCCGTCTGGGACACTCCCGTAACTATGTCACAGATACCCTTTTCCCTGGCATAAACAGCTGCAATACTGAGGAAAAACAGATTTCTGCCAGGAACAAAGGTATTAGGCGGCGAACCGGCCGGCTTTTCACTGTCCATGACCATACTGCCGTCAGTCAGGGAATTTTTCCCGACAGACGCTATCTGCGTGATATCCACCAGATGGAAATCCACACCGGCCATGCAGGCAATCTTTTTTGCAGCCTCCACTTCGAGGTTGTGTTTCTGGCCGTAAGCAAATGTGATAGTATGCACTTCCCTGAAGTGCTTCAGCGCCCAGAAGAGGCAGGTAGTGGAATCCTGCCCTCCGCTGAACACCACCAGAGCTTTTTCACGTTTCATATTGAAAAAAATTTTTACATTATTATGTGCCTGACGGCACAATGGAACTGGGACAAGACTTCATGAACGGACTTGTCAGATATCCAGAATCTTGAAAGGATTGTACGAAATATTTTCATCGAAAGTGTCCGTCTTTTCGAACTCCTTCAGTTTGCGGACCACCAGAGACGTGACAGGAAGAATGATCACCTCGTACAATGTCTTCAACACTACCTGCGTAGCCATGAGCGAAAGCATCTCTCCTGCACCGAGTCCCCAGAACGCTATCGGAAAGAAAATCAGCGAATCCACAGTCTCGCCTCCGAGAGACGATACGATGGCCCGGACTGAAAACCGCTTGCCGTGAGAAGCTACTTTCATCCTGCTCATGATCCATGCATTGACCGTAGAACCGCACAGAAAAGCCAGCATCGAAGCCATAGTGACACGCGGCGCCATGGCAAACACATAGTCGAAATGCGGTCCTCCGTCCCAGAACGGAGCAGCAGGCAGGACCCTGACGATCTGCGCCATGGCCACCACGAAGAAATTCATCAGGAAGCCTGTCCAGATCACCAGTCTGGCTTTCCTGTAGCCGTAGACTTCCACCAGACAGTCATTGATAATGTAGGAAACCGGAAAAATGATGACGCCTCCGGTAAGAGCTACAGGACCAGCCATGAAAAGCTTGGTCTCGAAAAGATTGGATGCTATCAGGCAGACATTGAAAACTATCGCCATCAGCATGAAAGAGACAGACAGGGTATGTCTGCCGGAAAGATTCTGTTCCATATTTACCTTGTTTTAATTATAACGGGTGGTTCCCAAGCACACCCGGCATTGAAGCGTTACAAAGATATACAGAAACGGAATGAAGACCAAATTTATTTGCCATGCCTGAACATTCCGTAGCTCGTGCCAGGTCAGAACGAGCAGAAGAAAGAGACCAGGAAAGGCACGCTCATGTCGCATACGACTCCGCTCACTATGGCATACGGAAGCATCCTGTCTCCCGAATACCTGACTATGACAGGGAAACAGACATCGAACGCCGTAGCTCCTGCCGAAGCTATCGGAGCGAAAGGACCGAACCATCTGCATAGCAGAGGTGCCCCGACCAGAGTGAACATCTCCCTGAAAATATTTGTCAGCAAAGCCACAGTCCCGAGTTCGGCTGCCAGCTGCGCCCCTGCAGATGCCTCTTTGAGCTGTCCTATAAGCACGGAGGACAGGGAATAGTATCCCATCCCGCTGCCTATGGCGAGACTGTCAGCCAGGCCATACCCTGCTATGAGGATGCCTGCCAGAGCGGAAAAGGCCAGTGTTCCTAAAACAGTCACAAGCGGCAGCAGCAGAATCTTCGGGCTTACGCTTTTCACGATTTTCTTCAAATCCGGATTCGATCCCACACTGATTCCTACCAGAAACATCAGGATATAAAGCAGATACATCGGCAGATCCCTGCCGGCATCTCCGAACATCTCCATATCGGCAAGGCCGCTCCATCCGGCAATACAGCCAAGCACGAAAACCGCGACAGTGAAAACAGTCCCTTTCATCATATTCTGTTTTCGGTTTCCTTTCTGAAAAGCGCCTTATACAGCAGCATGGACAAAATGACGCTCCCGGCCACTCCTGCCACAGCCAGGACGAAAGCCCTGAGGCCCAATGTCGAAAGATTCTCCAGGACATGTTCGTCAGACCCTATCTCCACACCCAGGAAAAAAAGCATGACAAAGACAGTCAGCGATACAGCCTTCCCGACGTGTGAAAAGGCCTTGATTCTTCTCCGGATAAAACCTGCACAAATCCCTGCAAAAAATGTCATTATCAGATAAAACATATCTTTTCCCGTTTTTCAGGGCGCGAAAATAGGGAAAAAAATTCATAACTTCGCGGATGTATGACGCCAAAGAAAACATATGTATCCGTGATCCTGCCCCTGAAACTGGACTGGATGCCATGCTATTCTCTTCCGGAAGACACAAATGCCCGTACTGGCGACTGGGTGAAAGTGGTATTCGCAAACAGGACATATTCAGGAATCATCGCGAAATATGATATCATCCCCGACACGGAACCATTGAAAATCAAGGATGTAGCTGGAGTCTGCACAAATCTCAGTCCTGTCACAGCCGAGGAGATCCGGCTGTGGGAAATGGTCGCGGACTACTATCTGTGCTCCATAGGGGAAGTGTTCAAGGCTGCATATCCTGCACTGAAGATTTCACAGGAGGAAACTTTGGCCAGAATGCAGGAACGGGAGAGGGCGAAAAGGGAAAAGCTGGCGGAAAATATCTCTTTGAAAATCGGGAAACTTGAAGAACGGCTTGACAGAAAAAGAAAAAAACTGGAAGAATCGGAAAATTCTGCGAAAAAAAAAGAAAAAACCATAGCCGGTCTATTGGAAAGTATAGAAAAAATATCAGACGAGATTATCGGACTTAAAGGCCGGCTGGAAGAAATATCCGCGTCATATTACGGAGCAGGCGAGAGCATTGGCCCGGAAGGCGGCAAGACTGCAGGGCCTGATACAGGTACAGGAAATATGCCGGAAATCCTGCTTACCGAAGCTCAGGAGACTGTCTACAGACAGGTTCTTACGGCCTTTTCACAAGGCAAACCAGTCCTTGTCAAGGGTGTGACAGGCTCGGGGAAAACGGAAATCTACCTGAAAATGGCGCAAAGGATCATGTCTGAAGGGAAAAACATACTGTATCTGGTGCCGGAAATAGCAGTGAGCAGGCAGCTGGAAAGAAGGCTTCAGGCTATTTTCGGAGACCGCGTCCTGACTTTCCATTCGGAAATGACCGCCGCTGCCAGACGGAATGCAGCAGAGAAAATCCGGCGCAGCCGTTCAGAAGGCCGCCAATACATGGTGCTCGGTACCAGATCCGCCATTTTTCTGCCTCACATGGCACTGGGGCTGATAGTAGTGGACGAAGAACATGAATCCTCGTACAAACAGGACTCCCCCGCCCCAAGATACAACGGACGGGACGCGGCAGTGATGCTTTCCACCATACACGGCTGTCCCATAATGATGGGCTCGGCCACACCGTCGCTCGAATCCGTTTTCAATGCCGGCTGCGGGAAATACTTCATGCTGACACTCGATGCTAAATATTACAGCGCTGCTGAAGCCGTCACGGAGATCATCGACACGACTGCCGAAAGAAGGAAAAGAGGGATGACCGGGTCTTTCTCGAAAAAACTGATATCACGGATTGAAGAGACCCTCGGGAACAGGGAACAGGTTCTGATTCTGCGCTCACGGAGAGCATTCTCTACGGTTCTCCAGTGCCCCGAGTGCGGAGAGATAGTAAAATGTCCGCACTGCAATGTCAGTCTAAGCCTGCACAGGAATCCTGACAGGATGGTATGCCGTCACTGCGGGTTCACTGCGGCATTCAATTCTGGCTGCCCCAAATGCGGAGCCACTCTGCAGGGGCTCGGAAGCGGGACGCAGAGAATCGAGGAAGAGACCAGGGCATTGTTTCCTTCCGCCAGGATTTCAAGACTGGACAGCGACACGCCGAAAACGGAGGCGGCGGATATCATAAACAGATTCAACTCCGGAGAGACAGACATCCTGATCGGCACACAGATAGTCTCGAAAGGGTTCGATTTTCCCGGACTTACCCTTGCTGCCGTCATCGCCGCCGATTCCCTGCTCGGAATCCAGGATTTCAGAGCGGATGAAAAAGCGTTCCAATGTCTGGAACAGCTGAGGGGACGGTGCGGGAGAAGAGACAAGCAAGGGACGTTCATAATCCAGACAAGCCAGCCGGATCACCCGGTATACAGGCAGCTGACCGAAGGAGACAGCGGCACTTTCTATACGGAACTTATGGCCGAACGCCGGGAATTCGGATATCCGCCGTTCACCAGGCTTGTGAACCTGTGCATCAGGGACAGGGATGAACCGAGGGCGGAAACGCTGGCGGCCAGGCTGGCTGAAGCGCTTGGAAGAGCATTCGCGGAAGCCGGAGCGGACAACTTGCCGGAAATCGTCTCCGGACCTTTCCCTCCGCCCATTGACAGGATAGCCGGGAACTACATCAGAATCATAAGGCTGACACTGAAAAAAGACCGCCGGCTTCACGACATGAAAAGGCTGGCAGCCACGACCGCGGCAAACTTCGAAAAAGCCGCACGGTGCCAGGGAAGCATCACCATAGATGTCGACCCGTACTGAGGCTAAGGATTCAAGTTGAAATACGTGAGTTCGATGAAAAGAACGCAGTGAATTTCAGAGAACTACCTCTGTAGAGGATTCGTGGAACGAATCCGTAGGCAAGTCCTCCCATACGAAGGGGAGGATTTAGGTGGGGTGACACGTAAAAGGAAGGGAGATTTCGGAGAAATCGTAACGTCAGTTCGACGGAGTCTCTGGTACTGAGTAGAATAATCCGTCGAACCGACGTTAAAATCTATGCAGGACATTCATCTGCTCCGGCAGCACCTCGAATCTCACGGGAGTGTTTCCTATGATCTCTCCGTCGACTTCTATGATTTCACGTCTTGAAGTACCCGGGACCACGATGACCGAACGGCCCCTGCCGCAGACAAGACCTTTCACGGATGCGAATCTTCCGTCGAACAGACGGGCCACATGGGCCAGGACATGCGGCAAAGCGCTTTCCGGGATGAGTGTCAGATCCAGAAGTCCGTCATCAAATACTGCTCCCGGGGTCTGCCTGAGACCTCCGCCGCAGAATCTTCCGTTTCCCAGAGCCACGGAAAAGCATTTCCCGTCAAAAACTTTCATCCCGTCGCAGAAAACAGTCATGGGCACGGACTTATACCGGAAGAACAGATTCAGCAAAGCATTTATATACAGCAGCTTGCCGCGCTTTCCCATTTCTTTCTGCCTGTTCACCCTTTCGCATACGCGGGCATCGAACCCCACGCCTCCGATATTGACCATATAGGAAATCCTTTCCGGCACTGCACTTTCATAATCTTCCCTGCATTCCGCCGGCAGGACACTGACTTTCACGACATCCTGACGGATAAATGACTCGGACCTGATCAGAGAGACTGTCTCTTCTATATTGTAGTTGATATTATGAATCCGGATCCAGTCGTTTCCGGAGCCGATAGGTATCACAGCCAGAGTAAAATCCGCTATGCTGACGGATTCCCCTACTGCCGCCGCCCCGTCCACGAACCTCATGACACCTTCAAGCACTTCATGTATGGTGCCGTCGCCCCCGACGGCAATGAATCTTCTGAATCCTTTGACTGCCGCCCTGTACGCTATGTCTGCAGCATGGTATTTATAGTCGGTATATTTGTTGTCGTGCTGTATCTTCATCTTTTCAAGAAGAAGTTCTGCTTCTCTCCACAACGATGCCGTCTTCCCGCTCCCTGCATGCAGATTCACTACTGCAAGCCATATCCTTCCAATATCTTTCATAATCGATGTCCTGCGAGGACTGTTCATAACTTATCGGGAACAAAAATACTAATTAAAGGGAAGTAACGAAAAATTTTTATAATTTTGCAAGGATATTGTCGTTATCAAAACAGTAATTATTTATGGGAAAAGTAATAGCTATCGCAAACCAGAAAGGCGGTGTCGGAAAGACCACCACAGCCATCAATCTGGCTGCTTCACTGGCAGTTCTGGAGAAGAAAGTACTGATCATAGATGCAGATCCTCAGGCCAATACCACCTCCGGGCTGAACTTCTCCCCTGACGACGACCAGAAGAGGACACTGTACGAAGTGATGATAGGCAGGCTTGACATCAGGGATGCCCTCATCCAGACTGAAATAGCGAACCTGCACATGATTCCGTCACACATAAATCTGGTGGGTGCGGAAATCGAAATGCTTGAAAACAAAGACAGGGAATCAGTGATGAAGAACGCTATCGCCCCGCTCAAGGACGAATACGACTTCATCATCATAGACTGCTCCCCTTCCCTCGGACTCATCACGGTAAACTCGCTCACGGCAGCAGATTCCGTGATGATACCTGTACAGCCGGAATTTTTCGCCCTTGAGGGCCTCGGCAAACTTCTCCAGACGATCAGGCTGGTCCAGAACGGAGTGAATCCGGGGCTCGGCATAGAAGGATTCGTGGTGACAATGTTCGACGGCAGGACGAAAGTCCATACCCAGGTGGTAAACGAACTTAAAGAGCACTTCAAGGACATGGTATTCAAGACCATCATACAGAGAAACATCAGACTGAGCGAGGCTCCTTCGCACGGCAAGCCCATCATCCTGTACGATGTCATCTGCAACGGTACGGCAAACTACCTGAGCCTGGCAAAGGAAGTGCTGGAGAAAAATCAGGAGACGATATGAGCAAACAGCAGAGAGGATTAGGAAAAGGTCTTGGCGCCTTGCTTGGGGATGCGGACCTGAGTCAGATCAGAAAACCGGTGGAATACGTTCACAAGAGCGTAGTGACTACTGACACGGATACGGACAGGAACACGGCTGACATCATGCTCATCCCGATAGAGATGATAGAGCCGAACCCGTTCCAGCCCAGGATGTCATTCGACAACGAGCTGCTGGAGGAGCTGGCGGACTCTATCAGGTCTCTGGGCCTGATCCAGCCGGTCACTGTCAGAAGGAAATCACCGGACAGATACCAGATCATAAGCGGGGAACGCAGGTTCAGGGCATGCAGGATGGCCGGAATGGACGAAATTCCGGCATACATAAGGGATGCGAACGATCAGGGCATGCTCGAAATGGCCATCGTCGAGAACATACAAAGGGAAGATCTCGACCCGATAGAAGTCGCCATGAGCTACGAAAGGCTGATAGAGGAATGTCACCTGACTCAGGAACAGATGGCTCTGAGGGTAGGAAAAAAAAGAGCGTCGGTAACGAATTATCTGAGGCTGCTCAAACTTCCTGCAAAGGTCCAGCACGACCTCAAGGTCGGACTTCTGTCCGTCGGACACGCGAAAGTGCTGCTCGGCATAGATGACCCGCAGATCCAGGAACAGCTCTGCGACATGGTGATCAAGGGCGGACTTTCGGTGCGCCAGCTCGAAGACAAGGTCCGGCGTCTGACAGGCCATGAACAGAAGGAAGACCCGGGACAGGAACTGCCCGAGCACTACTGCAGGGTCCTGGACATCGTGGGGAAATATTTCGAAAACAGCATCAGCCTGAAACGCACATCCGCAGGAAAAGGAACAATGACTATTCATTTTTCATCGGACGAGGAAGTCAGGAAATTCCTGAAAGTCCTGGAAGATTCCGAAATCTGAAACAACGGACAGTCATAATCATCAAGAAGTGAAAGGATTATTGAAATATCTGGCAGCCATCGTTTTCTGCCTGACATTCTTCTCGGCCGCATCACATGCGCAGTTCCGGGAAGAAGCATTCACACAGACATACAATGACGATGCGGACACTACCGCCACGACTGACACGTCAGACAAGATGTTCACTTTCAAGGAACTGTTCGGCGGGCTTGCCCATAAGACAGACCTGAGGATAGGTACGATGTTCGCAAGTTCCATGGTCATTCCGGGAATCTCGCAGATATACAACAGGGACTGGTGGAAACTGCCGGTAGTCTACGGCGGCATCGGTGTGTGCGCGGGGCTCGGAGGGCACTACCTGCACCAATACAGCGTGTCAAAGAAAGCGTATGAAGCGGCTTATGCGGCAGACCCGAATACGCCGCTGAGGATAGACTATGCCGCTAAGCAGAGAGGGACATGGCTGATGATAGGGGCAGGACTCGTATATTGGGGCAGCCTCATGGATGGAGTGGCCAGCTACAAGAGCGACATACACCCGCACCCCGGAAGGGCTACCATATACTCGATTCTTCTGCCCGGACTGGGACAGGCATACAACGGAGAATACTGGAAAATCCCTATTTATTGGGGATGCCTCGCCGGCTCGGTCCACTTTCTGTACACGAACAACACAAACTACCAGAGATTCAAAAGAATACACAACGAAGCCACGAATCCTGACGTGGAGTACACGGGACCGATAGCAGCTGAAACCGCGGTGTGGTACAGGGATGTCTACAGACGGTACAGGGACTATTCGATAGTGGCGACCGTACTGTTCTACCTGCTGCAGGTGATAGACGCCAACGTCTTCGCCTACATGCATGATTTCGAGGTGTCTGATGCCATATCCATGAGACTGGAACCGGCGGTACTTCCTGCCGATAACTTCTACGCCATGACTCCCGCCACGGTGACTGGCGGAAGCAGCATCGGACTCCGTCTGGGATTCCGGTTCTGACAATCCCCCATTGGCGGTCCTCCGCATGAAAAAGAAAAAAAATGACATTATGAGCATACTGAAATATTTGTGGACAGCAGCGGCATTGTCGGTGATGATACCGGCTCTGGCCAAAGAAGATACGCTGGGTGAAAACAGGCATGGCGGAGACGACGTGGAGAACGCCGCGAAGTTTCCCAAACGGAAATCGGAGCCTAACAGGAAAAAATCGGATCTGATCAGGGAAAACATGACCCTGAAGATGAAACTCGATTCCCTGACAGAAGAGCTGACCAGACTTCAGGATGAAATGCAGACTCTCGACAGTCTGGAAGCCGGCATCATGGATGCATACGACGAGAACGAGGAAAAGACCGCAGCAGGGCTCAATCCGGAGGACTACGATGCCGGAGTCTCTGACAGTCTCCTGAATATCTGGTATCTGCACAAGAAAGTCAGCGAAACCGCCGGACCGGAATACGATATGGATACGGTAAAATTCGCGTCAAACGTTCCGGACTCCGTGTATATCGAAAGAATCAAGGCGATGAATTCTTTCATCGACCTGCCGTACAACCAGATAGTGAAGAACTACATCGTACTCTATTCGGAGAAGATGAAAACGCAGATGGGACAGGTCCTCGGACTGTGTTCCTACTACATGCCCATCATAGAAGAGATATTCGACGAGCACGGGATTCCGCTGGAACTCAAGGCAATGGCCGTGATAGAATCCGCCATGAACCCACAAGCCGTATCAAGGGCCGGGGCCAAGGGAATGTGGCAGTTCATGTACAGCACGGCTAAAATATACGGGCTCGACATAGATTCCTTCGTGGATGAAAGGCTCGACCCTGTGGAATCGGCACATGCAGCTGCAGAGTATCTGAAAGACGCATACAGGATATTCGGTGACTGGAATCTGGCCATCGCTTCCTACAACTGCGGTGCCGGAAATGTGAACAGGGCCATAAGACGAAGCGGAGGAAGACGTGCATTCTGGGACATCTACCCATACCTGCCGAGAGAAACGCGGGGATATGTCCCGGCTTTTGTGGGCGCGCTCTACACCATGACATATTACCGTGAACACGGAATCCAGCCTGAAGCCGTGGAAATGCCGGCACATGTGGATACGTTCAGGATAAACAGGATGCTGCACTTCAAACAGGTGACGGAACTGGTAGGGGTTCCGCTGCAGGAGCTGAAGAATCTGAATCCGCAGTACAAACATGACATAATACCAGGAAACGAGAAAGAGTACATACTCCGGATCCCGTACAGTTTCACGAATGCCTTCATAGACCATGAGGATTCCCTCTACGCATACAAGGCCGGCGAGTACTTCAATCCTGTGGTCATAAAGAAAATCAAGGACGGAGGCGACGGGGAAAGAATCATCCACAGGGTCAGGAGCGGAGATGTTCTCGGAAAGATAGCCATCCGCTACCATGTGACTGTCAGTCAGATCAAAAGATGGAACAATCTCCGCAGCGACAATATCCGCATAGGTCAAAGGCTCGTCATCTACCGCGGCGGGAAAGGTCCTTCAACCGGTTCAACGTCACAGAAAGCCGTGTCAAAGCCGAATCCGCCGCACAAATCCACAGTGCCAATGGATGCCGACTACACCATATACACCGTCAAGTCAGGAGATTCGCTATACCTGATAGCGAAGAACTATCCGGGTGTAAGCGCGCAGAATATCATGGACTTCAACGGAATCGGAAGCCGCATAAAGCCCGGTATGAAGATTAAGATTCCGAAACTGTAAAGAGCTTGGGAGTAATGCTGAAAATACTCCTTTCGGGGACGCCTTTCTCAGATTCTGGCAGCGCAATTGATCCCGTCCAGCGCAGAAGAAACTATGCCGCCGGAATAGCCGGCACCTTCACCGCACGGATACAGGCCGCTTATCTGCACATGCTCCAGTGTCTCGGGATCACGCGGAATCCTCACTGGAGATGAAGTCCTCGACTCGACACCGAGCAGAAGGGCCTCATTCGTATAGTACCCTTTCATCTTTCTGCTTCCTATCTCAGGGAAAGCATACTTGAGACGAAGCGATACGCTCTCCGGAAGAAGGTCATGCAGAGGGGCGTTCACAGCTCCGGGATGATAGGAAGTAGCCGGAAGATTCGCTGAAGGTACCCGTCTGCAGAAATCCATCATACGCTGGGCCGGAGCCTTCAGCGACGAAGAATATTCAAACATTTTCCGCTCGACATCCCTCTGGAAATTCAGAAGTGATAGCGCACCGGACCTGGAATACTCGGGAAAATCCTCCGGTTCGACAGAAACCACGACACCGGCATTCGCCCACTTCGAATTCCTGGCAGAATTGGACATGCCGTTCAGGACCACCTCTCCAGGTCCGGTCGCAGAAGGCACAAGAATCCCACCGGGACACATGCAGAACGAAAACACGCCGCGTCCCTCGATCTGTGTCACGAATGAATATTCGGCTACAGGCATGTACGGCTGGTATTTTCCGTGATACTGGATCCTGTTTACAAGCGACTGCGGATGCTCGACCCTGACACCGAGGGCGAAACCCTTGGCTTCTATCATCCACCCTTTCCTGTCGAACATCTCGTATATATCCCTGGCGGAATGCCCCGTAGCCAGAATGACTTTGCGCGAATTCCACACCCTGCCGTCAGCTGATGAAACATCGAAAGACCCGTCTCCCCTTTTCACTATATCGCTGACTCTGGTGCCGAAATGATATTCGCCGCCATGTTCGGTTATGCATTTTCGGATATTTTCCACTATGGATGGCAGCCTGTCGCTGCCAATGTGCGGATGCGCGTCCACCAGTATGTCAGGGTCTGCCCCGAACGCCACCAGCTGATACAGCACCTCCCTGATATCACCCCTCTTGGACGATCTGGTGAAAAGCTTGCCGTCGGAAAAGGTCCCGGCTCCGCCCTCGCCGAAACAATAATTCGAATCCGGGTCCACCTTCCCCTCCCGGGACAACGCAGCCATATCGAACTTTCTCCCGTGTACATCCTTGCCACGTTCCAGTATGACCGGTTTCAACCCTCTCATCAGCAATCTGAGAGCAGCGAACATGCCTGCAGGACCGGCTCCGATGACAGTCACAGGCTCGGACATGGAAACATCCCTGTACTCCCCCACCCTGTATTCCTGAAAATCATCGCCTTCGGCAAAAGCCTGGATCCTGTACCTGTACAGAATCTCTCCCCTCGCATCCACCGACCTCTTCGCTATACGGTAATGTGCCACAGCCCCGGGCCGGACTCCCATGGCCTTCGCTGCAGCCGCCAGTATCTGTTCTTTTTCCGGTACTTTGCCTACCGGCAATGCCATCTCAAATTCTTTCATGATGAAAATCGGCTATCCGGGAAACAGGAGCCACATCCAGAGATGTCCTTTCCCCGTTCAGATAATGAAAATATCCGGCAATGGCTATCATGGCAGCATTGTCCGTAGTGAACTTGAATTCAGGAAGATAGGTAGTCCACCCACGTTTCTTTCCTTCTTCCGTGACCGCGGCACGCAATCCGCTATTGGCGGAAACTCCGCCACCTATGGTTATCTGCCTGATGCCGGTGGCCTTGGCGGCCTTGACGAGCTTGTCCATAAGAATCTCTATCAGAGTCCGTTGGAAGCCGGCACAGATATCTTCCTTGTTCTTCTCCAGGAACTGCAGATCATCTGCCATGCGGTCGCGGACGAAATACAGAAGAGAGGTCTTGACTCCGCTGAAACTGTAATCATAACCGGGCACGTGCGGTTTCGCGAAATGGAATCTGTACGGATCCCCCTGTTTCGCAAGCCTGTCCACCACCGGGCCTCCGGGATACCCCAGCCCCATCATCTTCGAACACTTGTCGAAGGCCTCGCCCACGGCATCGTCTATGGTCTGCCCCATGATTTCGAAATCCAGAGGACTGTTCACCCTGACTATCTGGGAATTCCCTCCTGATACCAGAAGGCAAAGGTACGGGAACTCAGGATGGATGTTTTCATGGTCATATTGCCTGATGAAATTCGCCAGAACATGTCCCTGAAGGTGGTTGACCTCCACCAGCGGCCTGTCAAGTGCGATGGACAGCCCTTTCGCGAAAGACGTGCCTACCAGCAGGGATCCCAGCAGACCTGGGCCCCGTGTGAAGGCTATGGCCGTGATGTCCTCAGGCCTGATGCCGGCCCTGTCGATGGCCTGGCTGACCACAGGCACGATATTCAGCTGGTGTGCCCGGGATGCAAGTTCTGGGATGACCCCGCCATAAGCCTTGTGGACTTCCTGGCTGGCCAGTACGTTCGAAAGAAGGTAGCCGTCACTGATGACAGCTGCGGAAGTATCGTCACATGACGACTCTATTCCCAATATAATATCTGCCATAATCATAAACGGTTCGCTCTTGCCGTCCGCCGGTCGTAAAGACATGGCAGTTCCCGGCTGAAGAGGTCTCCGGACGGCAAAATTACGACATTTATTCGATAAAATGATTATTTTTGTAGATTGACTTAAAAAGACAGGTACCATAATAAAGAAGATACTCAAAATAATCTGGCTCACTTTCGTCGCAGTGACCGCACTTTTTCTCGCAGCAGTCCTGGCTATCCAGCTGCCGCGGGTACAGACGTTCATTGCGGACAAGGTATCTGAAAAACTTGAGTCCGGACTGGACGGAAATCTGGTATTCGAAAAAATCCACATCAAGCCTTTCAATGCCCTGGTCATCAAGAACATCGCCATCATAGACAAACATCCTGTCGCGGAAGGGGCGGATACGCTTTTCAGGGCCGGATACGTCATAGCGCGGTTTTCTCTCGGCGGACTTTTCAGCAAGAACGGCCTGCGCATAGGACGGGCATATGTCTCGGATGCCGAGATGACTCTCGTGGTGGAAGGTTTACGCGAGAACAATCTCACCAGGATTTTCAGGATTCCGCCGCCTGACTTCGACAAGCCGAAAAACCAGGAGCCCGTATTCCATATCAGAAGGGCATCGGTGTACGACATGACTTTCAGACTCAAGAATGTCATGCATGAGGAATCGCGCTACACAGGCTCGGGTATAAACTGGGATGATCTGGAAGTCAGGGACATAAATGTGGAAGCCAGAAGGATTGACCTGACAGGTCCTGTCATGACCGGAGCCGTAAGCTTCTTGTCATTCACCGAGAAAAGCGGCTATATCTGCAGTTCGCTCACGGGGAAGGCCACTGTAGGAAACGGAAGAGCGCTTATAGAAGATATACGCATCTCCGATCCGTGGTCCGAGCTGTACCTTCCCATGTACAGCATGAGCTATGACAGTCCGCTGGATTTTGCCGACTATATACGGAAAATACGAATGGAGGGTGTTGTGGAAAATTCGTTTCTGGACATGAAGACGCTGTCCTTTTTCGCACCCGGACTGGACAAAACGGACCTGAAAGCCACCCTTTCCGGGACAGTATCGGGTACCGTGGATGACCTGACGTTCAAAAGCATGGATATCGTCACTTCCGACAGTCTCCGGCTGGATTTCGACGGGAATATCACCGGCCTTCCTGACATAAACGAAAGCCGCATCTATCTGGACCTGCACCAGCTCAGAGGCACATCGGCGGCTCTGGAGGCCACAGTCAAATCATTCGCGCCGGACTCTGATCTTGAGATAAGCCACCTGGCACGCGGGTCGGAACTCAGGACAAGCGGGATTGCATCAGGACTCCTCAATGACCTGAAAGCAGATGTCGTCGCAAGTCTCGGCGCCGGATACCTGAGGACAGGACTGCGGATAGGGAATCTGATTTCCACCGAAAAATCCATCACGCTGGAAGGAGACGTGCTGACACGCAACTTCGACATCGGCAGGATTCTGGACAGCGGACTTCTGAGACAATGCTCGCTCCGGACAGGATTCAAGGCAGACCTGGGGAACAGGGATGACGGGATACGGCTGGACATAGACTCACTGTTCATAGACAGACTGAACCTGAACGGCTACGACTACAGCAAGATAGCAGCCGCAGGAACCATGGAGGAACATGCCTTCGACGGCAGGATAGTATGCAACGACCCGAACCTGAATTTCATGTTCCAGGGAGTGTTCTCCCTTTCTCCCCGGACCAGGAATGCCGTATACAAGTTCTACGCGAACCTGGGCTACGCCGATCTCAATGCCATGAATATCGACAGAAGGGGGCTGTCCAAAATCTCCATGCAGGCCAGCGCGAATTTCAACAGGCAACAGGACGGAGACCTGCTCGGGACCATGGACATAGCCGACATAGTCCTGGAAAACAGCGCCGGCAGATATGAAATAGGCGATATCGACATCGACTCTTATTTCGGAGACGAGCTGTACAGAATGAGGCTCGGATCTTCTTTCGCCGATATCTCGTTCGCCGGTACGGCACAGGTCACCAGATTCGTACAGGACCTGAAAAACATCACCCTGAAAAGAGAGCTTCCGGCGCTGTTCAGAGACACTACATCGACAGTACACAAGGACAGATACCGCATCAGATACAGGAACAAGAATTCGATGGACCTGCTGGCGTTCCTGTCTCCCGGACTCTATATCTCCGACAGCACATCCATGGACATCACCGTGGACACTCTCGGGGTTTTCAAGGCAGACCTGGTATCTCCGAGAATAGCGTTCAACGAAAACTATATCAGGAACATGGAGATGAGGCTGAACAACATAAACGGCAGCCTCACGGGTGAAATCACCGGAAAGACGATAAACGCCGCGACTCTGACTCTGGAAAACAACAGTTTCAAGATGTTCGCCAGGAACAATTTCATCGGTTTCGGATACACATACGAAAATCCCGGGGAACTGATAAACCGCGGGGAGGTCTTCATTACAGGCAATTTCAGCAGGGATGAAAATGACCTGATAAACTGCCACGTCAGAATGCTTCCGTCCCGCGTACTTCTGAACTCCAGGGAGTGGAACATAAACCCTTCGTCTCTGGATATAAAAGGGAAAGACATAGATATCCGGACAATAGAGTTCACCAGCGGAGACCAGTCCGTCAGACTGTCCGGAGGCTACTCGGACTCAGTAAAGGATACCCTGACCATGAGGCTGGAAAGATTCGACATTTCCGTCATCAATCCCCTGCTGAAGAACAGGTTCGGGATAGAAGGAGCCGTGACGGGTGAAGCGAGTGTCATATCCCCGAAGCAGGCCATGGGACTGACGTTCGACTTCCTCGCGGACTCTACCAGAATAGCAGGAGCAGATGTCGGCACCCTGAAAATCCGCAGCATGTGGAATGAAAGGGAGGAAAGGTTCGATGCACTGATCGGCAACGAGATAGACGGAGTACGTAGTTTCGGCATAGCAGGGAATTTCACTCCTGCATCCAAAAGGATCGAAGCCGAAGCCACGCTTTCAGGTATGGACATCTCTTATGCCGCCCCTTTCCTGAAAACTGTTTTCAGCGACATGTCCGGCCATATTTCAGGGGAAATCAGGGCGGAAGGGACTCCTGACGCCATGCAGATCAGCAGCAGGAATGCCCGTATCGACGATTCCAGGCTTGCGATAGCATTTACGGGAGTTCCGTACAATGTCAGCGGAGAATTCAGCCTGGATGATTCCGGGGTGCATTTCGATGACATTGTCCTTCAGGACAGGTTCGGAAATACGGGAAGAATTTACGGAGGCGTCAGCTATGACAGGCTGCAGGACATGGAACTTGACGCCAGGATAGATGTCACCGACATGGAATGCCTCAACACCACTGAAGAAGACAACAGTTCTTTCTACGGAAATCTTTTCGCATCCGGAAATCTCGCGATCACAGGGCCGCTGAATTCCATAAGGATGGATGTGAGTGCGAGGACTTCAGGAGCAGGACAGCTTCACATACCGATTCCGTCGTCAGCCACGGCCATGACCAGCAATCTTCTGACTTTCAAGCAGGAGAAGAAAGAAGAATATGTGGACCCCTATGAACTCATGGTGAAAAAAATCAAGACAGGCAGACAGACTGCCGGAGATTTCGGAGTGAGGCTGAACGTGGAGGCTACTCCGGAAGTGGAGGCGTTCGTGGAAATAGACAAGGCATCGGGGAATGTCCTTCGCGGCAGAGGGGCCGGGAACATAGAACTTGAAACCAGCGGAGGAAATCTCAGCATCCTCGGGGACTACACCCTGACAAGCGGCAGCTACAGGTTCGTGGCCCAGGGCCTGGCCTACAGGGACTTCACCATAGATGACGGCAGCTCCATCAAGTTCAACGGGGACATCATGGACAGCGATCTCGACATCAATGCAGGCTACAGGACGAAAACATCGCTCGCCACCCTGATAGCCGATACCTCGTCCGTATCCACGAGAAGAACCGTGGACTGCGGAATAAACATATCCGGGCCGATCAGGAATCCGAGACTGGCCTTTTCCATCGACATCCCAGACATTGATCCTACGATCAAATCGAGGGTGGAAAGCGCCCTGAGCACCGAAGACAAGATCCAGAAGCAGTTCCTGTCACTGATCATGTTCAACAGTTTCCTGCCGGATGACCAGTCAGGAATCGTGAACAATGCCTCGATGCTGTATTCGAACGTGATGGGAATCATGTACAACCAGCTGAACAACATTTTCCAGAAACTGGAAATTCCGCTGGACCTGGGACTGAACTACCAGCCTAACGAACGCGGAGAGGATATTTTCGATGTAGCCATCTCGACACAGCTTTTCAACAACCGCGTGGTAGTGAACGGAAACCTCGGAAACAGGAGATACTCTTCCGGAACATCGAACAGTGATGTGGTGGGAGATCTGGACATAGAAATCAAACTGGACAGGCCCGGACTTTTCAGGCTGAACCTCTTCTCGCATTCCGCCGACCAGTATACGAACTACCTCGACGACTCGCAAAGGAACGGGATAGGCATCGCATACCAGCAGGAATTCAACACTTTCCGTGAATTCTTCTCGAACCTGTTCACCGGCAGGAAGAAAAGGGAGAAAAACGCCGATGCCGCCGCGGAAGACGCTGCACGGAAAAGGAAAACCATAATAGTCGGGCCCGACAATAAATGAAAACAGTATAATGGAAGGAATAAAAGACAATACCGGGACTGCCCTGAACGGCAAGGGACGCCTCTATCTGATACCGTCCCCTCTCGGGGACAATGATCCCGGAGAAGTGATTCCGGCCCCGGTCCTGGCCGGCCTGGCCGGATTCAGGACTTTCGTGGTGGAGGAAGTGCGCACGGCGCGCAGATACCTTTCCAGGGCAGGTCTGAAAGGAAAGATAGACTCTCTGGAATTCCACGAACTGAACGAACATACACCTGAAGCGCAGATAGAAAGCTATCTGAAACTCTTCGATGGAGGGAATGACGTGGCCCTGATCTCGGAGGCCGGGCTTCCTGCCGTGGCGGACCCGGGAGCCAGGCTTGTAGCCCTGGCACACAGACATGGCATAGAAGTCGTTCCCGCAGTGGGACCGTCATCCCTCATGCTGGCTCTGATGGCATCTGGAATGAACGGACAATGCTTCGCATTCTGCGGATATCTGCCGGCGAAAAACGACGAAAGGAGGATGAAACTGAAATCCCTAGAAAAGATATCTTCTTCGGCACGCCAGACACAGATATTCATCGAGACTCCGTACAGGAACGATTCGATGCTGAAGGACATACTGGATGTTTGCCGTCCGGAGACAAGGCTGTGCATTGCGGCAGATATCACATTGCCGGAGGCATATATAAAGACCAGAAAGGTGGCAGAGTGGAAAAAAGAGAATTTCGTCATCGGAAAACGGCCTTGCGTCTTTCTGCTGCAGGCGTAGTATGGACATTGATGTATGATGAAACCGATTTGCATGACATGGATAAATACGGAATCATAGAACTGGAAGGAATGGAATTCCACGCTTTCCACGGATGTTTCGAGAAAGAAAAGACCGAAGGGAATACATTCACCGTGGATTTCAGAGGTGAACTTGATATGTCGGCAGCAGCCGGCAGCGATGCGCTGGAAGACACGTCCGACTACGGGCAGGTTTTCAGGATAGTGGACCGCGAGATGGCGGTACATTCAGATCTTCTGGAGAATGTGGCCGGAAGAATAGTGTCTTCAATAGAGAATGAAATGCCCGGGTTCAGGACTTTTTCGGTCAGGGTGTCGAAACGGAATCCTCCTGTGGACGGGAAATGCGCATGGTCGAGAATCACGCTGACCGGAGGCTCAGGGAAAAAGGAGGACAGGATATGAAACATGCAAAGATAGCGTTCGTGACTCTCGGATGCAAACTGAACTATGCGGAGACTTCGACATATGAGCGCGGACTGGTCAAGGCGGGAGCGGAAACGGTGGACTGGACCTCCGATGCCGATATATTTCTGGTGAACACATGCACTGTGACTGAACATTCGGACAAGAAATGCCGGAACATCATCAGGAAACTCCACAGGCTGAGACCCCAGGCAGACATCGTGGTGACAGGATGCTATGCCCAGATGAAAAGGGAGGAAATACTGAAGATAGATGGGGTAAGATATGTGTTCGGGGCGGAAGAGAAGACATCTGTCGTTCCGGCCATACTCTCCCTCATCAACGGAGACTCATGCCCGGGAAAATCTCTGGAGACCGGACTGCCCTGCTCCGGGACATTCTTTCCTGCCTATTCTTCAGGAGAGAGGACGAGGTCTTTTCTGAAAGTACAGGACGGGTGCGACTATTTCTGCGCTTACTGCACGGTGCCGTTTGCCCGAGGGCGCAGCAGGAACATCCCTGTCAGCGAAACTGTCAGGCAGGCTGAAGAAATAGCGGCAGCAGGCATCAGGGAAATCGTACTCACGGGAGTGAATACCGGTGATTTCGGGAAAACTACGGGAGAGAGTTTCATAGATCTTCTGAAAGCCCTGGAGAAAGTGGAGGGAATAGAAAGATACAGGATATCATCGATAGAGCCTAATCTGCTGACTGAAGAAATCATAGACTGGATAGCTTCGGGCACGAAATTCCTGCCGCATTTCCATATTCCGCTTCAGTCCGGCAGCGATACGGTGCTCAGGGAGATGGGCAGGAGGTATGATACTGCCGCTTTCGAATCGAAGATACGCTATATCAGGGAGAAGATGGAAAGGCCGGGCTCGTTGAAAGTCTTTTTCGGGATAGATGTCATCACGGGGTTTCCCGGTGAAACCGACGGACTGTTTGAAGAGACATATTCTTTCCTGAAAGACAGGATAAGACCGGCTTTCATCCATATTTTCCCGTATTCGCGCAGAGCTGGGACAAGGGCTGCCATGAGAAAAGACCAGGTCCGTGATTCCGTAAAGACCGACAGGGTCGCCAGACTGGAGGAGCTGTGTTCAGTGCTGCATGAAGAATTCATCGGCAGCCACCATGGGATGAAGGCGCATGTCCTTTTCGAAAGTTCGGAGAAGGATGGCATGATGGCAGGCTATACGGAGAATTACATACGGGTCGAAAGGCCTTTCGACGCTTCTCTGACAGGAAAGATCGTGGAAGTGGTATTGTAGATTCCGTCAGGAATGAATAATTGCCGCTTTGCGGCTCTGGAATATGAAGACAAGACTGGAATTTTTAGGGACAGGGACATCTCAGGGAGTCCCGATGATAGGGTGCGACTGCGAAGTATGCAGATCCGCGGACCCGAAAGACAAGAGATACAGGTCATCCGCTTTCGTACAGTACGGGGGGCTGGACATACTCGTGGATGCAGGGCCGGATTTCAGGAGCCAGATGCTCAGGGCAGGAATCAGGCATCTGGATGCCATACTTCTGACTCACAACCACAAGGACCACACCGGAGGACTGGATGATGTCAGGGCGTTCAACTATATAGAACGTGCGCCGATCCGGATTTTCTGCGAAAAATATGTCGAAGAATCGCTCAGGAAAGAATACAGCTACGCTTTCTCCGAGATCCGGTATCCGGGGGTGCCTGAATGGCAGATAACGAATATAGACGACAATCCGTTCCTTGTAGAGGAGAATGTGCCCAAGGTGAGGCTGTCGTGGGTGGACGGAAAAGGATACGAGAAAATTCCATGCAGGCAGCCCGAACATCTGAAAAGTGTGGAAGTCATACCTGTCCGCGGAAAACATTTCAATCTGCCTGTACTGGGATACCGTTTCGGGAAAATAGCGTATCTGACTGACATGAATTTCATCCCTGAACAGGAGTTCGCCAAACTGGAGGGACTTGACCATTTCATCATAAACTGTGTACGGCGCGGAAAGCATCTCTCGCACTTTTCTCTGGAAGAGGCCATAGCCATAGCCAGGCGCGTCGGGGCGAAGCATTCATGGCTGACCCATCTGTCGCACCGGCTTCCACGATATGAAGAACTGTGCAGGGAACTTCCGGACGGGATTCTGCCGGCATACGACGGGCTGGTGATAGAAAGCGAATAGTCAGGTATTTCATCATCTGCGCATCTGCGGCATGGCGAAGATGAAAAAATTTTAAGATTTTTCTGTTTCCGTTTCAGAAAATATACTATATTTGCAGTCCATTCAGGCGGAAATAGCTCAGTTGGTAGAGCATCAGCTTCCCAAGCTGAGGGTCGCGAGTTCGAATCTCGTTTTCCGCTCAAGCAGACCGCTGTAGCCGCAGGCTATGGCGGTCTTTCATTTCAAGACGGAAAGCTTGCTTTCAATGGCTTGTTTACATATTTTACCTCAACAGGCCTGCCAGAAGGAAAGCCAGTGAAAACGAGAGGCTGAACATCACCTGCAGTTTCGCGGTCCTCTCGTCCAGAGTGACTATAGCCTGCATGCCTTCCTTCCTGTAACGCATTGCAGCCCTGACATTAAGAAGCGCAGGAAAAGCCGTAAGGAAGACCAGCAATGTCCACCAAGGGAAAATCCTGCCGAGCACGCAACTGAAAACCCATAGATAAGGGAAAAGGATTTCAAACCCGTAGAGCACCACGGACACACGCCCACCGATCCTCATCGCCAAAGTAGAAATTCCGGCCCTTCTGTCCGTGGAAACATCGCGGAGATTGTTTATATGAAGTATGGCCACAGTAATCAGTCCTACAGGAATCGCCACCCACAGGACACTCCAGTCCACATGTCCTACAGTCACGAACGAAGTACCTACCGCCGGAATGATGCCGAAAGCCAGCAGTATGACCAGGTCACCCAAAGCGGCATATTTCAATGGCGGGTACAGCAGTGCGCATGCCAGGCCGCACAACCCTATCCAAAGAAGCGGCAACCCGGTCATGAGCATGAGCGTCATGCCTCCGGCTGCTGCCACAATCATGATGCAGAATGACAGATTCCTTATTTCTTTCGGAGAAAATATGCCGGAAGTGATAGTCTTCGCCCCGAAAGTATCTTCGGCATCCACCTTCTTTCTGAAATCGAACCAGTCACTCCATGTATTGGCTGCGCAGTGGAAAAGAATCATGTTCACCAGAGCCCAGACTCCATATCCCCACCGGACATCATGTCCGACCCAGAAAAGATAGAACAATGTGACAAGCGGCATGACAGATGCCGGGAAAGACCACGGACGTACCGCGATCATCCATTCCCTGAAAGTGTGTTTTTTCGACATAAGAACCTAACAATTCATATCCAGAATAGTGCTCAGCTCGGCCATGGCCTTGCGCGGAGACCTGTTCCTGTACAAGACCTCGTAAACCATATCAGCAATAGGCATGCTTACCTTGTGTTTCAGATTGATGTGCCTTATGCATTCGGCGGCATAATACCCTTCCGCCACCATGGTCATCTCATTCAGGGCGCTCTTCACCGAGCAGCCGCGACCGATAAGAAGGCCCAGCCTGCGGTTTCTGCTGTACGAAGAATAACACGTGACCAGAAGATCCCCGAGATATGCGGAATGGAAGGTATTCCTGGAATCCGGATAGCTCTCCTGAATGAAACGCGTCATCTCGTTCGCGCAGTTAGACACCAGCACGGCGATGAAATTGTCACCATATCCCAGGCCTTTCGCCATACCGGCTGACAATGCATATATGTTCTTGAGAATGGAAGCATACTCGACACCGTAAAGATCACTCGTATGGCATACATGGACATACTTGCCGGCCAGCTTCTCCCCTACTTTCCGTGCATTCTCCTCGTCGGCGCTGGCCAGTGTCAGGAAAGAAAGCTTTCCCCTGGACACTTCTTCCGCATGGGTAGGTCCTGCAATAATACCCATCTGCCTGAAACTGAGACCATAACTGTCATGCAGATACTCCGCCACCGTCTGCCAGCTCCCTGGAATGATACCCTTTATCGCTGAAATTATGAACTTGTCCTCAAGAGAGACTGTCAGAGGCGCCAGAAAATCTTTCAGGAAAGCCGACGGCACGGAAATGATCACCACATCGGCATTCTCCACCACATGATTGATATCATCGGAAGGATGAATATACTCTTTCTCGAATTCCAGTTCTGCCAGATACTTGGGATTCCTCCCGTCATTCAGGAGCCCTTCGAGGACTTCAGGATTCCTGACATACCACTCCACTATCGCCTTGTTGTTTCGCGTCAGCATACCCACTATGGCCGTAGCCCAGCTGCCGTAGCCGATAACGGCATATCTGGCATCTTTTCCTATTTGAACTTCCATCAGCCTGAATTTTGGTCCGTTTGTGAACAAAATATTTCACCCGGACAAATTATTTGTCAAAGATAGGCATTTTTTTGACATCAGATAGGAAACCACACGAAAACGGCGGCATCCCAGAGCGCATGCGAAACCAGTACCGCCCCGAACTTCTCCGGCCGGAACCTGTAGACGCACCCCCAGACAGCGCCCGCGACCAAAGACGCCATCACCAGCATGAAATTGCAGGATGGTATATGCACTCCTGCATATACCAATGTCGCCGTCACCGCACCGATATTCCTGCCCATCTTTTCCGACAACGTCTTCTGAATGTAGCCCCGCCAGAAAATCTCCTCTGCCGGGCCAATGAGAAACAGCAGGAGCAGCGAGAGCAGCACCGGCGAGATTCCTGACTTGATCCCGTATATTTCATCCACCTGCGGCCTGGCAAAATCGAAGAGCCATGAAGAGACCTTGTCGCCGGCCCAGAAAATCCCCCACAGTGCGGCAGCAATAGCCACTCCAAGACCAGCCGTCTTCCAGTCAAGTCTCCACCCTGTCCACCACCTGACTTCTGAAAAGAATGTCAAAGTAAGGAGCACGACCGCCGATACACACATCGTCCCCCAGAAATTCACATAAGAAGATGTCGCAGGACTGAACATCACCGTCCACAGCCCTGCGGCAATCAAGATCGACAAAACCAGGAACAAAACGCCGTTTCTTTTCAACATAGCCGGAACATTCGTTAATTTTCCGCGAAATTAATCATTTATCCGGCATCCGGCTCTTGAAAAAGAAAAAAAGCTATTCGGTTCTTGATACAGTATGAAGGACATTCCCATGAGCATCCAGCATGTAAAGATTCAGCTCATGCTTGTCCACAGTGATGAGAGAATACCCCTCCTCCGGACTGCAGAACACCGTTCCTTCTGTCGGATTCACGTCACGGCTAAGAGAGGCCGAGGAATTCACCACATAATCTATATCACAGCCATCCATGCGGATATGCTGGAAAGTATGGATATGACCGCAGAGATACATGTCCACATTGTCATGTTTAATAAGGATTGAATTCACCCTGTTCTGCATGTCAAGCCTTTCCTTGTCTGACTTGTCGGTATCCGCATATATCGGATGATGGCCCGCGACCAGCACCCAGTCTTCCGTCGCTGCTGTCAGCACGCTGTCCAGCCATTCAAGCTGAGTCTCCACCTCTGACTTCGAAGCGTCCGGATATTTTTCCGTATCCTCACGGTATTTGTCTATAAGCGGTGTAGTATCCAGCATCACTATCCTGACCGAAGCACTGTCTTCTTCCGCAGTGAATGTATAATATTTCGCCGGCATATCCCATCTCGCGCTGACTTTCGAATAATCTACCGGAGCCTGCGTATTGCCCCTGTACTCATGGTTGCCGCACACCGGATACCATGGAATCATCAGGTCCGGATGAGAATAGATCAGCTCATAGTTAGTCATCCATAGCGGGTCTGAAACGCTGCGCACTCCCTCGAAATGATGCACATCCCCGGCAGCCACCACAAATTCAATATCAATGGTTTCCGCCATTTTTCCCATGGTCTCCGCTATCGTTTTCTGCTCATAATATCCGTTCCTCCCGGAATCGTTTATAAGATAGAAGTTCAGAGGCTTCTCCAATTCTTTCCAGGACTGTTCAGTGCTGACAGCCTGAGTGCAGGAAGTCAGGATGGCGGTCACCGCCAATGCTGTTGCGAATATTGTCTTTTTCATTTTCTGTCTATTATTCTAACGTCAGTTCGACGAATTATTCTACTCAGTACCAGAGACTTCGTCGAACTGACGTTACGATTTCTTCGAAATCT
>CALVDR010000028.1 GCA_944326365.1 uncultured Bacteroidales bacterium | reverse complement strand
GGCCTCTCGTATGGGAGGACTTGCCTACGGATTCGTTCCACGAATCCTCTAAAAGAGGTAGTTCTCTGAAATTCACTCCGTTCTTTTCATCGAACTCACGTTAACTACGTGGCCGGCCCGTAGCGGCGTCAGTCTGGCAGTCCCAGGCGGGAAAAATGTATTTATCCGTGTTCGCACACAGCGTATAATCAATTAATACACAACACCTTTGTTCAGACTTAGCGTAATTTTTACTCTTTGTTTGTCATATTGGTACAATAAGCCTAATTTTGTATTGCCACATAAGAAAAGCTATGACAAACACAAAAAGCATCGAAACCAGTTCAGCCCTATCGGTCGACTGCGCCGTGTTCGGATTCGACGGCAAGAGACTGAAAGTCCTCCTCATAAAGCGCAAATACCAGTACGATGACCTGCTGGCCGACGATCCGAAGCTCCCGGGGGCCATGATTCTCGAAAACGAAACACTTCCGGAAGCCGCAAACCGCGTATTGGAAGAATTCACAGGACTGGGCAACATTTATCTGAAACAGACCAAGATATTCTCGAACCCCCACAGGGTAAGCGAAAAGGAAATGGAATGGATATGCCGGTTCCATGGCATAAATACCAGACGCGTGGTGACTGTCGGATATTATGCATTGGTAAAACTCAATCAGGGCATCATAAACTATACTACAAGAAAAGGGGCGCGATGGGTGGATGTAGACTCGGTAAGGAACCTGATCATGGACCACATGGAAATTCTCGCAGACGCCCTGGCAGCATTGCAGGCCGAGATCACCCATACACCTGTGGCATTCGAGCTTCTCCCGAAAAAGTTCACTATCCATCAGCTGCAGAGCCTGTTCGAAGCAGTGGTGGGAATAAGCATAGACAACCGCAATTTCAGGAAAAAGATCCTGTCGTCAGGCATCATATCGCCTACGGGCGAATTCGAAAAAAATGTCTCTCACAAGCCGGCGCAGTTCTATATATTCAACAAGACAGTCTTTCATAAGGCCATGAATGACAAATTCAAGTTGAATTTCATAAACAACTGGACGTACTGACACACTGAAGAGACAAAAAGCGGACACCGGACAGCATACGCGGCCGGGAAACACATGACAGGAAAACAGAAATACCGGATAAAATGAAAAGTTTGGGAATAGATGTCGGATCTTCATCCGTAAAAGTATCGCTGCTGGATATCGCCGGCGGGAAATGCATCGCCTCATCCACGAACCCGTCATCTGAAATGCCGATAAAGGCGCTTCAGAACGGCTGGGCCGAACAGGATCCCGGAATGTGGTGGCAGTATGTATGTGAAGGAATCAGGAAAATAGGGGCAGAACACAGCCTTGCAGACGTCAGGTGCATAGGCATCACATACCAGATGCACGGTCTGGTCTGTCTGGGGAAAGACGGGAAACCTGTCAGGGACGCCATCATCTGGTGCGATTCCAGAGCAGTGGGAATCGGGCGTGAGGCCATGCAGGAGATAGGACATGAAAAATGTCTGGAGCACCTGCTGAACTCACCCGGAAACTTCACGGCATCGAAACTGGCATGGGTGATCAGGAACGAAAAGGAAACGTTCGCGAAAACGGAGAAATTCTTTCTCCCGGGAGACTACATAGCATACATGCTGTCAGGAGACATCCATACTACCGAGACCGGACTTTCCGAGCAGATTCTATGGGATTTCAAGGAAGAAAAAAGAGCTGATTTCGTCAGCGGATATTACGGAATACCGTCATCGCTTATTCCTGATACCGTACCGGCAATAGGCGTACAGGCAGTGACAGGCAGCGAAACGGAAAAACTCCTGGGGATACCAGCCGGGACACCGATATCATACAGGGCCGGAGACCAGCCGAACAACGCGTTCTCCCTGAACGTACTCGATCCGGGAGAAATCGCCGCCACCGGAGGGACCAGCGGTGTAGTTTACGGAGTGACCGATACACCGGAAGCCGACAGGCTGTCAAGAGTGAACACATTCGTCCATGTCAGCCACAAACACGAAGCTCCGAGATACGGCATACTCCTGTGTATAAACGGAACCGGGATCATGAACGCCTGGATCAGGAGAAACTTCTGCAGCAGTCTCGGCTATGACGAGATCAATGCCCTGGCTGCAACCGCTCCGGCCGGCTCAGAAGGCGTATGCGTCCTGCCTTTCGGCAACGGAGCAGAACGGGTACTCGAAAACAGATTCACCGGAGCGTCAGTCAGCGGTCTGGACCTGAACCGCCATACGCTCGCCCACGTGCTCAGAGCCACGCAGGAAGGAATCGCATACTCATTCCGGTACGGCATCGACATCATGAAAGGAATTGGGCTGAAGCCCAATATCATAAGGGCCGGCAAAGCCAATCTTTTCCTGTCTCCGCTGTTCCGTCAGACGCTGTCCACACTGACAGGAGCGGACATAGAACTCTACGACACGGACGGAGCACTCGGAGCGGCCAGAGGTGCGGCACTGGGAGCAGGTCTGTACAAGAGCAGGGAAGAGACCTTCGCCTCTCTCGAAAAACTGGAAACCGTGACTCCGTATGAAAAGGACAAAGAGGCTCTGGAAGAAGGCTTCGAAAGATGGAAAAACATGGTTGGAAAGCTATTGTGACAGTAACAGAATCATTTAAAATACAATAACAAAATAACTTAAAATAAAGAATTATGGCAACAAAAGAATTTTTCCCTAACATCGGCAAGATACCTTTCGAAGGTACGGCCAGCAAGAATCCAATGGCATTCCACTATTATGAGCCTGAAAGAATGGTCCATGGCAAGAAAATGAAAGACTGGCTCCGTTTTTCAATGGCATGGTGGCATACTCTGGGGGCTGACGGCTCGGACCAGTTCGGGACAGGAACGAAGAAATTCCCGTGGAATGAAGGCGCTACGGCTCTGGAAAGGGCCAAGGCAAAGATGGATGCCGGTTTCGAAATCATGCAGAAAATAGGTTTCGAATACTATTGCTTCCACGATGTCGACCTCATAGAGGAAGGCAAGACTCCGGAAGAGTACGAGAAAAACATGAAGGACATAGTGGCTTACGCCAAACAGAAACAGGCAGAGACCGGCATCAAGCTTCTGTGGGGGACAGCCAACGTATTCGGCCATCCAAGATACATGAACGGTGCGGCTACAAACCCGGACTTCCCTACTGCAGCCAGAGCCATGCTCCAGATCAAGAACGCCATCGATGCCACTATAGAACTCGGAGGAGAAAACTATGTCTTCTGGGGCGGACGCGAAGGCTACATGTCTCTCCTGAACACTGACATGAAAAGGGAAAAGGCCCATCTGGCTACCATGCTCACAAAGGCCCGCGACTACGCCAGGGCAAAAGGTTTCAAGGGAAACTTCCTCATCGAACCCAAGCCTATGGAGCCGATGAAGCATCAGTATGACGTGGATACCGAGACAGTCATCGGCTTCCTCCGCGCCAACGGACTCGACAAGGACTTCAAGGTCAATATCGAAGTAAACCACGCCATCCTCGCAGGACATACTTTCGAGCATGAGCTTCAGTGTGCCGTAGATGCAGGAATGCTCGGATCCATCGATGCGAACAGAGGCGACTACCAGAACGGATGGGACACCGACCAGTTCCCTGTGGACCTCTATGAACTCGTACAGGCCATGATGGTCATCATCCGCGGAGGCGGTTATATGGGCGGAGGTTCGAACTTCGACGCCAAGACGAGGAGGAACTCTACCGACCTGGAGGACATCTTCATAGCACACATTTCAGGCATGGATATCATGGCCAGGGCACTTCTGATAGCTGCCGACCTGCTTGAAAATTCCGACTACGAGAAGATGCTGCATGACAGATATGCTTCATACGACTCAGGCGAAGGAAAGAAATTCGAAAACGGAGAGATGAGTCTTGAAGAAGTGGCTGACTATGCACGCAAACATGGCGAGCCTGAGATGATCAGCGGGAAACAGGAACTTTACGAGACACTCGTAAACCTCTACATCCGATAGTCATGGGTTCAAACGGTCAGAACAGCGCCTATCTGTTTTCGATAGTGCTCATCGCCGTCATCGGAGGCCTGCTCTTCGGGTATGACACAGCCGTCATATCCGGGGCCGAGCAGGCCTTGGATACATTCTTCAAAGGCGCGACAGACTTCACCTACACGAAGCTCCTTCATGGTTTCACAGTGTCCAGCGCCCTGTTGGGCTGTATCATAGGCGGAGCGATCTCAGGAATGATCGCATCGTCAGTAGGCAGGAAAAAAGCCCTGCTGCTGGCCGGTATACTGTTCTTCGTGGCATCCATCGGATCATGGAGGCCGGAGAGCGGAATTCTCCCATACGGAGAACCGTCACTCAGTCTTCTGATTGCGTTCAACATCTACAGGATCATCGGAGGCATAGGCGTAGGTCTGGCTTCAGCCATCTGCCCCATGTACATCGCAGAGATATCACCTGCAAACATCCGTGGTACCCTGGTCTCGTGCAACCAGTTCGCCATCATCTTCGGTATGCTCGTAGTCTATTTCGTAAACTATCTCATCAGGAACAATCTGGCAGACACTCCTGAAGGTATCCAGGCCGCGATGGTGGAAATCGGATGGAGAAGAATGTTCCTGAGCAATGCATTCCCTGCCGCTGCTTTCTTTTTCCTGGTCTTTCTGGTTCCGGAAACTCCGCGTTTCCTCGTGATGAAGGGAAAGGAAAGTTCCGCACTCAAGATCCTGACCAGAATAAACGGAAGTGAAGAAGGCGCCCGCGTGCTCTCTGAAATCAAAGGAAATCTCGTGGAGAAACGGGAGAAACTTCTGTCATACGGCATAGGAGTGATCATCGTAGGAGTCCTGCTTTCGTTTTTCCAGCAGGCAATAGGAATCAATGTGGTTCTCTACTACGCGCCGCGGATTTTCGAAAGTCTCGGAGCAAGCGGGGATGCATCCATGATGCAGACGGTAGTGATGGGAATAGTGAATATCATCTTCACGCTCGTAGCCATCTTCACTGTGGACAAGTTCGGCAGGAAACCTCTGCTGATCATAGGCTCGACCGGCATGATGACAGGAATGATAGCCCTGGCCATATTCTCGTTCACGGATATGATAGGCATAGGAGCACTGATATTCATCATCATATACACCGCATCCTTCATGATGTCATGGGGCCCGATCTGCTGGGTGCTCATTTCGGAAATATTCCCGAACACTATCCGTTCGCAGGCAGTCGCCATCGCTGTAGCGATGCAATGGGTATCGAATTTCCTCGTCTCATCGACTTTCCCGTCTCTGAGTGCCTGGAGTGTCGGCGGCACATATCTGATTTATGCGATCATGGCGCTGCTCTCCATCGTATTCGTCTGGAAATTCGTCCCTGAGACGAAAGGAAAGACGCTTGAAGAGATGTCGGCTCTGTGGAAAAAATAAGGACTCAAAAGGGTGGTTTCACTTCTTTTGTGGCATCCTCGACAAAATGCTTCCGGCTGATTTGCAATCGGCCGGAAGCATTTTGTCTACATGAATCCGCAGGAACGGAAACAAACGAATCCGCAGGAACAGGAAACTATTCGATGCGGATATTGTCGAGCCAGAGAATATTGCCGACACCACCGTAAAAGGCAGGCTGCGAACTCGCCAGAAAAGTAAGAATCAGCCAGTTCGGCTCATCATCGGCCGAAGCCCAGCCATCCTCCTCCACCAGCACCTTCTTTCCCTCGCTGTTCACTGTATAGAAAGCAGTCTCCGGATCCGTCTTCAATCCCATATAATCCCGGTAAAACGGCTCCCCCGTAATGTCTCCGTATGCAACATCCAGACGGAATCCGTCCACCCACTCCGGAACACTCTCATCGAAACGATATATGGCAGAACCCACACGAAGGGCATGCACCGAACCGTCAGCCTCCTCCCAACGCTTCTGAAGCATCATGAAAACCATAGGATAATCCGGATATCCCATTTCCTTTTTCGGGGAAAATCCCGTACCTCGGATCACCTCATGCCCCACATCGGCCTTGTAATCGAAAACCAGGGCGGACGGCCTGCCTTCGAAAGGCACCCCGTACATGACCTTGGTCATCGGGGCCTTGGTGTCCCTGATAGGCTCTTCGAGACTTCCGATGAAGAACGCGCCCTGACACGTCACATCCATATTGATCATACCCATTACCTTCACGGACTCCATATGGGTCTCCAGTCTGGCGCAATACCCGTCCCCACGCTTCTCGGGATAGACAGTGTTGCTGGTCTTTGTCACCCCGGCCACCACAGCCAGAACATTGTTCGTCCTCCACAGATATCCCTCCGGAGCCACATATGGCTCTCTGGTCCTGACGACCTCCTGGTCACCGTAGAATTCGAAAAGCTGCGATACCTTTCCGCCTATAATCCCCGATTCCTTCACCTCGCGGACAGACCACCGGTCCAGTGTGCCGTACTCGTTGACAGCCTTTACGATATCACATGAAACCGCCGCGCCGCCGCAAGAAGCATCGGTTTCCTGCGCGGACACAAAAGACACAGACAGGGTCTGCATGACAAGAATGGTTAAGAAAAAAATAATTGTCCGTCTCATAAAAAATGACTAAATATGCAGATTATTGCCGATGACAAAGGTAACATTTTTTTTATTATGAAAAACAGGTGGATAAATACGGGACTTGCAGCGATACTGTTCTTCTGCCTCCTGGCAGCACCGGTCAGCAGCGCCAGACCGGCGATCCGGGGAGATATCCTGATATTCCAGCCTGACGGCACCTCCCTCACTGCCAGACTCAGAGGCGACGAATTCATGAAGATACTCACCACCGCTGACGGCTGCGCCATAGGACAAGCCCCGGACGGATGGTATTATTATGCCGTATACGGCAATGACGGAACCAGAACCCTGACAGAATACCGGGCAGGCTCCGACGTTCCGGCCGATATCATATCCGCCAGCCGCGTCATCCCTTACGAAAGGCTGAGGACTATGGCCTCCGCCGCACGGCATCCGGCCAATGACTGTACAGAGGACAATATTATGGTCCGCATGAAAGCCGCCCGAGGACCTGTCACTAAGAATGACAACACAGCCGGAGAAAGGCACGGCATAGTCATTCTCGCCCAGTTCGCAGACCTTAAATTCGATGCGGCGAACACCAGGGAAGCCTTCGTGAAAATGCTCACCGAGCCTGGGTACAGCCGGAACGGAGCGTCAGGCTCTGCCACAGACTATTTCAACAGCCAGTTCGGCGGACAGGCCACATTCTCTTTCGATGTAAGCGATATAGTCACACTCTCACAGGGATATGCCCACTACGGTGCCAACGGCAGCGACGGACATGACCTGAACGCTGCCCAGATGATAAAGGAAGCCTGTCAGCTGGCAGACAGCCAGATAGATTTTTCGAAATACGATGATGACGGAAACGGAGAAGTGGACAATGTATTCGTGTTCTTCGCCGGCGGCGATGAGGCCGAAGGAGCAGGAGACAGCCATATATGGTCCCATGCCTGGTACATAAAGGACGGAGCCGGCATAAGCCTGAATTTGGACGGGAAAACCATCAACAGATACGCCTGCACCGCAGAACTCAGCCGCGTTTCAGGCTCGTCGAACCAGTACCGCATGGCCGGTATAGGCACATTCTGCCATGAATTCAGCCACACTCTCGGTCTGTCTGACTACTACGACACCGATTACGAACAGAGCGGCGGACAGTCGGATGCGCTATGGGGGTCCACGGCCCTGATGGATGGAGGGAATGCAAACAACGGAGGGAACACCCCGCCGAATTTCAATGCCCCCGAACGTGATGAAATCGGCATCTTCGAAGCCATACCCCTGACCGTCGGGACGCATGTACTCGAACCCATTGGCCGTTCAGGCCAATATTATAAAATGGAGACCGGTACTGAAGGTGAATATTTCCTTTTCGAATGCCGGGCGGCAGAAGGATGGGACGAATATATCGGAGGGAGCGGACTGCTCATATACCATATCGACAAGTCAGGGAACAGTTCCGGCTATTCAACCGCCTACAAGAAGGATCTTACGGCAGCCGAAAGGTGGAAATACAACGAAGTGAACTGCAACCCGGAGCATCAGTGCGCCGATCTGGTCGAAGCGGACCCTACAGTAAGGAATACGGCATCCGGAAACAGGCAGAACGTAGCCAAGGTATTCTATCCTTACGTCACCGGTTCTTCGGAATACACATCATTCTCGGCTCTCACAGAACCTGCATTCGTATTCTGGGACGGGACATCATCGCCACTGGCCATCACGGATATAGAGAGGGACGGGGAGAATATCAGGATGACTGTCAGCGAATTTACGGGAGAACTGCCGAGACCTGCCCTGGTCTCTTCCGAGATTTATCAGGATGCAGCCGTCATCTCATGGACTTCGGAGGCGGGCTACACCGGAGAAGCGACTGTCAGATGGAAGAAAAGTTCCGGCAACGATGAATACAGGACCATGAAAGTCCTCCCGTACAGAGGAAACGAATATGCCGTAGTCATAGAAGGCCTGACTCCTCTGACTCCATACAAATGCGACATAACATTCACCGACGAAGACACGCAGAGCAAGGAACTGGACTGCAATTTCACGACACGGCGCGCCAGAGACCAGAACTGCCCTTTCATCTACCTCGGCTATGTGGAGAGAAACGATGACGGGACGTTTCCGGCAGGAAGCAGATTCCCTCTGAGACTCTACAATGCCTACGATGCGGAAGCCGTAGTATGGTATATGGACGGAGAGGAGATTTCCGTAGACGGAAGCTGCTATTACACCCCGTCAGGCTCAGGAGAGATGAGGGCTGAAATAATATACAGTGACGGAAGCAAAAGCATCGTCACCAAGACCATAACCATATCGGCCGGGGAATGACATGCCGGGGAAAACATACGATTTCGGATATGAAAACTGCAATTAAAGACATACTGCCTGCGGCAATATTGGCCTTCGGTCTGGCGGCTGTCTCCGGCTGCGTGAAAGGATACGGATTCGAAAAGCTTCAGGAGAACAGCGATATAGGGCTGATGGTGAAAGGAAGCTATGCCGTCAGGTACGATGAGGAGAATTTCCAGATGGGTTTCAACGAAGACAGGAAGGAATTCTGGGTGACGGATGACAATATGGCGGACTATTTCGTGCTCAGGTGCGGAAAAATGCCGGAACCTGGCGGTACCCTGACCGCAGATGTAGTCTACACGACACGTGACGATGTCAAGTCCAGATCTGGGCTGGAATTCGAGGTGCAGGACTACGATTCGGACAGCGGTAAAATCAAGCTCTGGAACCAATCATACAGGATCGGAGTGATAGTCATGATTCTGAGATGAAACATGGAATCTGAATTCTCAAATAAATTATTAAATTTGCGCGCGGAAAACAGAAATACAATATCAAACTATATTTCTATATTTAAGTATTAAGGTAATCATAATCATGAGAAAGAAAATTGTAGCCGGCAACTGGAAAATGAACACTACAGTGGCCGAAGGTGTCGAACTTGCAAAGGCTGTAGCAGCCAAATCATCGGAAGTTCCCGCTTCCGTAAAACTCATCATCGCTCCGCCGTTCACTCATCTGGTTCCTGTGGCCGAAGCCATCAAAGGTTCGGTAATAGGACTGTCCGCACAGAACTGTGCCGACAAGGAGAAAGGAGCATATACAGGAGAAGTCTCTGCCGACATGCTCGTATCGGCAGGATGCGAATATACGATTCTGGGACACTCCGAGAGAAGGCAGTACTATGGTGAAACTGACGCAACTCTCGTGGAAAAAGTGAAACTCGCCATCGCGCACGGCCTCTCTCCTATCTTCTGTGTAGGCGAGAACCTGGACGAGCGTGAAGCAGGACGTCATTTCGATGTAGTCACCGAACAGATAAAGAATGTGCTCTACACTCTTTCTGCAGAAGAAATGGCCAAAGTGATCATAGCTTACGAGCCGGTATGGGCTATCGGTACCGGCAAGACCGCTACTGCAGAACAGGCTCAGGAGATCCACGCATGCATCAGGAAAGTCGTGGCAGAGAAATTCGGAACCCTCGCCGAGGAAATCACCATTCTCTACGGAGGCAGCTGCAAACCGTCCAATGCAAAGGAACTGTTCGCCTGTCCTGACATTGACGGAGGACTGATCGGAGGTGCGGCTCTGAAAGCCGATGACTTCATCGCCATCGCGTTGTCATACTAAAACGCGGATATCCCGTGAAGATTTCCAGAGGCTGCGCCAAAATTCAGGTTTTGACCAGCCTCTGAATTTTTCAACAAGAAAAGGAACCATGAAAAAAATCATTTTGACATTGGCAGGAGCAGCTGCACTGGCTGCGTCATGCCAGACTCAGGAAGATACCGGTTTGCAGGCGAAGGTCGACGAGTACGCGACTTTCGAAGTGAAATCGGCTCTGATAGACGGATTGTCCGACAAGGACAGACAAGTGCTGAACCTGCTTCGTGAAGCCGGGAAAGTGATCGACGGAATGTTCTGGAAACAGACTTTCGGTGACAAGGAGGAGATGGATGTGATCGACCGGCAGGCGATGAAGGATTTCGCCATGATCAATTACGGGCCGTGGGACAGGCTGGAGGACAATGCTCCGTTCGTTCCCGGCTACGGCGAGAAGCCTCTCGGGGCGAACTACTACCCGGCAGACATGACAGCCGAGGAGTGGGAAGCTTTCGACGATCCTGACAAACTCAGCCCGTACACTGTCATCAGAAGGGATGAAAACGGGGCGCTGAAATGCGTATGGTACCGTGACGAGTATCGGGAGGACCTGGACCTGGTGTGCCGCTATCTGACCGAGGCAGCTGCCATCACCGAGAACGAGGGGCTGAAAAACTACCTGACAAAGAGAGTCGAAGCATTCCGTACGGACAACTATTTCGAGAGTGACCTGGCATGGATGGACATGAAAGACAGCCCGATAGATGTAGTAATCGGCCCTATAGAAAGCTATGACGACAAACTGAACGAACTGAAGACTTCTTACGAATGCTTCATCCTGCTGAAAGACGAAAAGAGAAGTCAGGAGCTGGCAAAATACGTGTCGATGCTGCCTGAGCTGCAGAAGATGCTGCCATGCCCTGAAGAGTACAAGACCTTCGTGCCAGGAACTTCCTCAGACATGAATGTATACGATGCCATATACTATGCAGGAGACTGCAACTGCGGAAGCAAGACCATCGCCATAAACCTGCCGAACGATGACAGGGTACAGGCTCTCAAGGGCGCACGCAGACTGCAGCTGCACAACAGCATGAACGCCAAATTCGGAAAGATTCTCCTGCCTATAGGACGTCTGCTCATCGAACCTGACCAGCAGAAGCATCTGCGTTCGGAGGCGTTTTTCTGGAACGTGACCTTCCACGAGGCGGCTCACGGACTTGGCGTGAAGGAAACAGTGAACGGAAAAGGTACGGTAGATGAGGCCATGGGAGCTGAAAAGACGACATGGGAAGAGGCGAAGGCCGATATTCTGGGGCTGTTCATGGTATGCCGGCTGATAGACATGGAGGAGATTCCGCTGATATCGAAGGAAGATGCCATCACGACTTTCATAGCCGGACTGGTACGTTCGGTGCGCTTCGGCTCTGCTTCTTCACACGGTAAGGCGAACATGATGTGTTACAATTTCATGAAAGAAAACGGGGCTTTCTCCAGGAACAGCGACGGGCAGTATCATATCGACTACGACAAGGCTCTGGAAGCCATCGATGCATGGGACGGCCTGATCATCAGGACACAGGCTACAGGAGACATAGACTTCGCCCGTTCATTCTCTGAAAAATATGCCGTCGTACCTGAGGCTCTGTCTGCCGACATCGCCAATGTCAACGCGCACAATATCCCTCGCGACATCAAGTTCGATTTCGTGTGGTAAAATAATGTTGTAACAGACACAATCAAATAGAAAAATATCCGATTTTTTATCGGTAACTCCTGTTTTTTAAGAGTTAGCGATAAAGAATCGGATAAATTGTATGCAAAAAGGCGTTTTTTCAGATTTACACTTCGAACAAATCATCGAGCACCACCTCACTCTGAATATTCCCGCTGTACATGTTTTTTTTCAACCCATATGTAGTGACAAATGTCTTATGCAGAGCCTTGCGGGTCTTGGTAGCTGTGCGGAATATTTCCGCGCGCCTACGCAATTGTTCATCATACTGCCTGGTAATTTCAAACTCACCCTGAGAAAACTTCATCTCACAGAGATTGACAGTCTGGTCTCTGCGGTCTATCAGCAGATCTATCTGGCAGTTTTCTCCTTTCCAAGCACAGACATCGCTTTGTACACCGCTGATACCCAGTTTCTTCTTGATCTGACGAATGTGGTGCAAACACAGCTGCTCAAAAGCATATCCGCTCCAAGCCCTGCGGGACGGTGAATCTATCATATTCTGCCAATGATGTTCATCCTGTCCGCGATATCCTTTGACATACCGCAAGTGGAACAGGGAAAACAAATCAGTCAATTGAAAGATTATACCGCGCTCCTTCTTGCCGAAAGCAGTATACTGACGGATAAAATCACAATCGCACAAGTTCCGCAAGACCTTGGTCAATGTTCCTCCGTCATCAATTTTTACAGCTTTCACTATCTCTTCACGCGTCATTCCCGAGGCTTTGCCTGCCAACGTTTCTATAACCTGACGATGCAAGACAGCGTCCTTGAACAGCGAACGGAACAGAAAATCATATTCTCTTGCCAACGGTGCATTAGGGATAAAAAAGAGGCTATCCACATTCTGTGAAAGGCTTTGATTCCGTTCAAGCATCCGGAGATAAAGAGGTGTACCACCGAGAACCATATAACACTCGGCTATCTGATACCGGTTCCAGATGAATCCGCGCGAAAGGAGGTACTGCTCTGTCTCATGCAAGGTAAAAGGAGCCAGGTAGATGCTGCGCGTAGTCCTGTTGTACAGACCACCCTTGTCTGAAAGCACATTTTCACGCATCCATGTAGTTGCGCTGCCACAAACTACCAGTTTCAGACGGTCGTTCGATGCTCCCCATGAATTCCAAAAATACTCTAAAGCCTTGACAAAACGGCTTTTCTGCGTGTCCATCCACGGCAGTTCATCAAGAAAGACTACTACAGGAGCAGTACCTTCGACAGATTCAAGATACTCCTTCAGCTGAGCAAAAGCTTCAAACCAGTCTTTCGGAATCCCCCATTCCCGTCCTGAATAATATTTGAGTTGACGACAGAATGCTCCAAGCTGCTCTCTCTTCGTGCCCTGATAGATACCGGTGGAATAAAAACTGAAAGCATCATTGAAAAACTGACGTATCAGAAATGTCTTGCCAACTCTGCGCCTGCCGTAAATGGCTATAAATTCCGGAGCGCCAGAGTCCATACACCGGCGCAAGATTTCCCGTTCTGTGGCTCTGCCAATAATTGTATCTGCCATCGCTTTCCTATTTTCATAGTACAAAAATAGGAAAAATTCGCGATTTTTGCGCGCTAACTCATAAAAATATTGAGTTAGCGATAAAGAATCGGATAAATAACGTGAGTTCGATGAAAAGAACGGAGTGAATTTCAGAGAACTACCTCTTTTAGAGGATTCGTGGAACGAATCCGTAGGCAAGTCCTCCCATACGTAGGGGAGGATTTAGGTGGGGTGACACGTAAAAGGTAAAGAGATTTCGAAGAAATCGTAACGTCAGTTCGACGGAGTCTCTGGTACTGAGTAAAATAATTCGTCGAACTGACGTTAAATAGCATATAAAAAGATTGTTCCGGCAGATCGATAATCTGCCGGAACAATCTTTAATTACTCTCAACAGAGACAGTCTGCCTACTCGGCAGGGGTCTCCGGATCTGTCTCATCAGCGCCGTCACCGTCATTGCCGCCATCAAGCGGCTTGTTGAGAATGGTGACTGTCATCTCCTTGACCAGCTCGCTGGAACCGATATAATTTGCATTTCTGCCAACGAAAACCACCTTATATGTTCCAGGCTCATTCCATGTATAGGAGAACGAGTCCATATAATTCTGCAGATTCTTGACCACTGTCCCCTTGTCATTAGGAATGGAATTCAGGTCCATCGGTACTGAAACGCACCAGCCGTCAATATCATAGTCGAGAACACCGCCTGAAACGCCTTGGAAATTGATATCGTTCGCAGCATCATCGAATCTAATGGATCCGTTTCCATAGCTGTTTACATAAACGCTGTCAAGAGGGATTTCCTCATTCATCATCACTGTCGTGAAAAGGAATTCATTCAAGTCAGTTTCGATGGTGCCATAGTCCTTCGTAGCTACAGTCAGTTTCCCGTTCACTTTATAAGTTCTCTGAGCACTTTTCTTGTCATCGCCCTGAGTAGGATGCCAATGGAATGCCAGGGAAAAGTTTTCTTTCATGTCAGTGATATCGATATCAGCGACACCGGTCTTGCCATTGGCCTCATCACCGACAGCAGACCACAGATCCACCTCATTCCACGTCGAAAGATCAATCTTGGCCAAAGTCTCCCTGTCTCCAGAAGCGTCAGTACGGGCCAGGCCGGAAAAACTGTTTGAATAATAGACATCCATACCGCCGTTGTAATTTCCATATTGGGCCAGGACTTCCAGATGCAGCGTGGCCTTATCGATATTGTCAAGCGGAATGGAATATCTGTCCTTAAACTGATACTCGGATCCTGTCTCCCCGCTATAGAAAAGAAGATTGTCTATCTGTCCGGAAATATTGAAAACTACCGGATCGCCTGCTATGTATGTGTTGTCCGGATCAAGTGTGATATTGTAATCGGCTTCAAACAGGATATCTTCCTGAGTACATCCGGAAAACAACACAGGCAAGGCAAGAGACAGGACAGCAAAATATTTTATTATCGTCTTTCTCATAATAGAATCATATTAGTTTGTTACCACAATTTATTCTGTGTCAGTTCGGTATTCACACCCAACTCGATAGACGGTATAGGAAGGAGGACATGCTTGTCCTGGACAGCCACTCCGATGTTGTAGGCATCCACTGCCCTGTCCTGATTTCCCCAGTTATCCACCTGGTCAAGAGCATTCAGGTAATCCTTCATGGACTCCACGAAAATACCCCAGCGGATCAGGTCATACTTGCGGAGAGACTCGAAACAAAGTTCGCGGCCACGCTCGTTACGTACCAAAGTCTGGAAAGACTGATAATCTCCGTAGGCTGAACGGTCGGTATCAACCCCGGCCCTTTCCCTGACTTCAAGAACGCATTCCATAGCTTCAGCTGTAGGACCGTTGTTCGCTTCATTGGCAGCCTCGGCATACATCAGAAGCACGTCCGAATATCTCAGAATAGGATAGTTGATCTTGGTATACAGATCCTTGGCCGTCATCTGGCCTTCATACTGGATTTCCCTGCGCCATTTGCCGCAATTTCTGATACCTCTGGCAACAGTAGGGTCTTCCGAAGTGGATACGGATGTACCCAAAGTCTCGCTTTTTCCTACATAAGGAGTCTTATCGATACTTTTTGCACAAGAACCGGAACCTGAAGCACCTTTGGTAGGATATGGAGGGTATTTCTCATGTCCGTTGTAGTTGTACGGACACATGTTCCATACATGACGCTTGTCCCATCCGTACTTCTCTGCATTGGCTTCGGATGTAAGATCTGTACCTGCCGGCACGGTAGCCATAAGATCGATATCGGACTGAGTACGGTCCGTTTTCCAGTACATATCCCACAATTTTATAGAACCGTTGTACTGTGCATAAGAATAGTTGCACTTGAAAGTCTCGAATTTCTCGGAACCTGAACTCTGAAGCCCTATAAGATCCCCGATTCTGCCGTTTGACCATGAAGAAGCACTGGATCTGTCTCCGAAGAACTCCACTTCCCAGAGCGATTCGTTGTATTTCTTGTCATACTCATTTGAAATCATGTTTATGAAGACCTGGGAATAACTTGGATTCAAAAATATGTTCAGCGGATTCTCGCCCTGTCCTCTGGCACTCTGGATTACATCCCATGCATAGTCGCGCGCCTTGCCATAGTATTCAGCCCTGTGCGCCTCATTGCCTTCTACCGATTCTCCGGCCATGAAAAGATAAACTCTGGCAAGGATTCCCTGCATCGTCACCTTGACTACACGCGAAGGGGCATTCGTCAAAGCTGTCTCCGCGAGGGGAAGACAAGCTTCCATTTCGGATACGACCCACTGTAGAAGTTCATACTGAGGAGTAGCCTCACACATCACGTCGTCAGGAGTCTTCGTAGAATGCTCCTTTTTCGGAACATCACCCCATGCCTGGGTCAGAAGAAAATGATAATAAGCTCTCAGGAATCTCGCTTCATTCCAAAGCTTATGCTCGGGATCATATTCGGAATTTTCCACTGCTTCCATGAAGGAATTGGCATTTCCGATACCCGCATATAGTTTGGTCCACGCTTCATAAATTTCAGAACTGCTCGCATCATGAGCATACATCTGTGAAAAATTGTTTGTAGTAGACCTGTTGAAATAGCTCAGGTCATCCACATTGGAAAGCATCAGGGAATAGTAATTCCCATACACAGCCTCCGTACTTAATGCTCCGTAAATTCCTGCAAGTCCGTACAGAACCTCCTGCTCGCTGTTATAGAATGTACTGGCCTCTATCACATTCGGCTCCAGATTCAGGAAACTGCAGGAAGATACCAGCATGGAAAGTGCAGATGCCAAAACAACATTTTTTATCTTATTTCTCATAATTCCAGACATTTTAGAATGTAAATGAAACTCCTGCCGTCACACCTATTGACCTTGGATAGGCAGACCAGTCGAAACCTGGAGTAAGGACTGAATTCCTGGTGGAGACTTCAGGATCCGGGCCTGAATATTTGGTCCATGTCCACACGTTATCAGCCGAAACATATACCCTCATCGTATCGAAATGCATTTTTCTGAGCAGATTTCTCGGGAGAGTATATCCGACAGAGACATTCCTGAGTTTGAGGAAAGAGCCATCCTCGACTACCCTTGAAGAATATACGAACATGTCGTTCGCGCCTATGGCAGGCATATCACTGTCCGGATTCTTGACTGAATCATACCTGTCGGTATAAGAAGCAAGCTGATTCAGGTTCGCGATGTTTCCGTTCTCGAAAATGAGCCTGTTCGCATTCAGGATATCGTTTCCGAAACTCCATGAGAAGAAGATATTCACGTCGAAGCCGTAGAAATAGAAGGAGTTTCCGAAACCTCCGGTATGGATAGGCTGGCCGCAGCCGATGACTGTACGGTCATTGTCATCGATCACTCCGTCTCCGTTTATATCCTTGTATTTAGGATCGCCAGGCTTGACATTCGAACGGCCTGTAGCAGCACTGTAAGGTATGCCAGGTTTCAGCAATGAGCCGTTTGCGAAATCGTCAGACTTGTAGGTTCCCTCATAAATGTAGCCGTACATCAGTCCGGAAGGCTTGCCCACCTGGGTGATATAAGGATACTGGCTGTTGAATCTCTGGTCCCAGTTGACCGCCGAGAAGAGAGAATACTGGTTCTGGGTCAGGGCCGTAACCTTGTTCCTGTTGAAGGCTATGTTGAAGGTCGTGTTCCACTGGAAATTCTTGTGGTTTATGTTCAGGGTCTCCAATGAGAATTCCCAGCCGGAGTTCCTCATCGAACCGATGTTCATCATGGCCGAGGTGTAACCTGACGAAGCTGGCATGGTAGCCTGGAGCAGCAGGTCGTAAGTATTCTTCAGATACCAGTCGGCAGTGACCCTTATCCTGTCATTCTCGAAGAAACTCAGGTCCAGACCCACATTCCACTGCTCGGTAGTCTCCCATTTGAGTTTTTCGTTGGACATGTTGTTAGGGAAATATCCGGAAACCACCTGTCCGTTGAAAACATAGTCGTAAGACTGTGAATCACCTGGAACAGTGGTGATCTGGGCATAGTAGTCATACGGAGTCGTGGTCCTGTTGTTACCTGTAAGACCCCATGAAAGACGGAGTTTTCCGTTTTTCAGCCAACGGCTGTTTTTCAGAGCCTCTTCCCTGTTGAAGTTCCAGGAAAGACCTGCTGAAGGGAAATAACCCCACCTGTTGTCTGCAGGGAACTTTGACGAACCGTCCGCACGGAACGAAGCCGTAAGATAGTATTTGTACTTGTAGTTATAGTTCAATCTGAAGAGACCCGACATCAGAGTCCAGTCACGCTCATATGGAGTCACGTTCTGGTATTCTCCGGTATTCAGGCCGTTCAGCCCGAGAGCTTCGGTAGAAAGCTGCTCGGCGCGGACACCCTTGTAGTCCATATTCTGGCCCTGGAATGTCACACCGGCGAGGAGATTCAGATGATGGTTCCTCCTGACATGCTTGGTCCATGTCAAGGTATTCTCATTCAGCCATGTCACCTGGTCAGTCCAGTAGATGGCACCGTTGATACCTTTTCCTGAAGGAGAACCTGCATATCCGGTATATGTCTGGCTGCCGTTGAACTCCTCCCTGCGGCGTTTGTTCATGGTATATCCGCCGGATACCTTCAGCACGAGGTCATCGATGATGGTCCATGAAAGGCTTGCATTGGCATTCAGATAGTCGACGATAGTCTTCCTGTACTCGTTGCGGACGGTCTTGGCCGGATTGAAACGGTAGTCATCCGCACTGTTCACATCCTCGTCCACAAGTTCATCCATATAGTTTTCTATACTGCCGTTCTTGAGAGGCTTTACAGGTCTGTAACCCCAGAGAGAGTAGATAAGCCATCCTGATGCTGAAGAAGACTGCTGCGCGTCCGTAGGTGTCACACCGTTCGTGACTGACCTTGAATAGTTCGCCAGTACATTCAGTTCTATTTTCTTTCCTATCTTCTGGATGAAATTGATTTTCCCCTGATATCTCTGGAAGTTCGACTTCACGATGATACCGTCCTGATCGAGTGCGGAGAAACTGATATTGTACCTGTTTCCCATCTCCTTACTTCCTCCTGAAAGGGAAATGTTGTAGTTCTGGGTCAAAGCCGGACGGTACACTTCATCCTGCCAGTCAAGCCATACGGCATCCTTATAGTCTTCAAGAGTGTACCCTTCGTCAAGATATGGATTCGAGCCATTGTATACGCCATATCTGTCTGTCTGGAATTCCACGAACTCATAGCCGTCCATCAGATCAATCTTGTTCGCAATTTTGCTTCCCGTCCAGGAGGCCGAGAAATTTATCTTAGGCTTGCCTTCCACACCCTGCTTGGTAGTGATCACGATGACACCGTTCGCACCGCGGGCTCCATAGATAGCCGTAGCGGAGGCATCCTTCAGAATGTCGATGGACTCGATATCGGCAGAGTTCAGGGATGTGGCCATGGAACTCTCTGAAGGGAAACCGTCGATGATATAGAGAGGCGCAGAACTCTGGGTGAGGGAGTTGTTACCACGGATGGTGATATTCGCTTCTGCACCGAGGGCACCGTCGGAAGTGGAAACTACCACACCGGCTATACGACCGGTAAGAGCCTGGTCGAAATTTGTAACCGGAGTTTTCATGATATCGCCCATATCCACCTTGCTGACCGAACCTGTCAGGTCACGTCTCGATACGGTACCGTAACCGATACTTACCACTTCGGCAGCATCGATGGAAAGCTGCTCCTCGGCGAGCGAAACATTGATGGTATTGCGTTTGGCCACCACTTCCTGGACTTCCTCGAACCCCAGGCAGGAGAATATCAGAGTCGCGGTAGGAGGTACGGAAATGGTATAGTTACCGTCGATGTCCGTCACCGTTCCGTTCGAAGTGTTTCCTGATTCGTAGACAGTCACAGCCACGAGAGGCTCTCCCGCCGTATCGGTCACACGTCCCTTGACCTCAGTATTCTGTGCTGACATATTCCACACACTTGCGAGCGAAACAGCCAGCGATGTCAATAATACAGTTAGTTTATACATCAGTTTAAGGATTAATTTTAGTTATTGGTTAATAGTTGAAACTCTTTCGGATTCAGATCTTTTTCAGATGGAACTCCACAGGCTGCCCGTCCAGACAGGTGGCTGTGACCGTAGTCTTTCCGCCGTCCCTGCCTACCTTTACGTTTTCAGCAGGAGTGACGATATCCCAGTTTCCGTCTATGACCACGGTCCTGAGCAGAGGCTGGCTCGGCTGAGGAGTCGTATATGCCTTCTGCGTGATTCCCAGATCCGGGGTGCAGATGCTCATCACCACATTTCCGTCCTCGGCAGTCCTTTCCATCACCATGGTCTCGGCATCTATGGATGAAATCGGAAGATAAGGCCTGGTTTCCTTGCCTTTCGGAATGGCGGCAAAGGCCTGGGCCGAATCAGCACCGTCATATGCCTTGTAGCATGCATAAGCAGTGATTCCGGTAATATGATCATTCACCACATGTGCGGCATTATCACAGCGGATGACCGTGTACGGAAGCTTCTTTGAATACTGCTTGACTTCCTTCGAAGAAGGCTGAATCAACATAAGATATTCATAAGATGCATTCTGAGGAGAGACGCCATGATCGATATAGGCTGTGACGAAATCACCTGTCCCCTCCTTTTTCTTCGTATCGGAAGGAGAAGTCTGGGACTGCTTCACCACCGTCAGTCCTTTTGCATCCGGCAGGATATAGTAATTTCCCACGATGTCATTCAGCACGGCCTGTCCTTCCCCCGCAAACCTGTACGTAGACGGGAACGGAAAATCTCCGAAATAATCATCGTTTATATCAAGAATCATCCCTTCACGGCTGTCGAGCCTGAGCTGATACAGAGTCGTCTCGGTAGGATAGCCGTAGTTCTTCGTGTTCGATATGCCCGAACCGGTGTACACTATCCTGTTGTCGAAGCAGAATACGCTCTTCGTGGCAGTGGCTCCTGCACAGAAATTCTGCCTGTCTTTCTCCACATATGTAAATGCCATCATTCCGTTCATGCCTTCCAGAGAAGACACTCCAGGGAATCTGGCATCGTTCCTTTCCATCAGAGTACCTTTAAGCGGGCTGTCCAGCATCTCGAACGGAAGATGGACAGTAGTGGCACCAGGCATTCTGTTCCAGTCCCATCCTTCCTGAGAGAATCCGCTGGCCTTCGCAGAGACAGGCTTGCCGGAACCGATGAACTGGGCGGTACCATAGCTCTGGTAACGTCCGAAACGGTTGTCGGCCGCATATATCTCGGCACTCCATACATCGGAATTGTAAGCCTTGAGCGAGAGCATCCAGTTATCCCTCCTGTGTATGCCGAGAGCGGCATAATTCAGCACGAAGAACCCCTGCGGTGCAGCAGATGCCCCTGACACACCTGCCTTCCTGAGAGCGGCGACAGTTTCCGAATCCGCCCCTCCAAGATACAGATACGCCCCGCCAAGTTCCGGATCCGCATCCAGACCGGAACCTGTCAGATCGCCGAGGAGCGCCAGCGAAGCGAAAGCTTCTATATCGGCTTTCGGTATGAACCCGTTGAAAGGATGACGTCCGCATACACCCACGCCCCAGTCAGTGAGGTTGCAATACTCGCACATGGTCATGAGGACATGCTTGAAAGTCTTCCTGGCATCTTCCGAAATCACGAACTCGGTACCCTGTGTATAACTGCAGAAATCCCCAACTGCAGCAAAGGCTCCCACGGAATAGGCAGGATAATGCCCGCCGTGATGGAACGATGTCCCGTCAGGCTTGAATCCGCCCAGCGTACCTGAAGAATAACACAGGGAACCGGACATCCACCTCGACAGTGCTTCCATCTTCGCATATCTGGCAGCAGGGTCGGAAGTCATCATCGCCGCGATAAGCTTGGCATCCAGAAGGGTGTGCCAGCTGTCCAGTATTTCGTCACGCCCTTTCTGGAACGGCAGCCTGGTCTCCTGCAGTCCGCTCCAGTACTCCAGCACATTCTGGTATTCATCCAGTTTTCCCGCCTTGGCCAGCTCATCACGCCACAGCCACATCCCCCTGTAAAGTTCACGTATCTGATATCCGTAATGGTGGTTCGTACCCTGACCGCTGCCATACGCGAAACCCTGGTCGATCGCATGATCCATGATATTGATCACCCTTTCAAGATTTGCGGTATTCCCGGTATAGGAATAATCCTGCGCATAATAGTCCACCACCTGACCGACGAAACGGATGCGCATCTCGCCGAGGGAATTGTTGAACTCGTCATCGCTCAGCAGAGGAGCACCGATGACAGACCCGTCCGGCAGTCTCTGGATATAATATTTATTATAGGTATCGTCCGCCCTTTTCAGAAGAGTGTTCTTGACATAATTGTCACTTGACCTGCCAGCCTTGATAGCCTCGTCCATACGGCTTTCCACCAGTTCCAGCACTTTCTCCTGATCCGGAGAAATCGGTTTCACTTCCAGGGCAGGATACTGCTCCCACTCCCAAAGGCGGCACCAGTGCCACATGTTGCGCTGGAGATTGTAGTTGTTTTCCGGTATCTGCATATCCGGAGTGATCTGGGCATGCAGCTGCTTTGTCGAGAAAGTGACCCTGTCTATGTAAATGGTTCCCTCCGGAACTGAAGCCGGCGGCGTGATAGTCATTCTGGCCACATTCGTGGCACGTTCCTTCAGTTTTTTATCCCCGTAGTGGCCGTAAGGGGACAGCATGTCTTCATATTTGATCCACGCAGTACGCCACCCCTTGAAATCCATATTGAAGTCGAAATGGCAGATCTCCTCGTCATTCCAGTTCCAGAAAGTGAACGTAAGAGGCGCATCCATCGGAGCAGTATTGTAAATCCAGATCATCAGTCCGGCCCTGTTCACTTTCATGGAAGCCTCGATATCCGTACAGTTGTTGAATGCCAGTGCAGCCTGGCCTTTCCACGAAAATCTGATTGAAGTCCTGCCGTCCTTGAACCTGTCCGTCGAAGACACCACCTCCCCGTTTCCTATGACACGTACAAAACCCGGTACACCCTTTTCAAAATTGTATTGTGAATTGATGGCCGCACGGCCCTCCATAAGACAGAAAAGAGCGCAAAATAGCAATACTGAAAATCGCTTCATCTGGTTATTAGTTATTATGTATTCGGCAAATATACCATTAATTTTCAAACGCTCCAAAGGATTTGAAAATAATTATCAGTAAAGAAAATAATATTTTGAACCAACGAGTTTTTTGACTATTTTCGCAGAATGAATGCACCGTCATATGAATGACGCAAAACCGCATAATTGACAACTCAAACTATAACTGAAATGAAATTCAAATTCCTCCCGGCGCTGGCACTGGCGGTGATAGCCGTGCAATGTGCGCCAAAGACAGACATCATTCAAGACAATGTAGAGAATGCGAAAGTCCAGCTGAAATATCTGGTGGAAGCATCGGAAGCCGGAGATACCGTACGCATACCTTCCACATTCAAGAACGGGGAAATAGAGTTTGTCCCTACCGATGACTGGGTGAGCGGATTCTTCGCCGGCACATTGTGGTACATGTACGAACTTACCGGTGACGAATACTGGGCTGAACATGCACAGAAGCAGACTGAAGCCCTCGATACCATCCAGTATCTGACATGGCATCACGATGTCGGATTCATGATTTACGACAGCTACGGAAACGGACTCAGGCTGAAAAACATTGACGGCTACAAGGACGTCATCATAAATACGGCCAAGTCTCTCTCCACCAGATTCAGACCAGGGGCAGGTGTCATCCAGTCATGGAACGTGGACAGAGGCTGGCAGGCCGAAAGGGGCTGGGAATGCCCAGTCATCATCGACAATATGATGAATCTGGAGCTGCTGTTCAAGGCTACGGAATTCACCGGAGATTCCACATACGCGAATATAGCGATCAGCCATGCGGACCAGACCATGAAAAACCACTATCGTCCGGACTACAGCACATACCATGTAGTGGATTATGACCTCGAGACCGGAGAAGTCAGGGGAAGATGCACGGCTCAGGGCTATGCTGACGAATCGGCATGGGCCAGAGGACAGGCATGGTCTATCTACGGCTACACGGTGATGTACAGATTCACCGGAGACAAGAAATATCTCGAACAGGCCGAGAAAGTCGCCGACTTCCTCTTCAACAATCCTAACATGCCGGAAGACCTCGTACCGTACTGGGACTTCGACTGTCCTGACATCCCGGACACACCGCGTGACGCTTCTTCGGCAGCCATCATAGCATCAGCCCTTTACGAACTCTACTGGTACACGAAGAATGACCTGTACAAGGAAAAGGCAGACAAGATGATCGAATCCCTCTCCACTCCTGCATACAGGGCGGCCCAGGGCACGAACGGAGGCTTCATCCTGATGCACTCTGTCGGCAGCATCCCTCACGGAAGCAATATCGACGTTCCTCTGAACTATGCCGACTATTATCTTCTCGAAGCTCTGATCAGAAAAGGACACATCGAAAAAGGCGAAGCGCCCGTAAAATAACATGCGCAAGATCATCTGCATCATATCGGCCTTGGCACTCTTCATTTCAGCGGGTGCCAAGGTCGTTGATTTCGACCCGCAGACCGGAGTGATGTCCTTTGAAGACGGGACATCCGGGATCACTGCGGACAAATCATCCGTACTTTCCGTCTCCGGAGAGCATTACAAACTCGGAAACAGTTCTCTGAAATGGCAGTGGAAGAAGAAAGGTGCGGAAATGGTCATCCCCGGAAAAATCCCTTATCTCCCGGAAAATCCGAATCCGAAAGAAACTTCCGTTTCCACTTTCGTATTCTGGGTATATTCACCGGAACCCATAGACGGGAAACTGAAATTCACATTCTGCAAAGGGGAAAAGGAATGCTGCAGTTTCAGTTACGGCCTGGAGTTTACAGGATGGAGAGGAGCATGGGTGGCGTTTGACCGGGATATGGAAGGCACTCCTGAAACCGGCATGGACAGAGTGGTGGTTTCAGCTCCGGAAAACTGCCGCAAGGGCTGCCTCTATTTCGACGGCATCATCACCTCGGCATTCGAGGATGTCCGGCATCATACACCGGACTGGCAGGCGCCTTTCGTCAACAAGGACACTGAATCCCACTGGCTCGTCCTGAACCGCAGCTGGGATCTTGTTCTGGACGTGGCTCCGGAAGAATCCGTCACCGGCGAAGAACTTGCAGGACTTGAAACCATCAGTGACAGGTTCATACAGCTGGTCACCGACGGAAAAAAAGCCTGGACATATGAAAAGGTGAAAGACACTTACGACAGCTACGGCATATCGGAAAACAAGGACGGAAGCATACAGGGGAAACCGATATTCTTCACCAGATACGGCGAAACATACATAAATCTGGGTATCACCGATGCCTCCAGACAGTTCGGACAGAACGGCCAGCTGCTCCGCCAGGCCAACGACCACCTGCTGCAGATGGCCATCGCATGGAAATCAGAGACCGACCCTGAAGTCAAAAAGGAAATAGCGGAAATGTATGTCATGCTCACAAGACATATGCTTGATCAGGGCTTTGCCGCAGGAAGCGGACTCGGCACCGTGCACCATCTCGGCTACAGCATGAGGAATTTCTATACTGCTCCTGTCATCATGAAGGAAGTTCTGGAAGATGCAGGACTCTGCACTCAGGTACAGGCAGCCATGGAATGGTTCTCAGGCGTGGGTGAAGTGAAGACGGCACCTGAAGTTCCGGGAATGGACATTGACGCATTCAACACCTCGCTGATGGGGCGCGTGGCCTCTCTGCTGATGCTTCCGGACACACCGTACAAGGCCGCCTACATGAAAGCCCTTTCCCGCTGGGTGGACAACGGATTCAGATATGCGGACGGGCTGAAGCCGTGCTTCAAGTCCGACGGTACGGTGATGCACCACAGAAAAGCGTATCCGGCATATGCCACAGGCGGTTTCGACGGGGCTGTCAAGGCAGTATGGATGCTGCACGGTACAGATTTCGCGATCTCTGAAGAAAGCCATTCCATCCTGAAAGACGCACTTCTCGAAATGAGATTCTACTGCAACCGCGAATCATTCCCTCTCGCCATGTCCGGTCGCCATCCTGACGGCAAGGGTGCCCTGATTCCAGGGCAATACGCTCTTCTCGCCGATGCCGGTTCTCCTGACGGAAGCGAGCCTGTCGATCATGAACTGGCTGCAGCATATATGAGAGTGGACGGAACCGGAAAGTTCGGGAAAAAATTTACCGAAGCCGGAATCTCCGCCGAGAATGCCCCTGTCGGATGTCATGTCTATCCATATGACTGCTCTATGTCTCTGAGACGGGACGAATGGCTCGTGACTTTTGCCGGGCACAGCCGCTACCTTTGGTCCGCAGAAATATACAACGGGGCGAATCTTTACGGCCGTTATCTCACACACGGCAGCATGCAGATCATGGGTGACCCTCTGGAGCACGTATCCGCTGCAGGCTCCGGCTACAGTGTAGACGGGTGGGACTGGTGCCACATTCCGGGCACTACGGCTGCAGTCATCCCTATGGAAGATATGAAAGCAGAGGTCCTCAACGTGGATGAATTCTCCGGATATGAAGAAATGCTTCTGTCCGACGAATGGTTCGCAGGAGGGGTAAGCCACAAAGGTATGGACGGCATTTTCGCGATGAAACTGCATGAGCATGACAAGTACAACGGCTCACTCCGAGCACGGAAATCCTTCTTCGCTTTCGACGACCGCATAATAGCGCTCGGATCCGGACTTGAAAACGGACTGGAAGGGTCTGAACTGCACACTACCCTATTCCAGAACAGTCTTCCGGACAATATCTCCGATACGTTCCGCACCATAGCAGACAGCCTGACCATAATCTGCGACAGATTCGGGAACACCTTCTTCGTGAAAGAAGCCCACGTCGTCCTGAGCCGCGGAATGCAGCATTCATTCCACGAGGAGACGGCGGAACCCACCTCAGGAAGATTCGAGAAGGCCTACATCCGTCACGGAGACATAGTCAGGGACGGGCACTACGAATATATGACCGTCATCCATGCAACTCCTGAACAGATAGAAGAGTACATGGGAGAACAGCCTTATCTGGTGACCAGATGCGATGAACAGGCGCACATCGTCGAAGACAGAACGAGCGGAACGAAAGGGTTCGCGGTATTCGAGAATATTGCCGAAGGCGATGATGAATTATTGGCGGAAGCCACCCCTTCTCTCATCATGTACAGCTGCGAAGACGGGAAAATGACATTGAGCGTCAGCAATCCGGATCTGGCGATTTATTCCGGACCAAGCGATGAAGTTTTCGACGCTGACGGAAAGAGGATGGAACGGAGCATTTACGGACGCGACTGGGTGGATGACGACTGCCAGCCGACTTCGGTGATTCTTACGCTGAACGGAGAATGGACAGTAAGCGACTGCGGCGATTCGGAAGTGAAGGTGTCGCATGAAGACGGAAACACCGTGCTCGTGATCATGACACGTGAGGCCGGAACAGAAGAAATGACATTGGAACAGAAATAATCTTATGACTATGGACTCAAAAAGATATCTGATACCGCTTTCAGGACTGGCACTGGCGGCGTGCGGAAATGTGGCACAGGAAAAGCCGAACATCATATATGTCTTCCCTGACCAGTTCCGCAACCAGTCACTCGGATTCTGGAACGAAGAAGAGTATTCCGGTGCAGTCAAATGGCAGGCAGACCCTGTGCATACTCCGAATCTGAATGCTTTCGCAGATGAAGCGGCCGTACTGTCGAGAGCCATGAGCAACTGCCCGCTGAGCAGTCCTTATCGTGGCATATTCCTGTCGGGAATGTATCCCGAAAGAAGCGGCATAACACTCAATTGCATGGCACTCAGGCCGGAAAGCACGCTGAATCCTGATGCTGTATGCATCTCGGACGTGTTCGCCGCGAACGGCTACAGCTGCGGATATATCGGGAAGCTCCATGCCGAGACACCGATGAAGAACGACCCGGCAAATCCGGGACACTATGTAAGCGACCGCGATCCGGAATGGGATGCCTACACTCCGCCGGAGAGACGGCACGGTTTCTCATACTGGTATTCATACGGTACGTTCGATGTCCACAAGGACCCGCATTACTGGGATACGGAAGGCGTACGGCATGATCCGCATGAATATTCCGTAAAGCATGAGACTGACCGTGCCATAGAGTTCCTGAAAAACGAAAACGGAGAACGGAAGGAAGGTGCCCCGTTCTTCCTGGCTCTGGCATACAACCCGCCTCACAGCCCGTATGAAAGCCTGGATGACTGTATGGAGGAAGACTATGCCCTGTATCGGGACATGGGCTACTCGGAACTGTACGTAAGGCCGAACGCAGACACTACCCTGTCGAAAGCTCCTTCTGCAAGGTATTACTTCGCGAATGTGACAGGTGTGGACAGGGAGTTCGGACGGCTTCTCGCAGAACTGGAACGTCTCGGGCTGGAAAAGAATACCATCGTGGTGTTCACTTCCGACCATGGGGAAACCATGTGCAGCCAGGGGACACTTGATCCGAAAAATTCCATCTATACGGAATCCTTCAACGTCCCGTTCCTGATCAGATATCCTGACAGGATAAGGCACAGGGTGGATTCTACACTTCTGAGCGCTGTCGATATCATGCCTACAATGCTGGCTCTCGCCGGACTGGAGAAAGCAATCCCTGAGTCTGCCGAAGGTCGTAATCTGGCCCCTGTCCTGCTTGAAAACGGAGAGGAGTGCGGCATTCCAGAAGCGGTTCTGTATATCAGGAATATGGACGGCGAGAAAGATGCAGATGGCATCGTCAGCGGATTCTTCCCTGCAGCACGAGGCATCAAGACCGACAGATACACTATGGAGATCGCCATAGACCGGGACAAGGAACTGCAAAGCGTGATGATTTTCGATGACTGGAACGATCCGTACCAGATGAGGAATATCTCGTACCAGGAAAATCAGGAACTGTTTGCAGGTCTCTGCGACGTTTTGCGGGAAAAACTGGAGGAGGCAGATGATATCTGGTACCGGGAAGGAATTTTGGACAAATTGTCGCTAAATATGGCTTTATTAAAGAAATAAAATCGTAAATTTGGGGAATTAATTAACACTATAACTATCAAATATGAGAAAATTTTATGTGACAATGGCCTGTCTTGGGCTGGCGGCACTCGGATGGACTTCCTGTGTGGACACGGAAGCCTTGGAATCCCAGCTGACCGATCTCGAAGGCAGAGCCGAAGCTCTGGAAGAGAGAGTTGCAGAAATCAATGAAAATGCGATCGCCACATACAATCTGATCGTGGAAGGTCAGATCGTAATGGATGTCCGCGCATACGAAAACGGACAGATCTATGCCATTGACCTGAGCGACGGTTCGACCATCAACATCTACGTAGATGAGAATGGTGAAGGTATCAGCCCTGTCCTCGGAATAGATGAAAACGGCGAATGGTACTACACGATGGGCAAGTACATCGAAGAACCGGTATCACTGAATGTGACCGGAGTTCCTCAAGTCAGGGTCAATACTGACAATATCTGGGAAATCAGTGCCGACGGAGGACAGACATGGGAAGAAATAAAGGATGACAACGGAAACAGGATTCCTGCCAATGCGAATTCTTCCGATTCTTTCTTCACATCCGTCGAAATCGATGAAAACAAAGAGAACATCACACTCGGTCTTGCTACTGGAGAGAGTGTAAAGATTCCTGTGTTCCAGTCTCTGACCATGGAACTCGCAGGTTTCGATGAAGATCCTGTGATCCGTTTCGGCCAGGAAAAGACCTATGATGTGAAGTTCTCTGAAGATGTAGCAGACGCTATCGTCATGCAGTATCCTGAAGGCTGGAGAATCCGGATCGAAGAGACCGCTGACGGAGAACAGATGACTGTGACACCACCTGCAAGCGGGACTAACGGAGAGTTCCTTGTTGAGATCTGGCTTAAGTCAGATGAGCAGTACATCAGAAAATACAAGTTCCCTTTTCTGTTGGGGAACATTGATCTGAACACGTGCAAGGCATGGCAGAAGTTCATGCTGAACGCCGAAGACAATGTTCTCCTGGACTTTTCGTATGCAGGATATAATCACGGGGAAAGTGCACCCGATGAAGTAAGTGTGACTGTAGGCAGCAATGGTAAGTACACGGCATCCAACGGATACACTGTATACAACATCAAAGATTACGGGGCAAAAGGAGATGGCACAACCAGTGACAGGGCTGCGTTTCTTGAAATGCTTAAAGACATCTTCGGGCCGTATGAATTAAAAGGGAATCCTGCTACGCAGGTCACTTTCCCGAGTGTGAATTCAAAAAAGGCTGTCATATATTTTCCTGAAGGAAACTATGTTCTCCATACCTCAGATGACGATGTCACGATAGACGGCAAGAAACTCAGCCAGACCATCCTGATAAGAGGAGGAGATGTAATCATGAAAGGTGCCGGCAGGGACAAGACCACCATCACCATGAAGGACCTTAACCAGCCGAACAATCCGTCAGACATGTACTCGTCACCTGACATGCTCCAATTCAAGCATAATGCAGGCATACAGGAAGAAATTGTTCTGGCGACAGTGACCGGAAATGCAGAAAAAGGCGATTTTTCAGTAGAGGTATCCGGACTGACAAAGATCAAGGCAGGAGACTGGGTGTGCCTTTGGCTGAAAAACAAGGATATAGATCTTATCAGAGAAGAACTCGCCCCTTACTATGTAAATCCAGCCTCTGATTGGGCAATAGTAGCGACCGATGGAGTCTCGGTGCAAGACCTGCATCAGGTAAAATCAGTATCCGGAAACACAGTAACATTCCATGAGCCGATCATGCATAAAGTCGACCCTAAATATGGTTGGACCATAGTACAATATCAGGCATACGCCAACGTCGGAATAGAAGACCTCACCTTTGCAGGAAATGCGAAAGAGAAATTCGACCATCACGCGACATGGGAGGATGACGGAGGATACAAACCTATCAGCATGACCAGGGTGGTAAATTCATGGATGAGAAGGGTGAATTTCGTCAGCGTAAGCGAAGCCAGTTCCATCATAGAAAGCGCCAATGTCTCAGTCTACGACTGCGAGATTTCCGGAACCAGAGGACACTCAGCGATCAGATCCCAGGCCTCTTCAAGAGTATTCATTGGAGCTATACTGGATAAGGCACATGGTTACAGCATGGACGATCTGGGACATGAAGTTACTGGCACAGACCCTGATGAAATCACGGGCCAGTACCATGCCGTAGGCGTTTCAAAACAAAGCATGGGAGCCGTTCTTTGGAGAAACACCTGGGGAAGTGACGGATGCTTCGAATCGCATGCCACACAGCCTCGTGCCACTCTGATCGACTACTGCAAAGGAAGTTTCAGGCAATTAAGGCAAGGAGGAGATGAAAAACAAATGCCTAATCACCTTGCAGATCTTACCATCTGGAATTTCAACAACACTACAGCTTTCGCCGGGGAATGGATATGGTGGAACCAAAATTCAAAATGGTGGAAATTCCTGCCGCCTGTCGTAGTCGGATTCCACGGACAGAATGTGGATTTCGATGAAGAACAGACCAAATATATAGAAAGCAACGGCTCTCCCGTGCAGCCGGAATCTCTGTATGAAGCCCAGCTGGAAGAACGGCTCGGGAGCGTACCTGAATGGCTGACTGCATTGAAGCAAACAGCCGCAAACCAATAACATCACTCGGATAACAACTATAAACTGATTATACAATGAAACTGAAAATCAACAGTCTGATAAAAGGCGTTGCCGCAGTTTTCTGCGGAGCCGTTTTGTTTGCCTGCACTGATCTGAATGAACTCGAAGATAGAGTAGACTCACTGGACAGCAGGATAACCGCACTTGAAGCTCAAGTACCGAGCATGAACAAAACACTGGAAGCCATAGATAAACTGCTGGAAGGACAGAATATCTTTATCACCAGTTTTGAGCCTGTAGAAGGAAAAGAAGGGGAATATATCCTCACACTGTCCGATGACACGTCTAAAGAATACAAGATCGTGACCGGTGTTTCAGGGAGCGCTCCGCAGATAACATTGGAAGAAGGTGTATGGAAAGTAAACGGAGAAGAAGTCGGACAGGCCGCACCGCAGTTCCGTATCGATGCTGACGGGAACTGGGAAGTCAGTTCGGACGGAGGCAAGACATTCAATGATGTCAAGGGTGCTGATGGAAATCCTGTTTCGGCAGTCAGCGACGGATCGAATGAATTCTTCAAGGGAGTGTCATACGATGAAGAGTCCGGTATCGTAACATTCATCATGGCTGACGGCGCGGAATACTCGTTCACAGTATCAAGCGATTTCATCTTAACCATCACCGATGCTGAAGGCAATGCGTTGGAAGGTATTCAGACCTTCATTCCTGGTGAAGCCAAGACTTTCAATGTACAGCTTAGAGGTGTTGAAGATATTTACATCACCAAGCCATCAGGATGGGACGTTTCTCTCACAGGTGACGAAGGGACAGGAGACGTGACCGCAACACTGACCGTCACTCCTCCTACCAGAGAAGAGCTGATAGGAGCCCAGACCAAAATATCCGCAGATACTGAAAAGGACATCGTACTTCATGCTACGGCTGCAGCATCAGACCGCGCCATCTTCGCCAAGATACAGGTGGAAGCCGTCCTTACCGCCATGCCTGAAGTGACGGTAGCCGCAGGAGAATTCACGCCTACCAGCATTTCATTCACAGTGGATCCTAATACCGATGCCACATCATGGAAGTATATCCTCAAACCGTCCTCCGAAGCAGTGCCTACTGTAGATGAGGTAAATGCATCCGGTACGGAATCCTCAGATGAAACCATCACTATCGACAACAATCTGACTACAGGCACGGAATACACGATCTATGTCCTCGCCATCAACACTAAAGAAGAAACTGTGACCACAGCTACAAAACTTGCCACAGCCAAGAATACACCGATGTATGACACATATTCAGCTATGTACGATGCAAATATGACTATTAAAATAGCCGGAATAGAAATCAATAAGGCCACTTACGGTAATGCAGTCCTTATTGATGGAAACACGCATACAAATATCGACAATATCACCACTGGAGAAAAAGAAGGCGTAGCCGTATACTTTGTAAATACAGATACAGAGATAACAATTGTCACAGACCAAAGTGATCACACTAAAAACATAGGAACACTTATAATTATCGGTAATAATCCTGGCAAAAAAGTAAAAGTAACTCTTAAAACACAAATATGCATCAACAGAAACACGACATACTCAGATACCCAAAGTTTGATTTGTCATAATATTGTCCTTGATGCTTCAAGTGTCGGCACATACCCTATCAGACAAAATCTGACGACTAAATATGACAATGTGATATTTGATGAGTGCGATTTGAAGATTCCTGTTGCCAACAACCTGATATACTTAGGAAATGAAGGAAAAGACATCGGAAAATTATCAATAACTAATTGTACAATGGATATTACGGGGCGTAACAATAAACAGATTATACATGCGGGATCAGTTGCCGTAAATATTGATGAATTTGATTTATCTAATAACATAATATATTCCACGGGAGAATCTGTTAATGATACTCGAATCATAACAATGACTGGAGGAACCATCAAGAAACTGGATATAAGGAACAACTCATTCATAAATGCAGTTGTAGCTATAAGTGGCGGATCTCAAGCAATGTTCGATTTGGGAACATGCAATGATATAACATGTACAAAGAATATTATCTTGATTGGCTATCAAAGCTCAGCTGCAAAATCTGCAACGTTCTTCAAGTATTCAACTTCAGTATCAGGAGTATGCCATGACAATATATTATATAAAGCAAACGCTGGTGATCCTTTCGCTACCCTCAGAAACTCAGGTGGTACGGCAGAAAATCCTACAGACATCTTTGGAGAAGGATCAGAGACCTTTACTCTGATAGAAAACAATCCGTTCGATGGAGGAACATTTAATGTTTCTGATGTTATGTTCATCCCTAACAGCACATATTCAAGCTACGGTTCGACTATCGGCAGATAGCCCTCGCAGAAAACAGCTTGTAACTGATACGAAACCGGCCCGGAAATTCTTCCAGACCGGTTTCTTTGCATTTAATGTCTGCAAATCCGATTCCGGCATACTCGCGGGATGCAAGCCTCAGACCATACATTCTTAAACATTAGCCGCCACTGTTCCCACACTCCTGCAAGACTAACTACGTTTTCACCCATCTACGGCTTTAGTCCGACATATTCAATGACACCTTGGAATATGTCAAAAAGCGAAAAAACTATAAAAAAGAGAAAAATCCGCAGCCTCCGGCCAATGTTTTTCTTTTTCTTGCATTCCCGTTCACGATCCTTGAATAATTTAGCATAGGCAATTTATCCTTGCCGGTGCGGACAGTTTGGCCAGCGATATATCGCAAAGTTGTCCCTGTATGTCATTTCGAGCGGAGGACATAGTCCGAAGTCGAGAAATCTGTTTTTGATCAGATCTCTCCACTCCGGTCCACAGGACCTACGGTCGAGATGACAAAATGAGAGTTTCCGGTCCACCGGACATCCGGTCGGGATGACAAGGTGAGGGTATTTTCGCGGACAGTCATTATAAATTAATCCATCTAAATTCTATCTTATGGGAAACAGTGTTGTAGAAAGCAGACCAGCCGGCAGCAGGCAGGCTGTAGTGCAGAGGTATGTGGACATTCTGACCGATGCAGGGTTGAAGGCGGTCTTCGGTGACCAGAGGAACAAGGACGTGCTCATCGACATCCTAAATGTCATCCTCCCGCCTCACAGAAGAGTGGAGGACATCACTTACGAAACTACGGAGATTCCGGGGTTCACTCTGTTCAACAAGAGTGTGAGGTTCGACCTGCGGTGCCGCGGTGAGGACGGACGACAGTTCATCGTCGAACTCCAGTGCTACCATCAGGCGAACTTCTTCCGCAGATGTGTCCTGTATGCTTCAAAGGCATATGACATGGGCTCGCAGAGAGGTGACGGGCAGGTGTACGACATCCCTCCGGTGTATTTCATCGGATTACTCGACAAGGACCTGCAGGACATGCAGCGGTATTCCCCGGAAGACGGTATCATTTCCGAATATACCTTCCGTGAAAAAACGACGATGAAGGTGCCGGATGAGACTATTTTTACTATCTTCGTGGAACTGAACCGCTTCACGAAGACAAAGGAGGAGTGTGAGACGATGCTGGACAAGTGGTGTTTCGCCCTTACCCACATCGGCACCTTGGACCGACTTCCCGAGGAACTGAGGACAGAGGCTTTCGAGCGTCTGTTCCAGGCGTGCGAGATCGCGCGGTTCGAGCCTGAAGTGAAACTTAAATACGAGAAAGAGATGATCACGGAACGGGACTACTACAACATGCTGAACACCGCGAAGGCTGACGGTCTGGCCGCAGGACTAGCTGAAGGCGAAGCTAAGGGTCGAGCCGAGGGGATAGCCGAAGGTGAGGCTAAAGGGCGAGCTGAAATCATACGGAAGAT
>CALVDR010000027.1 GCA_944326365.1 uncultured Bacteroidales bacterium | reverse complement strand
CGTCACGGTGATGCCGATTCCCTGACGGTGGAGGTCCTCCCGAGGGAAGGCTCTTACAAAGGAATGCTGCCGTCGCGGAAAGTCAGCGTAATTCTGGACGGTTTCAATTCCCCTTCGAAAGTTTATGTAAACGGAGTCGAAGTGCCGTATTCCAGATTCGCGAAGTACGAGGCCGATTCGGCAAAGGCAGTCTGGGGCTATGACGGGAACAGCCTGACGGCTACTGTGTATGTGCCGTCTCTGCCGGCTGATGAAAAACTGACGGTGAAATGTCTGTTCAGAAACGGAGAGCCTCAGTATTTCACGGACGGGAAGAAGGGCCTGATAAAAAGGATGATGGCCATTACTCCGGAAACCAAACTGATGATGGAACTGTATGTGATGGCCTGGATGCAGCTCCCTTCCGAGTTCCTGGATGTCGCCCAGTGCGGCAGTTACATCACGGAATCGCCTGAAAAGGCAGCGGAATTCGTCCGCAGCATCGATGTGGAGTCTATGAACGCCCGTTTTGCAGGCTATGAAAAACTCCCTGACAGTTTCAGACTGAAAGTCACCGCCCAGACGGAATTCGAAAGGCGGAATGAATCAGGACAACAAACCTTTTAACCAAATTATAATAATATGAAAACTAAAAAACTAATCGACCGGAGACAGGCTGGGAGCCTGTCAATGACATCGGGCTACGCAAGCCCTGAATTCAATGTCGTTTTCGCCGACTGCGAAAACGGATTCTGCACAAGCGGGATCGGAACCCATTCGGAGTTCGATGCCGTCAATCATGATGACAACGGTTTTTGGGAGGAATAGGACTATGAAGACTATTTACGGATTTATGGCATTGGCAGCGATAGCAGCCTTGTCAGTTTCATGTGACAAAGAACAGACAGCCGGTGACGGACAGCCGTCAAAGGTGGAAATGACTTTCACAAGCCGCGCCGCCGGCCAGTCGCAGGTGGCCTCAGGCACTAAAACCGCGCTTCAGAACGGGGAAAAGGTGGTGTGGACTGCCGGAGATGCCATCGGTATTTTCGGGAACTCCGGCAAAGCGGAGCAGTTCGCGCTGGAATCCATAGATGAATCCGATGCATCCGTCGCCACATTCAAAGGCTCGGCACTTCCTGCAGAGACATACTATGCCGTCTATCCTTATGATGCCGACGCTGAACTGTCGGGGGATGCCATCTCTGCGGAGCTTCCTGCAGTACAGACTGCTGTCGGTGACGGCACATTCGCCGCAGGCGTAAACCTTTCCGCAGCAGTAGCCGAGAACGGGAATCTCCAGTTCGAAAATCTCTGCGGTCTGGTGACCCTGACCCTCAGCTCGGTACCGGAAGGATATTCGCTGGAATCGGTCACTCTGGAAGGCCGTAACGGGGAGAAGATTTCCGGTGAAGTATCGGTGTCCGTACCGGCCCTGAAAGCTGTGGCAGGAGAGAACGCAGGCACATCAGTGACACTGGCTGCGGCTGAAGGTTCTTACCTCTCAGCCGAGGCATATGTTTTCACAGTCATCCCTGCCACATTCTCCAATGGTATCAGAGTCACATTCGACTATGGGGAGAAAGGCAAGGCCGAGATCGTTACCGACCAGGCCCTGACGGTCAATGCAGGCGAGAATCATGTGCTTCCTGCCCTGGAGGCCAAGATCCAGACTCTCGTGCCGCTTGACGGGATCAAGCACTGGCCGAATGATGACAATACCGGAGCACTGCCGAACGAGATGATCGACTGTTCCTCTATGAATGGGGTGCCATTCGCCTACTCGATGCTGTTCGACGGCAACACGACCGACCAGCTGAACATGTGGCATACTCCGGGATCAAATGAATATGTGTCGGAGGCGAATCCGATCATAGCCACTTTTGATCTCGGTGCGACATACAACCTCAGCAGCTACAAAGTCTGGGGAAGGTATGGCGGAACGGTGGATAATCCTATGGGAGATATATCTGAGGGTAAGATCATCAACTATTTCGCTTTCGGAAGCTACAATCCTCGTGCATTCAAGCTTTACGGCAGTGCCGAAGAACCTAAGAATACGACGGACGAGGCCTACTGGGCCGTGGACGGCGGATGGCTTGACGACTGGACGCTTCTGGCAGACAGCAGGATAGTAAGACCAAGTCAGGATGTTCCTACAGTTCAGGTAAGCGGCCAGTCTGGGGATTATTGGATACCTACCGAGGAAGATTACAAAGCCGCTGCGGATGGATTCGAATTCGCTATAGACAGGTCACTGCCTGCCGTGCGTTATGTGAGGATGGTCATCACCGAAACCTGGGATCTGCAGAAGAGATACAGGATTTCATTCGGCGAACTCCATTTCTACAGCTATACCCCTGACGGAAATGAAGAATAGCATCATTCTGTTTTTCGGAACTTTAGTGGCGCTGCTTTCGGTCTCATGCACAGAGCGGAGCGGCGTCACGCTTGTTGAAGCCCTTGACAGTCAGGCCTGGGAGAATTCCGAATGGATTTCCGCGGCTGACGCTCCCGTAGTTACCTGTACGATCAGGGACGGAGAACGTGCTGCAGACGGGGCGAGCTGGTTCGTTTCCGAGGTGAATCCTTCGAAAAAGGTGACATCGGCGAAATGGATGACCACGGCGCTGGGAGTCTGCCAGCTGTATGTAAACGGCGAACTCATCGGAAAGGAAATCCTGAAACCGGGCTTTACCCATTTCGAGAAAACCAGGATCTCCTATACGTATGATATCACCGGACTTATAGGGGATACGAATGTCCTGGCAGCCCAGGTGACTCCGGGCTGGTGGGCTGACAAGATCATCACTCCGCTCGGACAGACAGGCATGAACGGCAGGAAGTGCGCATTCCGCAGCGTCCTGGAGCTTACATATTCTGACGGTACAGTGGAGTGCTTCGGAACGGACACCCTGCACTGGAAAGCCGGGATTGCCGGTCCTGTGAAGCATGCGGCCATCTATGACGGCGAAGTGTATGACGCGCGCGAACTGCCGGGGTACATGACGCCTGAAAAACTTTCCGTTCCTGAAGTGAATACGGAATTCAAGGGAGAGATAGTCCCTACGGCAGGTGCCGAGATATATCACAGGCACGATCTGGCATTGACGCCAGTCAGGGCTTATGTCTGGAAGACTGTGGAGGGCTCGTGTGAAGGGGAGGCCGGTAAGGTCGTGATAGACAGGGAATACCGGGACGGGGATATCATGGAACTTGCCGAAGGCGAGAATCTGGTGATAGATTTCGGCCAGAACTGTGCGGCGGTCCCTTCTTTCGATTTCAAGGCTGACGAGGGAGTGACCCTGACCTGCCTGCCGTCCGAAATCCTGAATGACGGCAACGGGGCTGAATCACGCGGCATGGACGGTCCGGAAGGCAGCATCCACCGCAGGAATCTCCGTACCCAGGATATGGGGCTGAGACTTGACTATACGTTTGCCGGAAGTGACGGCTATGTGTCCTATATGCCGATGTGTACGTTCTTCGGCTACCGCTTCATCAATCTTACTGCAGACGGTGATGTGACTTTGCGAAGTGTCAGATCCGTGCCTGTAACTTCCATTTCAAAGGAGCTAGAAACCGGAGTCCTGACTACGGGGAACGAGCTGGTGAACAAACTGGTCTCCAATACGGTCTGGGGCCAGCGCTCGAACTATCTTTCAGTCCCTACCGACTGTCCACAGAGAGATGAACGGCTGGGCTGGACCGCCGATACACAGGTATTTGCCGAGACAGGCTCGTTCTTCGCGTCCACGAGGGCCTTTTTCCATAAGTGGATGAGGGATTTGCGCGACACGCAGAGTCCCCAGGGCGGTTTCCCTGGGGTGGCTCCGTTCGGACAGTACGGCAGTGCGGACAACGAGATGATGAGGTGCGGATGGGCCGATGCCGGCATCATTGTCCCGTGGACGGTATGGAAGCAGTTCGCTGACACCGGGATCATAGACGAGAATTGGGAAGCAATGGAAAAATTCATGGACCATATCGCTTCTACAAAATACAGGCACAGTCTCCATGCGGAAGAGAACGGGAACTTCCAGTGGGCTGACTGGCTCAGTTATGAGCCTTTCGAAAGCTGGAGCGGGCAGTATCTGGGAACCGATGCGAACGGCAGGAGCTATATACTTCCCGAAGCGTTGGAGTACTGGAATTATCTGTGTGGATCGTATTGGGCCATGGATGCCGGCATGATGCGCGACATGGCTGCAGCCACAGGCAGGGATGCCGCAAAATACGAGACCATGTATGAAGAGGCGAGGGCATATCTCCGGAATACTTTCTTCGACGAAAACGGTCTTTTCAAGGTGGAGATACTGAATACCATGCAGACTCCGGCCCTGTTCGCGTTGAAGAACCGCCTTCTGGACGGGGAAGAGAAAGAGGCCATGACAGAGCGGCTGAGGGAGAATTTCGCGGCTCATGGCGGCTGCCTGCAGACAGGATTTCTCGGTACTTCCATCCTGATGCAGACCCTTACCGAAAACGGTATGGGAGACATCGCATACGACCTGCTTTTCCAGCGGAAGAATCCGAGCTGGCTCTATTCCGTGGACAACGGAGCGACCACGATCTGGGAGCGGTGGAACAGTTATACTGTCGAGGATGGAATGGCTCCGAACGGAATGAACAGTTTCAACCACTATGCCTACGGCTGTGTCTGCCAATGGCTGTGGGAGACCGCAGCCGGTATCTGTGCCGACACTGCAGATCCGGGGTTCAGGCATATCATCATGAAACCGCTTCCTGACAGGCGGCTCGGCAGTCTTGATGCCGTCTTCAAGTCCGTTTCCGGAGAAATCAGAAGTTCGTGGAGATACGAAGGCGACACCTGGGTCTGGGATTTCGTCATTCCTGAAGGCGCGACTGCCAGCGTGACCCTCCCGGGTGAAACTTCCTCGACGGAATACGGTCCCGGCTCCTACCGGATTGCGAGGTAGCCCCCGCAGGTCAGGCAAGTGGGTGGGGCAGAAGTGGTGACTCAAAGCCCCTTTTGAATTCACCCCTTTGAAAGTATACGAATATTTTACTACCTTTGAAACCGAGGGTGGCTGAAAAGGGTGTTTTCGCCTTGAAATCCCGCTTTTCAGTCACTCTCCTTTTGTTTATACCACTGGAACCAATACTGAAAAACATGACAAATCTGTTCTATCTCGTGCCGCTCGCGGCAATCCTGGCATTGGGCTTCGCCTGGTATTTTTTCAGGCAGATGATGAAAGAGAGCGAAGGCTCGGCGACAATGAAGGAAATAGCCCTCTTCGTACGGAAAGGGGCCATGGCATATCTGAAACAGCAGTACAAGGTGGTGACGATAGTTTTCGTCATCCTTGCAGTCTTTTTCGCGATTCTCGCATACGGTTTCGGAGTCCAGAATACATGGGTGCCTTTTGCATTCCTGACCGGCGGTTTCTTTTCCGGTCTTGCAGGATTCGTGGGGATGAAGACAGCCACGTATGCTTCTGCAAGGACTGCGAATGCGGCGATGCGTTCACTGAATTCCGGGCTCAAGGTGGCATTCCGTTCAGGCGCCGTGATGGGACTTACGGTCGTCGGTCTCGGACTCCTGGACATTTCCCTGTGGTACATCGTTCTGGATACCTTCATCGGGGCTGAGGGCCCTCAGAAACTTGTCATGGTCACTACCACCATGCTGACATTCGGTATGGGTGCCTCCACCCAGGCCCTGTTCGCACGTGTGGGAGGAGGTATCTATACGAAGGCGGCTGATGTAGGGGCGGATCTGGTGGGAAAGGTCGAGGCCGGGATTCCGGAAGATGACCCGAGAAACCCTGCCACCATAGCTGACAATGTGGGTGACAACGTGGGTGACGTGGCCGGCATGGGCGCGGACCTGTACGAGTCTTACTGCGGCTCCATCCTCGCCACCATGGCTCTGGGAGCTTCCGCTTTCTTCATGGCAGGAGAATCTATGCAGATGAAAGCCGTCTTCGCACCGATGCTTATAGCCGCTGTCGGAGTGATTCTGTCGGTCATGGGTATATTTACCGTCAGGACGAAGGAGAACGCAGGCATGAGCCAGCTCCTGAAGTCCCTCGGTTTCGGCACGAACATCAGCGCAGTGCTCATAGCGGCTGCCACTTTCGTCATCATGTACGTTCTCGGTATGGAAAACTGGCTTGGCATATCATTCTCCGTCATTACCGGACTTGTGGCCGGTGTCATCATAGGCCAGTCCACCGAATATTATACTTCGCATTCCTACAAGCCTACGCAGAAACTGGCCGAGAGTTCTCAGACCGGACCTGCCACGGTGATAATATCCGGGGTCGGGCTCGGCATGATCTCCACTGCCATACCTGTGGTGACCATCACGGCAGCCATCATGCTTTCCTATCTGTGCGCCATCAATTTCGACTTCGCCAATATACTTTCCGCTGAAAACCTGAGTCTCGGCCTTTACGGTATCGGAATCGCCGCAGTCGGAATGCTCTCCACTCTCGGAATCACACTTGCTACGGATGCTTACGGCCCTATAGCCGACAATGCCGGAGGCAATGCCCAGATGAGCGGACTCGACCCGGAGGTCCGACGCCGTACGGATGTCCTTGATGCCCTTGGCAATACTACCGCCGCTACCGGCAAGGGCTTTGCCATCGGTTCTGCGGCTCTTACCGGCCTGGCCCTGCTGGCCTCCTACATGGAAGAAATCAAGATAGCCCTGGACAGAATGGGGGAAAAGATAGTCGGTGTGGCAGGGGAAAGCATAGATGCCGTACAGGCTACCATTCCTGACCTGATGGCCCACTATCATATAGACCTGATGAATCCCATGGTTCTGGCCGGAGTCTTCATAGGCGCCATGATGTCCTTCCTCTTCTGCGGTCTCACCATGAATGCAGTGGGCCGTGCTGCCCAGAGCATGGTGGAAGAAGTGCGCCGTCAGTTCCGTGAAATCAAGGGAATCCTCACACGCGAGGCAACACCTGACTATGCCCGCTGTGTCGAAATCTCTACCCGCGGAGCCCAGCGTGAAATGCTTCTGCCATCGCTCATCGCCATCATCGTGCCTGTCGTCGTAGGACTGATCCTCGGTGTAGCCGGTGTCATGGGACTTCTTATCGGCGGCCTCGGTTCCGGTTTCGTTCTGGCCATATTCATGGCCAATTCAGGCGGCGCCTGGGACAATGCGAAAAAATACGTCGAAGAAGGCAATCTCGGCGGTAAAAACTCCGAATGCCACAAGGCTACCGTAGTAGGTGATACCGTCGGAGATCCGTTCAAGGATACTTCTGGTCCGTCGCTTAATATTCTTATCAAGTTGATGAGTATGGTGTCCATAGTTATGGCGGGTCTCACGGCCAGTCTGTGATAACGGGCACATTGCGGCGTTGCCGACGGGATCGTCGGTCGGTCATTTACGGGAGTAAACTCCCTTCCTCCGCCCCTTGACGCCTTGCACTGCACCCGTTCTGACAGACTGGCGTTGCGGATATGTGATAACGGGCACATTGCGGCGTTGTCTGCGGGGTCGTCGCATTTTCCCCTCTTTTCGGGTTGGAACCGGATTTTGAAAATTGTATGGAAATCTTTAATTTTGCGGTTTCGCAAATTCAAGGATTTCAATGACGATACATCAATACAGACATAACGGAGATTTTGAACTTGAAAACGGTGGCCGGATCGAAGATCTGACCATCGTTTTCCATAGTTCGGACAGACCTTACGTTCCAGGTCATGATGACCGCAAGGTGGTGTGGATCTGCCATGCCTTTACTGCCAATTCCGATCCCCAGGACTGGTGGCCCGAGCTGGTCGGTCCCGGGAAAGTCATAGATCCTGACAAGTATTTCGTAGCCTGTGTGAACATGCTCGGCTCTCCTTACGGCACCACATCTCCGGCATCATTGAAACCGGGGACTGACAGGCCGTATTATTTCGATTTCCCGAGGATTACGGTCAGGGACATAGTGAATGCGAACATATTGGTGCGGAAGCACCTCGGTGTGGAAAAGATAGACCTGATGATAGGGGGCTCGATCGGCGGTTTCCAGGCACTTGAATGGATGATTATGGAGCCGGACGTGATGAAGAAGGCTCTGGTTTCGGCCTGTGGCGCGAGGGTGACGCCGTGGGTGACCGCCTACAACGAGTCGCAGCGTATGGCGCTGGAGGCTGACCCTACATTCCGGGAATGTGCGAGTCTGGACGGAGGAAAGGCCGGACTCAGCTGCGCCAGGGCTATAGCTCTCATTTCATACAGGAATTATATCTGCTATAATGAAACGCAGTCGGAGGCCGATCCTGACAAGATGTTTGCGGACAAGGTCTGCTCATACCAGCAGTATCAGGGGAAGAAACTTATAAACAGATTCGATGCCTATTCCTACTATTGCCTGACCTATTCTCTGGACAGCCATAATGTCGGCCGCGGGCGCGGGAGCGTGGAGGAGGCCCTGAAACGTATCAAGGCTGATACCGTAGTGGTGGGAATCAATACCGACAATCTGTTTCCGGTAGAGGAACAGAAGTTCATGGCTACCCACATCGACGGGGCCATGTATGTGGAAATCAATTCGAAGTTCGGTCACGACGGCTTTCTGATAGAGAGCGGGCCTCTCGGGAATATCATCCAGCAGCTTCTGGACTGACAATATGAACCACAACCTTCATATTGTTTTTGTCGGAAGAAAATGCTATCTTGTCAGGAATTTCGGAATTTTCAGAAAATCATGGAAAACAGAAAATACGGTTTCGAGACATTGCAGTTGAGGGCCGGTCAGGAGATCGACCCGGTATCCAAGGCCACTGCCGTGCCCATTTACCAGACTACGGCATACGTATTCGAAGACATGCAGCAGGGGGCTGATCTTTTCGCCTTGAAAAAAGAGGGGAACATCTATACCAGAATCACGAATACTACGAACGATGTTTTCGAAAAGAGAATGGCTGCCCTGGAAGGCGGAGTGGCTGCAGTGACCACGGCGTCCGGGACTGCCGCGATATTCCTGGCCGTGACGAACATCTGCGGTCCGGGAGACAATATAGTGACATCGCCTTTCCTCTATGGAGGTACATTCACCATGTTCGAGATCACTCTGCGTGACATGGGGATACAGGTGAGGTTCGCAGATAGTGACCGTGTGGAGGATCTGGAGAAACTCGTGGATGACCGTACTAAAGCCATATATCTGGAGATTCTCGGAAATCCGGCCTTCAATGTCCCGGATTTCGAGCCTATAGTGGAGATGGCACGCAGAAAGGGCGTCTGCGTGATGGTGGACAATACTTTCGGCTGCGGAGGCTATCTCTTCCAGCCGTTCAGCTGGGGTGCGAACGTGTCCGTACATTCTGCCACAAAATGGATATGCGGTCACGGGACAGCTCTTGGCGGAGTAGTGGTGGACGGCGGAAATTTCGACTGGACTCCTGAGAAGTATCCCCTTTTGGCTGCACCTGCGGAAAGTTATCACGGTCTGGTATACAAGGAAGTGTTCGGAAATGCCGCCTTTGCCGGCAGGGTGCGTGTGGACGGTCTCAGAAACATAGGCGCATCCGCATCTCCTTTCAATTCCTTCCTGATGCTCCAGGGGCTGGAGACATTGTCCCTGAGGGCGGAGAGATGCTGCTCGAACGCATTGGCGATAGCCGAATTCCTGGACAGGCATCCGGCAGTCGAGAGCGTCAGCTACACAGGTCTCCCTGCGAATCCTTATCATGCGCTGGCGAAGAAGTATCTCAGGCATGGTTTCGGAGCTGTGCTGACTTTCAGGGTGAAAGGCGGTTTCGATGCAGCTGCGGCGCTTGTGAGCAAACTGGAACTGATCCTGCATGTGAGCAGTGTAGGGGATTCGAAGTCCCTGATAGTGCATCCGGCCTCTACCACACATTCGCAGCTCGGTCCTAAGGAACAGGAAGCGAGCGGTGTCTATCCTAACCTGCTCAGGCTGTCGGTGGGCACGGAGAGTGTGGATGACCTGATTTACGATCTCGACCAGGCTCTGAGATAGACCGGATCCTGATTTTTGCGAAGATTACGAACATAAAGACGAACTTATAAAACTATCGAATCATGAAAGTAGCTGTAGTCGGTGCCACCGGACTTGTAGGCACGAGAATGCTGGAAGTGCTCGCTGAGCAGAAATTCCCTGTAACTGAACTTCTTCCTGTGGCTTCTGCCAAATCTGTCGGCAGAAAAGTGACCTTCTGCGGAAAGGAATGGTCTGTGGTCAGTGCTGATGATGCCATCGCTGCAAGGCCTGATCTGGCCCTGTTTTCAGCCGGAGCAGGCGCATCCAGGGAACTGGCTCCGAAATTCGCGGAAGTAGGGTGCCGTGTCGTGGACAATTCTTCATGCTGGAGGATGGACCCGTCGAAGAAACTGGTCGTGCCTGAAATCAACGGAGATGTCATCACTGCAGATGACTATATCATTGCGAATCCGAACTGTTCTACCATACAGATGCTGATGCCATTGGCCCCTCTTCACAAAGCGTTCAAGATAAAGAGGATAGTGGTTTCCACCTATCAGTCGGTGACCGGTACCGGCTACAAGGCTCTGGATCAGATGGAGGCCGAGCGTGCAGGAAAGAAATGGGGCGAATATCCTGCCGTATATCCATATCCGATAGACGAGAACATCCTTCCTCATATAGACTCTTTCCTGGAGACTGGTTATACGAAGGAAGAGATGAAGATGGTTAACGAGACGCACAAGATTCTCGATGAAAACATACTGGTGTCCCCGACTACCGTACGTGTGCCGGTGAAAGGCGGACATTCCGAGTCCGTGAATGTGGAGTTCGAAAATGATTTCACTCTGGATGAGGTCCGCAGGCTGATTTCCGAGATGCCGGGATGTATCGTACAGGATGATCCGTCGAAGAATATCTATCCGATGCCTCTATATGCGTGGGGACACGATGAGGTCTATGTGGGCCGTATCCGCCGTGACCCGTCAGTGAAATACGGTCTGAATCTCTGGTGCGTGGCTGACAATCTCCGGAAAGGGGCTGCGACCAATGCCGTGCAGATCGCCCAGTACCTGATCCGTAAAGGATTCCTGCCGGAGGCGTAGCCTGACAAGAATTTTTTGTACCGGAAGCTTTCGCATTCCGGTACAATGAAATGAGAATGCCATCATTTCTATAAGTATACTATGATATAATACATCATAACCCCGCAGGCCACAAGTTTCAGTCCGGTCCCGACGATGAATCCGAGGAATGAACCTAACGCGGATTTCAAGGCTTCGGAGCCGTTCTTGTTTGCGAACAGTATTTCGGCCAGAAAAGCCCCGAGGACAGAGAAAATGATCATCCCCCACGGCGGCATCACGAAGATTCCGAATACCATTCCGATGAATGTCCCCCACTCTGCAGCTTTCGAGCCTCCTGTGACGCGGGTCAGATAAGAAGGTATGACATAATCCAGCACGCTCACGAGGATAGTCACACCCAGCATCACCAGCAGGATGGTCAGGGACATTTCGTCCCCGTGGCTGTTCGTGCCGCCCCAGAAATAAAGCAGCAGCATTCCAACCCAGCTCAGAGGAGGTCCCGGAAGGGCAGGCAGGACGCTGCCCAATATTCCTATGATCCCGGCGAGTACCGCCAGTATTCCTATAATGATTTCCATAACGATATTTAACGTCAGTTCGACGAATTATTCTGCTCAGTACCAGAGATTTCGTTGAACTGACGTTACGATTTCTTCGAAATCTCTTTCCTTTTACGTGTCACCCCTCCTAAATTGGGTGACTCGGTCACCCAATTACGTCTTTCTTCGAAAGACTGGCCCTGTCTTAACCCCCAGCCCCCTATTAGGGGGATTTTCTTAGGCCTCTCGTAGGGGAGAACTTACTGCCGGATTCGTGGAACGAATCCTCTAAAAGAGGTAGTTCTCTGAAATTCACTGCGTTCTTTTCATCGAACTCACGTTATTTATGTCCGGTTCTATTCGGAAGCCATGGCAGCTTCGACATCGTCAGCCGCGATAGGAAGGCGGTGCGGGCCGAGCCTGCGACAGCCATCGTCAGTGATGAGCAGGTCATCTTCAAGCCTGATTCCTCCGAAGTCCAGATATTTCTCCACGGCGGCATAGTTCACCATACCCTTGTCCGTCCCTTCCTCTTTCCACTTGCTTATCAGTGCCGGCACGAAATAAATTCCGGGTTCGTCAGTGATGACATGACCAGGTTTCAGGCGGCGGGCCATCCTGAGAGAGCCGAGTCCAAGCTGTGACGCTCTGGTCTGGTCATCGTCATAGCCTACCAGATCTTCTCCGAGATCCTCCATGTCATGTACGTCGATGCCCATGTTGTGCCCGAGTCCGTGAGGCATGAACATCCCTGCGATACCTTCGTTCACCATGTCGTCGATGTGTCCGTTCACCAGGCCGAGAGCCTTGAGCCCGTCCAGCATCTTCGCGGCTACTGCCAGATGTACCTCCCTGTACGGTATCCCCGGTGCTGCCAGTTGGAAAGCCAGTTCGTTGCACTCAGCCACTATGTCGTATATCTCACGCTGTTTCGGCGTGAATTTTCCGCTGCACGGCAGAGTCCGGGTGAAGTCCGAAGCGTAATGGGTGTTGCTTTCCGCCCCGGCATCTATAAGGAGCATCCTGCCCGGTGTGATGATCTGATGGTGGGAGTGGTTGTGCAGAGTCTCGCCGTTCTGTGAAAGTATGGTAGTGAAAGATACTCCCCATCCCTTCGAAATGGTGACGCCCTCCATTTTCCCTACTATATCCTGCTCCCTTACTCCGGGTTTGCAGGCCTGGCGTGCGGCTGTATGCATCAGCCATCCTATTTCACAGGCCTTGTCTATCTCTTCTATTTCACAGGCTTCCTTGATGAGTCTCATGGAAATCACGGCTCTCGTCAGTTCGAGAGATGCGGTGATTTCTGAATTCCCGTACGCCGGTCCCGTCTTCCGCACGTTTTCTGCCGGGCAGCCCATCAGGCTGGAAAGCATCATGGTATTGTAGTACCTGGATGCCGGCAGGAAATGCACCGTCCTTCCTGAGACTTTGGCTGTCCGGACCGCTTCGAAGAATCCCAGGTATGGGGCGGTCCTGTCCACTCCGATGAGCCCGCCTTTCGATGCCACGGACGGCTGCGGCCCCATCCAGATGATATCGTCTATGTCCACATCGTTCCCGTACAGGACTTCATCCCCGCTGTCAAGGTCCAGAATCGCTCCGAATCCCGGTTCGTCTATCCCCCAGAAATACAGGAACGAACTCTCCTGTCTGAATTTGTAGTCATTTCCGCGATAGTTCTGCGGAGCCTCTACATTGCCCAGGAAAACCGCGATCCCGCGTCTCCCGTCATTCCCTGTGGCCCTCATCTCTTCGAGCAGCCTTTTCCGTCTTCCGACGTAAATTTCCTTTCCGAACATATTTCTGATCTTTAAATAACGTCAGTTCGACGAATTATTCTACTCAGTGCCAGAGACTTCGTCGAACTGACATTACGATTTCTGCGAAATCTCTTCCCATTTTCGTGTCACCCCTCTTAAATTGGGTGACTCGGTCACCCAATTACGTCTTTCTTCGAAAGACTGGCCCTGTCTTAACCCCCAGCCCCCTATTAGGGGGATTTTCTTAGGCCTCCCGTAGGGGAGAACTTACTGCCGGATTCGTTTCCCGAATCCTCTAAAGAGGTAGTTCTCTGAAATTCACTCCGTTCTTTTCATCGAACTCATGTTAATTCCCATTTCCAATTTCCGGCTTACGCCAATGCTTCCGTATTCCGCGCTCAGGCTTCCACGGCTTTCCATTCCCCGACTGTCCGTGTCCCGGAATCGAAACTGACTCCCACTTTCACGAGCTTTCTTCCGTCTGCCGAGTATGGGACGAGATAGCCTTTAGAATCTATCTGCTTCAATGCGTCATCGGCCGTACCGTCGATTTTAAGTTCGAACACATAGATGTGGGTTCCGGTCTTCAATACGATGTCTGCCCGTACGACAGCGCTCCTGACTTCGCTGCCGATGTACATTCTCATCATGGAAAAGAGCAGATAGAATATGGTATGATAGTGTTTTTCCGTCTTGTTCTCCAGATCGTATGGTATCGAAGCGAAAAATGCCGTGATTTTTTCCATGCAGCTTTCCAGATCGTTTCTGCGCAGGTCTTCGGTAAACCCGTATATGAAAGAATTCCGTTTCAGGTACAGATCATTCACATATTCCGGAATCAGGGAATTGATGAACCCGAGCCTCACTTCGTCATTCGGGTATGCGAGGGTATAGAGGTCTGCCATCGGATTATAGTCCTTGATGGTGAGATATCCGCTCTGGTACAGTACAGGAACGGGGTTTGCGATCCGCTCTGCAGGGACATCGAATTGTTCCGAAGACGCTGTGATCCCTTCCAGACGTTCGATGTCGAAATTGCATTTCTGCAGGACCTCTATCAAAAATGTCGGAGTGCCTGATGAAAACCAGTATTTTCCGTATCGCAGGTCATTGAACGCGTTCAGCAGACTGAAAGGATTGTAGATATCCTCACATTCCGGACTGAAATGATAGCCGTCGTACATCCGGCGCAGATGCTCCATCGCCTCTTCATATGTTTCCTTGTTCTTTTCGGCCAGGGCTTCGACATCAGGGCGGAGCTGTTCTTCCAGCTCTTTTGCAGTGATGCCGCATATGGCGCTGAACCGGTCTTTCATGCTGATGTTCTGCAGGCTGTTCAGCTCGCTGAAAATGCTCATCTGGCTGAATTTGCTGATGCCGGTAATGAATACGAATTTCAGCATGGCATCGCTCATTTTCACGACGCTGTAGAAACTGCGGAGCATGTTCCTCAGTTTACTCTGGAGTTCAGGATCGGAATTGCTGTCCAGAAGCGGAGCGTCATATTCATCCACGAGGAAAACTACCTGTTTCCCTGTCATTTCGTATGCTCTGCGGATGATGCCCTGGAAACGTTCTGCCGGTGTCTTTTCAGAAACATCTTTTCCGAAACGTTCTTCCATAAGGCGGAGTTGAATACATAATTGCCCGTCCAGATCTTCTGTCGAGAAGTACTTCGTTCCGCTGAAATCGAAATGCAGGACAGGGTATTCTGTCCAGTCTTTTTCCAGCTCACTGATAGCCAGGCCTTCGAAGAGGTCCTTCTTTCCTGAAAAATAAGATTCGAGGGTGGTTACAAGCAGGCTTTTCCCGAACCTTCGCGGGCGGCAGAGAAAGTAGATCTTGTCTGAAGTGACCAGATCGTAGATCAGGCCGGTCTTGTCTACATAGACACAACCTCTGTTCCTGACTTCGCTGAATGTCTGGATACCTATCGGGTATCTTCTCCGTGGTGTGTTTCCCATCTTCTTGTGTTTTCAGTGTTATGCGGAATGATTCTGATCCCGCTTCAGCCCCTTCATCCTACAAATATAATAATTGTTCCGGCAGATTCGCAATCTGCCGGAACAGTTCGTAATCCATCCAATCCTCTGAACAGAAAAAGAGGGTGGGGCAAAATGGTACTTTCTGCGTCCACCTTTTGCCCCACCCTCGTGAATTATAGCGGAAAAAATTTATGCGAGCTTTCTGGATGCCCTTGCATAATGCTTGAGTGAGATGCACAGCTGCTCCGACTCCTGTACCAGATTCAGGTACATGTATGCCATCGTCAGATTCAGGTTCTTGTCCTGAATGTCTACCATCAGGGCCTTTCTCAGATCGGAGAATTTTACCTGCAGCCTGCTCAGAGCCTCCTCCTGGCTTCTCATCTCTTCATAATTCCTGTCCTTGAAATGGTTCGCGAGATTCTGCACCGTAGCTACCAGCTCGTCGCGGACTGCACTGAAAGCTTTGCAGTATTCTGCCGGGATAGGCGTGAAATTGTTGTCCACATGCTCGTATGCCGGCTCGCAGATACGGCGGAGCGAGTAATATACCTGTTCCATATAGTTGAATGCAGTGTGGAACCACGCGCTTTTCTCCAGACCCGTTTCAGGATCCACCATTCTCAGGCAGACAGTCTCCTTCTTTCTGAGACTCTTGAGCTTCGTCTTGTAGTTTTTCAGATCATTCATGGAATGTTTCAGAATCCTGACATTTTCATTCATGAGACCGTCAGTTACCGCAGTGTACTGTGAGGCCATCTCGTCGAGGAATGCCTTGTCGTTTTCTGCCACGTATTTCAGGAAAGGAACCCATACCTGTTTCCTGTCAGTCATTTTCAGAATGTCGTAGTAGGCTTTGTCACCCTTCGTCGTATCTGATTTTTCCTTGTATTTCACATTGCTGTGAATCAGGACGGCGAGTCCTGCGATGACTATTATCACGGTCACGACAGTACCGCAGAAGTACATCAGGAGCGCTATGAAGAATGCGCTGATGAATGCGATGGCGGCAGTCATGAACCATCCGCCGATGACAGACAGTACTCCGGTGATTCTGAACACTGCGCTTTCCCTGCTCCACGCCCTGTCCGCGAGGGACGTACCCATTGCGACCATGAATGTCACGTATGTAGTGGAAAGAGGCAGTTTGAGGGATGTTCCCAAAGCGATCAGGAGAGATGCCACCACGAGGTTCACTGACGCCCTGACTACATCATAGGCTGCATTGTCCTCTATGTCGATATTGGTCTTGTCGAACCTCCGGTCAATCCATCTTTTGACCTTGTCGGGAGTGGCCGAAACTATGAACTGGGCTGTAGAACTGCTCCATCTCACGATGCTTCTGGCAGCTTTCGAAGACCCGAACATCTCGTCACCTTCGTCCTGGCGGGCCAGGTTTATCTCGGTCTTGGTCACGTTGTGGGCTTTCTTCGATGTAGCGAGAGCTATCACCATCACCACGCCAGAGGCGATCAGGAAAATCAGAGGAGTCGATGCCGGTTCGTTAAGTACTCCCATCATGTGTCCTGCGGGGTCACCGCTTCCTGATGCCATATAGTCCTGATAAGAAGCGAAACCCGCGAGAGGTACACCGATGAAGTTCACAAGGTCATTGCCGGCGAAAGCCATGGCGAGGGCGAATGTCCCGATAAGGACTATCACCTTGAATACATTGACTTTCAGGAAGTGGAGAATCTGCATCAGTATCGTGAAGAATACAAGACATCCTCCGAGCAGCATCCATGTGTGCGTGTTGATCCATTCCTTGACATCCGCGGTCATGAACGCCAGATCCTTCGTGCCCTTGAAAAGCATGAAATAGACTATGGCTGTCACGGCTATACCGCCATATATTCCGATTTTCCATGTCAGACCCTTGTGGAAGTCGAAGGTGAAGATAAGCCTGGCGACATACTGGATGATGTTACCGCAGACGAATGCTATGGCTACCGATACGAAGATGGCCATGATCACCGACAGGGCTTTCTCCGTGTTCATGTAGTCGGCGAATCCTAATCCGGTATCCGCTCCTGCCATCTTGATTATCGACAGCGCGAAAGTCGCTCCGAGCAGTTCGAATACCATGGATACCGTAGTGGAAGTCGGCATGCCGAGAGAGTTGAACACATCCAGCAGGATGATGTCCGTGACCATCACTGCCAGAAAAATATACATCAGTTCCTTGAATGCGAACTGTTCCGGCCGGAAAATACCGTGCCTGGCGATGTCCATCATCCCGTTGCTCATGATAGCTCCGAGAAATACGCCGGCTGCTGCCACGAAGATGATGGTCCTGAATCTGGCGACCTTGGCGCCGATAGCTGAATTGAGGAAGTTGACTGCATCATTGCTGACTCCCACCCACAGGTCGGAGATCGCAAGGATGAATAGGAATATCACAAATCCCAGATATATCCAGTCCATATAATATAGAGTTATAGTTAACGTCGACTGATATCAGGCGCAAAATTAGCCCCGTATTGTTGGGATTCTGTTGCAAAAATGTTAAAATATTGTTACGTAATTCCGTAACAAATAATTTACATTCCTGTCAATGCATTGAAAAAGGAAAAAATATACCTTTGTCCCCGATCGGGTCCGACTGAATTCCCGGTCGTCTTATTGAAATCATTGAATGAAATTATTACAGGAATGGAGAAGAAAAAGATAATGGTCGTCGACGACGAACCCGATATCAGGGAGATACTTCAGTTCAATCTGGAAAACGCCGGTTATGAGGTGGTGCCTGCGTCTTCTGCCGAGACGGCATTGGAGCTTTGCGATCAGGATGTCGACCTGATACTTCTGGACGTGATGATGGAAGGAATGTCCGGATTCAAGATGGCCGAAGTCCTCAGAAAGGAGAGACGCAGTCAGATACCGGTGATATTCCTGACTGCAAGGAGTGCGGAGAATGATCTGCTTACGGGATTTTCTGCCGGAGGGGATGATTACATATCGAAGCCGTTTTCCATAAACGAAGTCCTGGCGAGGGTAAAGGCTGTCCTGAAACGAAGCACGGCGATACGTCAGGAGAAACCTTTGGAACAGATAGTCCTGGGAAAACTCAGAATAGATGTGGCGAGGAAGATGGTATATGTGGACGGCGTGGCTGTGGTGCTGCCCAAGAAAGAACTTGAGATCCTGACCCTGCTGGCTTCGCATCCGGGAAGGATATATTCCAGGGAGGAAATGATTTCCGAACTCTGGGAAGACGCCCCTTATGTTCTGGACAGGACTGTGGATGTGCATATCGCGCGCATCAGAAGCAAGCTCGGAGTGTGCAAGTCCTATCTGACGAACAGGTCCGGCTACGGATATTCGATGAATGCTGAAGAATAGTGGAAGACTGAAGTGGTCCAGAGCAGGCAGGCCCTGCAGTAACGACAGAAAATGATGGACAGAAAAACCGGAAGAAGATCATACAAGAGACAGCTGCTTTCGTACTTTGCGGCGGTTTTCGCCTTTTTTGCAGTACTGCTGATAGTGTTCCAGCTCAGAAGCGACAGGAACAGCAGGAAACTCATGCTGCAGGACAGGCTTTCGTGCTATGCCGATATCATCGCGCAGTCTGATGACTATCCGTCCGCAGTGGCTCTTTTCCCGCCTGAACTGAGGGTGACTGTCATCGACAAGAACGGAAACGTCGTATTCGATTCCGTGGAGGACAGGAACGATATGGACAATCACGGGATGCGCCCCGAAGTGAAGGAGGCCATGAAGGCGAAAGTGGGTGATTCCATCCGCAAATCCGATACGGTGGGTATAAACTATTTCTACTATGCGAAGTCTTACGGCGGGTATATCGTCCGTATGGCCCTGCCTTTCGAATACGATGTGAAAAAGGCTCTCAGGCCCGACTCTTTCTTCATACTGATAGTAGTGCTGGTCTTCCTCGTGGCGCTTTTCTTCATCATTTTCCTCTCGGACAAGTTCGGTGAGGGCGTGTCGCGTCTGCACCGTCTGGCGGAAGCGGCGGAGAAAGGCCATGTGGACTATGAAAACATGTCCTTTCCTGATTCCGAGCTGGGCGACATAGGAAACCAGATGCTCAGAAGCTACCAGAGGCTGGAGCAGAGCAACCGTATCATCGCCCTGGAGAAAGAGAGGCTTCTGCTCCATCTGCACTATTACGACGGAGGCATCGCCATTTTCTCGCAGGAAAGGAAAAAAGTCTACGCGAACGCCAAATTCGTCCAGTTCGTGAACCTGATGCTCGACCGTCCGACTCCGGATCTCGACTCCCTCTGGGACAATGAGATATTCCGGCCGGTAGCTGAGTTCGTCGCTCACAATACCCGCAATTCCAGAGTGGACAATGTCCCTGTCTTCCAGTACAATGTCGACAAGGGCGGCCGCGTCTACACCCTTCAGGTGTTGGTATATCCGGACAATGGCTGTGAAGTTTCGGTGAACGATGTCACGAACGTGGAGAAGAACAAGGTGATGAAGCAGCAGATGACGAACAATATCGCCCACGAGCTGCGCACCCCTGTCAGCAGCATCCGTGGATACCTGGAGACGCTTACCGTATGCAGGGACATATCGGCAGAAAAGCGGAATATGTTTCTGGACAGGGCTTATGTGCAGGTGATGAGGCTTTCTGACCTCATCCGGGACATAGGTCTGATCACGAAGATAGAAGAGGCTCCGGAGCAGCTGCATAAGGAGAAAGTGAATCTGAAAAACGTGGTGGATGAAGTGTCGGACGAGCTGCGCGACCGTCTGGACGATATGGGCATACTCGTCGAGAATGCACTTGAACCGGATCTGACGGTGAACGGGAATCCGAGCCTGCTCTATGCAGTGTTCCGGAATCTCATGGAAAACAGTCTCAAGTACGGCGGCCGGGAGATCAAGATTCATGTAGAGTGCTATGCAAGAGGTGACGGCTACTGCCACTTCTCATATTATGATACCGGGAAAGGCGTGCCTGACGAGCATCTCCCGAAGATATTCGAACGTTTTTACCGTGTGTCGGAAGGCCGGACACGTGACGACGGAGGCTCCGGGCTGGGACTGTCCATAGTCCGCAACGCCATAGCTTTCCACAAGGGGGATGTCCGTGCCCTGAACCGTAAGGGCGGAGGTCTTGAATTCATATTTTCCCTGAGCGAGAAGTGAGAATCGGAAATCTGTAAGCGGAAAAGCGATATTTTTTAGGATATATTACAATATCGCCGCTGTTCCTTATAAATCCCGCCTTTGAGACGGGATTTTGTTATAATTCATTATCAGAAAATGAATTATAGAGGTTAAAAAATGAAATTAATATTGCTTTTTATAAATTTAATTTCATATTTTTGTAGGATTTTTGAATTGAATACACCTATTACATTGTTAAATTTCATGAAAGCGAAACATCTTCTTTTGTTAGTTTCCATGCTCGTTTTGTCAATGTGGGGGGTACGTTCCTTGCCGCCCAGGACAGAATCGTTTCAGGAGTCGTCGCCGATGAAATAGGTCCTATCTACGGGGCCGCAGTCCAGGTCGCAGGTACGACCCATGGTACGACTACCGATGCAGATGGAAAATTCTCAATCTCAGTCTCTGAAGGCTCCAGCCTTCTCATTTCATGTCTTGGATACGAGTCGCAGCAGATTCCTGTAGACGGACGTGACGAAATCAATGTGGTCCTGAAGGAAGATTCCCATCTTCTGGAGATGGCCACGGTCATCGGCTATGGTTCCGGCAGCAAGATCGGTACGACTATCGGTTCTGCCGCCACGGTTTCCGAGCAGACGATAGAGAACAGGCCTACCGCCAATGTCGCGGATGCTCTCCAGGGCAAGGTGGCCGGTCTGCAGGTATATACCGATTCCGGAGAACCTTCTGCCACTTCTTCAATAAGACTCCACAGTGCCGGCTCTATTGCCGCAGAGACCACACCTCTGATTGTGCTGGACGGCGTGCCTGTGTCGACAAGTGTCTTCACTGCGCTCAACTCCAACGATATCGAGTCCATAACGACACTCAAGGATGCCTCTGCGACATCCATATACGGTTCCCGTGCCGCCAACGGTGTGATATACATCACTACCAAGCGAGGCAAACGCAACGAGCAGGTCTCTGTCGTGGCGAGGGTCCAGGCAGGTATATCCCAGCCGGCTTCGGAGCGTTATGAGGTCATGACTTCAGAAGAGCTTGCCGGCTATCAGCTGGGGAACGGACTCATCACGCAGCAGCGTTACGATGAGATCATGGCGTCAGGCGTCAACACGAACTGGAGGAAATATTATTACAAGCAGGCAGCTCCGGTATACAATGTCGACCTGTCCATAACAGGCGGTTCTGAAAAGACTGCATACTATATATCGGGATCGTATCTGAATCAGGAAGGTACCGCACCCGGATCATCACTGGAGCGTTATTCCTTCAGGTCCAATTTCGATGTCAATGCAAAGGACTGGCTGCGGTTCGGCGCCACACTTGCCCTGAGCTTCGACAAGCGGTCGCTGGCCAACACCACCAGCAACTCGGCATACAATGCTGCATTCATGTCTTTCCTGTCTCTTCCTTATGATACGCCTTATGACGAGAACGGCAACGAGAAGGAGGAGATAAGCGGATTCCGGAATCCGAACTACATGATATCGCAGCACCCGTCCGGAGGAAGCAATCTGCAGATAAACGGAAGTGCCTACCTGCAGATCACCCCGGTGCGGAACCTGAACATCAAGTCTGTATTCGGCACCAATTCGTACGCATACTGGGGATATGCCTATGAATATCCTACCTACTCCGGATCTCTCGGGAACGGAACAGTATCCAGGGTGCATCAGAACGGAGGCACGTTCACCATTACGAACACAATAGACTACAATGTCGATTTCGTGAACAACGAGCACAAGCTTTATCTGCTTGCCGGTCAGGAAGGCATAGTGAGCGATGCCCTGACTTTCTCGGCACAGAGGAGCGGGCAGATCAGAAATGACATAATGATGCTTTCGGCTGCGTCCGGCATACCTTCCGTAGCCGATTCCAAATCCAGCTATGCATTCAATTCGTGGTTTGCGAGGGCTGAATATTCCTATATGAACAAGTATATATTCGACGCTTCTGTCAGGAGGGACGCTTCTTCCCGCTTCGGCGCCGCCAACCGTTCAGGAATATTTTATGCTTTCGGGGCCATGTGGAACATGAAGAAGGAAAAGTTCCTGGCAGACAACCATGTCATTTCGGATCTCAGCCTGAAGGTGTCATACGGTACCCAGGGAAATGCGGGCATATCAAACTATGCGCATCTTTCACATCTGGCTACGACAATGTACGGCGGTGTCCTCGGACTTTACAATGCCTCTGAAGGCAACGAGGAACTGGGCTGGGAGACCCAGAGTCTCCTGACTGTGGCTGCGAGCATACAGTTCATACGGAGGTTCACCCTTGACCTGGAGTTCTACAACAGGGTGTCTGACGACCTTCTCATGGATGTCCCTGTGTCCGCCACTACCGGATATACTACTGTCGGCAAGAATGTCGGAGCCATGCTCAACAGAGGTATAGACCTGACTCTCAATGCAGACCTCTACCGCGACAAGAACTGGTACGTGGGGCTGAACGCTACTTTCAACTACAACCACAACGAGATGCTCCGCCTGTTCAACGGCCTTACCGAATATGCCATGACGGGAGCCGGTGCATGCTATGCCGTGGGCCATGATTTCTGCGAGTTCTACCTGCCTATATTCCATGGCGTCAATCCTGATACAGGAGCGCCGCAGTGGGAGACTGTGGATGCGGAAACAGGAGAGATCGGGATAACGGAGGACTTCAACAATGCCACCTACCAGTTCACCGGCAAGAAGTACATGGCTCCGCTTACCGGAGGTTTCGGCATAAACGTGGGATGGCGCGGGATATCCCTTTCCGCCGACTTCTCGTGGAATGCCAGGAAGTATCTCCTGAACAATGCGCTCATTTACCTTGAAAATCCGAACTACGGAGCCGTGTTCAACCGTTCCAAGAGGCTTCTCAATGCGTGGAAGCAGCCTGGGGACATCACTGATGTGCCTAAATACGGGTATCAGACATATCTGGATTCCAGCATTCTGGAAGATGCGTCCTTCCTCCGTCTGAAAAATCTGACGCTTTCTTATGATTTCCCGTCAGAGTTGATAAGGAAAAGCGGCTTTATCGAAGGCTTCAAGGTATATTTCATTTCACGCAACCTGTTTACTGTCACACAGTTTTCCGGCTATGACCCTGAGGTGGATTCCAACAAGTCTCTCGGAGAATATCCGAACTCAAGGGAATTCATGTTCGGTGTGCAGTTCACTTTCTGATGTCTGAATTACAATACAAAAGGGAATTATGAAAAAAGCGATATATTTGGTCATTTCATGCGTCATGACGGCAGTACTTGTACCGTCATGCGACCTGGACAGGGAATCTCCGGACAGCATTCCGTTTGACGAGGCATTCAAGAGCATGGATGCCATCAGATCCCTTGAACTCGGGGCATATTCACGTCTTCGCACCGCCTATAGTCTGAGCAGCATCATCGCACCTGATATCCAGGCGGACTATGTGAATGCGGTATACGGATTTTCCAATACTTACGGCGGCATCTACCAATGGACATACGATTATAGTGACTCCGATATCACTACGGCGTGGAACAATCTGTACGGAGCCATCTCCCAGTACAATTTCATACTGGACGGGATATCCGGCAGCCTCGGTTTCAACCCTTCAGAGGATGAGAAGCTTGAACTTGAACGGATACAGGGCAGGATGTACCTTATGCGTGCGATGTGCTACAGCCTTCTGGCCGAGCGCTTCTGCCAGGACTACGAGCAGGAGACTGCGGGAACGGAGTACACCGGACTGCCGCTTGCCCTGACACATGACACTTCATTGAAGCTGGACAGGTCTACACTGCAGAAAACATATGAGACTATACTGGAAGATCTCGACAAGGCCCGCAGCATGCTTGCGGGAAGCGGGCGCGGTACGCCTGATGCCACGACCCTGAACACGGACTGTGTCACAGCCATGGAGGCCCATGTGTACCTGCAGATGGATAACTATGGCAAAGCTCTTGACAAGGCCAAGGAGGTGATCGGCAATACTGCGTATTCTCTTGTGGATTCGGAGGAAGAGCTGCAGCGTATGTGGGAATATGATACCAGCGACGAGATCATTTTCAAGTTTTACGCAAGCACAATAGAGATAGCGTACCAGTGGGGATACAATTTCTTCTATGACTACTATAGCGGTACAGGTGAATATTCTCAGATCTATCCCGAGTATATCCCGACCCAGACGTGCATAGACATGTTTTCTTCAGAGGACTGGAGGACAAGGGTGTTCCTGACCGACTGCTCGATGAACGGAGACTTCACTTTCAAGTCCGAGTATGCATTGATGATCAAGGGTGCCGGCATGTTCGCCTACAAGGCTTCCGTCATAAGCAAGTACCCGGGCAACCCGGATCTGATGACATCGAATCAGAAGAACTACTACAATACCTTCAAGCCGATACGTCTTGCAGAGATGTACCTCATCGCGGCCGAGGCTGCAGTCCAGTCAGGAGCGACCGGTGAAGATGCGGCTGAGAACTGGCTCAATACACTCAGGGAGCACCGCGGCCTTGCCCCGCTGTCTGCCGTGACACTGAAGGATGTACAGGACGAGCGCTACAGGGAGATGATGCTCGAGGGGACCAGACTTACAGACCTCAAGCGCTGGAAGCTGCCGATGGACAGAGGCGAGTGGCAGGACGACATGCTCGGTCCGGACGAATACTATTCATGGACAGAGGGAGACTATGTTTCGGATATCGGAAAGGATCTCAACATCCCTGCGGGAGACTACCGTTTCGTATGGCCGATCCCTGCCGATGAAATATTCGCGAGCCCGCAGCTTGAAGCCCAGCAGAATCCAGGCTGGAACCGGAGATGATCATGTCTAACGGAATAAATAAGGAAATATCATGAAAGCAATTAGAACATTGATGCTTGCTGCAGCGGTTTTTTTCCTCGCAGCTGTGACGGCTGCCGCCCAGATACCGGCAGTCAACGTTGAGAATGCCAAAGGTGAAGTCATATCCACAGCCTCACTTGTCGATGGCAAGACTCCGATGATAATATCATTCTGGTCTACCACATGCAAGCCTTGCATACGTGAACTTGATGCTATCAATGAGCTTATGCCGGACTGGCTGGAAGAAGCCGAATTCCGTGTGGTGGCGGTATCTACCGATGATGCCAGGTTTTCCACCAAGGCCCGCTCCCTTGTCCAGGGACACGGATGGACGGACTTCATAGACATTTATGACAAGAACCAGGCATTCATGCGCGCCATGAATGTCACGCTTACTCCGCAGGTCTACGTGGTCGACGCTGACGGAAAGATAGTCTATTCACACACCGGCTACACTCCGGGAAGCGAGCTTGAACTCCTGGAGAAAATCAAGGAGCTACAATAAACAAAAAGACTACAGATGACAAGGACCTTATACATCACGCTGATCCTGGCTCTGGCTGTTCCGGCCGCTGTGTCCGCCCAGGAGGAAAACTCCTCCAAAGGCTATCTCAGCGGAAGCTTTGAGACCAACAATATCCTGTATCAGAATGATTCTCCTACAGGGGCTGTCGCTCCGGAAAACCGGATAGGATCCAACAACTACCTGAAACTGGATTATTACAGGGGGAAGTTTTCTGCCGGTGCACAGCTTGAGGGGTACTTCCCCGTACTCCAGGACTACCCCATAGAGCTGACCAAAGCGAAGCTTACGAATTATTATGTGTCATGGACGGATGACGCTTTTTCTGTGACTGCAGGTACTTTCTATGACCAGTTCGGCAGCGGACTGCTGTTCAGGGCATGGGAGGACAGGACTCTCGGTATGAACAATGCCGTCATGGGAGCCAGGGTGACCTACAATTACAAGGGTATCGTTTCCGTCAAGGCTTTATGGGGCCTGCCTCGTATGGGCATGGAGTTTTCCGACACCCAGGTAAGGGGAGGCGACATAAGCTTCGCCATTTCCGAGCTCGCCAAATGGGACGGGACCTACCTCGCTCTGGAAGGTTCTGTACTGAACAGGTTCGAGGACATCCCGGTGGATCTGGAGGATGAAGGCGGCAAGCCAGGTTCCACAGGATACTCCGGGCGTATCAATTTCGAGCACGGCTCCGGATTTTTCCTCAAGGCGGAATATGTGGACGGAGGACAGAAGTACTACTCTAATCCGGACTTCGCAAGCGACGGGAAGATGTATCTCCAGAAGAGGGGCAATGCCCAGCTTGTAGAACTCGGATACAACAATCATGGCCTGGGCGTCAACTTCACTGCCAGGAGACTGGAGTGGATGACTTCGAAAATCATGAACAACTCCGTGTCCACTGCAAACCTGCTGAATTACGTGCCTGCTGTCTGCACCCAGTATACATACCTGCTGACCAATTTCCATCCGTATACTGTACAGCTCGGGGAACCTGCATACAGGAACAGCGGAGAAATGGGCGGACAGCTCGACGTGTATTACAACTTCAGGCGCGGTACGGCCCTCGGAGGCAAACGGGGCATGAAGATACATGCGAATTTCTCCACGTACTACACTCTCGCACAGGAGGGGACTGCGAAGGCAGGCAACCTGCTGTACCGGGATTTCAGCGTGGATATAGAGAAACAGTTCAGCCGTAAGTTCAAGGCCCTGCTTCTCTATTCGATGCAGGAGCAGAATACCCATTATGGAGTGGGCAAGGCTACAAGACTCCAGAATATCGTCGTGGCTGACATGCAGTACAAGTTCACACCTACATTTTCCACGAGGCTCGAACTCCAGTACCTTGCCACCCATGAAGACGAGAAGGACTGGATGGCTGCTCTCCTTGAGGTGAATTTCGCTCCGTACTGGAGTATCTATGTGAGTGACATGTATAATCATGGAAGCAGCAATGTCCATTATTATGCTGCAGGCGTAAGCTATGCGCGCTCGCGCACAAGGGTGTCACTCAGCTACGGACGCAACAAGGACGGATATGTATGTTCCGGCGGCGTCTGCCGTGTGATATCGGCTTATACTGGACTTAATTTGCAGCTGACCACATCTTTCTGATGCTGTCAGCTTTATGATTGATAATTTGAAAAACAGGATGGAATGAAAAGGATTTTTGGGAATATCATGTTTGCTGCAGCAGCTTTTGCAGCATTGACGGCTTGTGAAGGCAATGCCGGAGAGGATACCGGCGGAAGCATTTTCGACGAAGAGTATGCTACCGGAGTGTATACGCTTGTTGCAGACAAGACAACGATCGAAGCCAACGGCAGCGATGCCGCTACATTCAAGCTTTACAGCCCGGAAGGCGAGGATCTTACGGCTACCGCCCAGCGCAATTATATCACCATAGAAAACAAGACTACCGGTGAGACTCTTGACGGTCTGACATTTACCGGGACTCTTGACGGGGACTACACTTTCTTCGCCTACTTCAAGAATTCCAGAAGCAACAATGAGGTGACCATCACTGTGCAGAACAGGGCCAAATACGAAAGGTATTACAAGAAGGTGGCTGTATATGACCTGACCAGCGCGTATTGCGGGCCTTGTGCGACCCTTGCGGCTGCCCTTGAAGCGATGGACGAGGAATGGGCTGACAGGATGGTGCTTTTCGCCATACACGGATCATTCCAGGGACAGCATGACCTGTGGAGCCAGAATACCAATAACGTGCTTGCCGCCCTTATGACAGAATTCGGGACGGGAGCCTATCCGTGTCTGGTATTCAATCTCGACCCGGATGCCACTCAGATAGGTACGACATCGGCACCTCTTCCGGCTGTCGTTGCCGAACTCCAGAAACAGATATCCTCTTATCCGGCCTACAGCGGTATCAAGATAGATACGGAATATTCCGAAGAGACGAATACTTATACCGTCAATGCTGAGCTGACTGCAAGCAGCGCCGGTGAGTTCGATCTCGGCTGTGCCCTGCTTCTGGACGGACAGGTCATGGGCGGGGGAATGGCCGACCACTACAATGACATAGTGAGGAACATCTCAGGCAACTATATGAGGATGTCCGACAACAAGAAGACTCTTGCTGCCGACGAGAAGATGACCTATACCGCAGAAGGCACCCTGCCTGATGATGCTTCGTATGCAGGCGACTACAGGGTGGCGGTATTCTCCCTCCGCAACAACGGCGGCAGTGTTATAATAGACAATGTCGCAGTATGCCCTCTCGGGGAAGATGTGGACTACCGACTGAATGAATAGTACCATGAGAGCTTTCCATATATCCGTGCTAACGGTCCTTGCCTTGTTTTCGCTGTCATGTTCCGGCAACGGGGGCGAGGATATGGTACTTGAACTCACGGCCGACCGCACTGTCATCCATACCGGCGACGGGAATGCCGTGACTTTCTCGGCGATGTATGGCGGCGAGGATGTAAGCACATCTCCGGATTTCAGGCTTTCCTGGACATCGGAAGACGGGGCTTCGGACCTGGAGCCGGGAGTGAATACTTTCAGCCCGGAGACGGAGGGGACATACGTCTTCACTGCGACATACAGTACGGCCGGCGGAACGGTGACAAGCAACAGTGTGGAAATCACCGTCACTCCGGAGCCGGTCATCAGGGACTATGCCCGTCAGATACTTGCCATGCAGTTCACCTCTGTCGGCTGTGTGAATTGTCCGGCGATGAGTACGGGTCTCAAGACTGTGCAGGGTGAAAATCCGGGCAGGGTGAACGTGGTTTCATTCCATCAGTTCTACGGCAATGTGGCGGACCCGATGGAGTGCGAGATGACATCGCTCTTCACATCCAGGTTCGGTGTGACAGGACTTCCCCAGTGCTATCTGGACATGCGTCCGGAAAAGGTGACTGCCGACATTTCAGATCTGAGAACATCCGTCGGTGAGGCACTCGGGCGTAAGGCCGCGAGCGGCCTGGCGGTAGAAAGCAGCGTCAGTGAAGGTAAAGTGTCTGTGACAGTACGCATTACATCCAACGAAAGCGCTGTCTTCCGTTATCTGATATTCCTGGTCGAGGACGGGATAGAATACATGCAGTATGGCGCGGACGAGAGTCCTTACATCCACAACAATGTCGTCAGGAGCGTGCTTTCCACAAGCTCCAACGGTGAGCGTGTCAATTCCGGCAACCCTCTGATGGAAGGCGTGGAATACACTTCATCTAGGACATCCGCTCTCGATGACAGCTGGAATGCTGACAACATGCGCATTGTCGTGGCTTCCCTGGTGTCCGAAGATGACGGCATGACTTATATATGCGCCAATTCGGTTTCATGCCCGCTTGGCGGAAGTGCAGGATATGATTTAAATGAATAGGACTATGTTGAGAAAGACAGGATACATCTTATTGGCAGGCATGGCATTCTTGGCTGTTGCCTGTGAAGGCCAGTCCGGAGATGATACCGGGGATATCTTCCTCGATGCGGACAAGTCTTCAATAACGGCTGACGGAAATGATGCCGTCACATTTACGGTATTCGCGGGAAATACCGATGTTACTGCGGATGCAGTCATCACATGCGTGAATGACGGTTCGGTGCTTGAAGGACCGGCTTTTTCTACCGTGACGCCGGGAACATATTCTTTCACGGCATCATACGGCGGCAGGGTGTCCATACCTGTGAGCGTTACTGCAGAGCAGAGCGGTACGGATGTCCCGTCAGAGCCGTCGAAGTTTGTCAGGGAAGTGTGCATCATGTATTTCACATATCAGACATGCTCCTTCTGTCCGAGCGGATACAGGTATCTGGACATGACTGTTGACATTTACGGCCGGGATATTCTGCATATCCTCTCGCTTCATTCTGCCCAGGGCGGAGACATAATGGCATTCCCTCAGGAAGACGAAATAGCCAAAGACATGAAGGTCCAGGGCTATCCTTCCGCTTCGGTGGACATGAGGCAGACTCTGTCGCTCACGAATGAACAGTCTCTCCTGGATCCTGCCATCGAGGCTGCTTTCGGAGAATATGCGGCACATTGCGGGGTGGCTGTCAAGTCTGACTATGACGAGTCTGCAGGGTCTGCGGAAATCACTGTCGAACTGGCGTCTGAACTCACTTCCACATATCGTCTTGCAGTATATGTGGTGGAGAATGACATAGTGGCGAGCCAGACCGAGGGGCAGGTATCCAGACCGGACTATGTGCATCACTATGTGGCCCGCAGGCTGCTGTCTTCGACATACAAGGGTGACAATCTCGGTACTGTAGAGAAAGATGCCTCTGCCACCAGGACATACAGCGTGACTCCGGACCAGGAATGGAACCTGGACAACACTTCCGTCTATGCGCTTGCAATAGATGAGAACGGGTATGTGAACAACATGGCCGTATGTCAGTTCAAGGATGGCGATACTCCGCTCAATTATGTTGACTGAAACAGTAAAATCACTTAACAAATACAAGTATGATGAACATCAAATTCAAAAGCATTCTTCTGTCATCCCTGGCGGCAATAGCAGGGATGATGGTCGTCTCTTGCGAGACAGAAAAACCTGCTCCTGATAATGGGCAGGAGGTCGATGACAAGGGTAACACCTATGTGACTACCGACTGCATCACTCCTATCCGTTATGTCGACGGAAGCTATGTCGGCAGCACTACCGGTGTTTCTGTGTCGATTTCCCAGATTTCATCGAACAATATCCAGTTCGTCTGCGAACCGGGTACTGACATCAACAGTTTCCTGGTACAGGTGTATCCTATGGGAACACTTTATAATACCCTGCTTGAGGCTATGCATGCCGAAGGCAAACAGTCTCTTACCGTAGAGGAAACAAGCAACTATATCGCCCAGGCCATATCCCTCAAGGATGAGGAAGGCGTCTCTTCCGGCGGAGTGCTCTACGCAAGGGAAAGCCTTGGCGATGATTTCAATTCAGTAGAGATCGATCTTGCCAGCTCAAGCATTGTGCCTTATCCTATCATGCCGGGTGTCGAGTATCTTGTGGTCGTACAGGCATGCTTCGATGATGCTGCCACCCGTCTCGGGGACATGGCGATATGCCATGTTGAGGCTACACCTAAGGAGGCTTCCGACGATGTTAAAGTCGATGTCGCTCTTGAGCCGAGCATCAATTCCGTAGGTGTCACCCTCACTCCGGGTGCAGGCTGCGCATATATAAGCTATATCGGCAATACGCGCGCCCAGATAGACGAATATGTCAATGCGTATGGTGACGAAATGTTCCATGACCTTCTCTGTCATACTTACGCCACACCGATAAGCATATCCGACATGAACCTCCAGTTCAGGATTTCAGATATCGAGCCGGAGTCCGAATATTGTTTCGCGGCAGTCGCTTTCGCTTCCGATTTCACTCCTGCGGCAAGAATCACCCGTCAGGACTGTACTCTCAAGGATGTTCCGGATGATGCTCCTGACGGCGAGTGCGAATTCAGGGCTCCTTCTGCCTACGCGGCAACCATAGCCAAGTTCGATGTTGTCCTCGGCGCAAATTGTTATGCTGCATATTACCAGCTTCTTACAAAGGCTGAAGCTGAGGCAGCCATGGCACTTGAAGGAACAGAGAGAGAAGCCAAGGTGCTTGAAATACGCAATGGCGGCTGGGGTGTGACACGTCCGTCCTCAGTCCCTGTAGGCTCTGTATATACTTATCCTGACCTTCAGAACGAGCTTACTCCGGAGACAGAGTATGCCTTCCTGTATGTGACCAGGAATGAATACGGCCAGACTTCAGACCTCCAGCTTTCGGAGACCACTTTCACTACCAAGAAGCTTGTCAGGGATCAGCCGGGCGAATCCATAGAGGATGCCTATATGGAAATAGTGGATGCCACCAGGTCTGCGCTTACTCTGAAGTTCACCTACAGCTCGGACAAGACAGCCCTTATCATGCACCGCAACGCATTCCCTATAATACCGGACAACGGGTATGATTTCCCTGAAGTGATAAGTGATGATTACCGTTATGACAAGGATCCCGGAGACGGCAAGGGATGGCTCTACTGGTTCCTTGATTTCAGACACAATGACCCTTACCAGACCAGGTGGCCGGACTTCGTGAATGCGCTTGCCATCCCGTCATTGGATCCTATAAAGGTATCGGGCTACAGCCCTAAAACAACATACCAGTTCGCGTATATCGCAGAGGATGTAAACGGTGTCCTCGGCCATGTCAAGACCTGCTCAGGTACGACCCTTTCCAATGAAGGCGGAAGCAACCCTCAGATAGAGAAGATCGAATACAGCACCGCGTCGACCGGTGAGGTGGCCTTCACATTCTACGCGAATGACGATATCACCACCATCTACTATATGGTGGCCACATATAGCGGCGGCGCCGGCCCTGCAGCGTCAGACCTCCGTCTTGACCGTCTGCTGGACAAGAATTCATCAGACTACACCGGTATCAAGAACGCATGGCAGAGGACAGTTCTCGGAGAACAGGGACTTTCCACTTCTACCAATATACAGCCGAGGGTGACTATACCGGCGCTTGACAGCGAGCTTACAGTGGCTATCGCATATGCCTACGGTACAGGTGACACAGAGAGTGCCCTTGCTACCCTTATCATAGACGGAGAAGGCAACGAGTACACTCTTGAAGAATGGTACGGCATGACTGTACAGTATGTTACGGTACCTAGATATTGATTGACGTTACACTAAAATTTTACATTATGAAATTACAGTTGTTTAGAGGGATGGGGCACCTGCTGGTGTCCTCCCTCATTGTCCTGACTCCGGCAGCGGTGTCTTGTAACATTTCCGAGCTAGACGACAGGATCACGGATCTGGAAAACCGTGTAGATGAACTTGCCGCGGACATACAGGACCAGATATCCTCCATACAGGGCATGCTGGAGGAAAATGTATCGGTGGTATCGTGTGTGCTGGATGAAGAGACCGGTATCTACACCATCGTCCTTTCCAGCGGCGAGACCATAGAGGTGTCCAAAGCCGGATCCGAGGCTTCTTCCGTAATAGGAGTCATGGAGGAAAACGGCGAATACTACTGGACTCTGGACGGCGAGCCTATGCTGGATGACGGCAATAAGGTGCCTGTTTCTGTCACTCCGGGCATACGTGTGAACCCGGATACAGACATGTGGGAGGTCTCTCCTGACGGATCCTCCTGGCTTGATACGGGCATCAAGGCTGTAGACGGGGCGTCTATTTTCTCAAAAGTCGACGAGGACGAGTCTTATGTATATTTCACTCTCGGTGACGGTTCCAGCATCAAGGTAGCCAAACTCACGGATTTCGAATGCTCTGTGTTCGCCGGCAAGCAGTATGTATCTGCCGGACAGACTATAGAGCTTGAGCTTACCCTGAAGAACGCAGTCAAGACTGCAGTCATGAAACCGGATGGCTGGAAGGCTTCGGTGGATGGCAACATCCTGTCCATCACGGCACCGTCTGCAGACAACCCGTATGCTGAAACTGAAGGCAAGGTATCTGTGCTTGCAGTCTCTTCAAGCAAGGAATTCTCAATGTGCGAAGTGTCTGTAGAGGTCGGAGAAGCTCCGCACGTCATCACGATCGGGCCGGATATGTCAATATCCATCACAAATTCGTATGATCCTTGGGGCGATGATGACCTGTGGAACGGATTTTATTATGGAGCTTCGCTTATCGAAGACTTCTCGCCTGAAACTCTGGCAGAGAATCTCCTGTCTGACACAAGGGCTCTGTTCTCAATGGATCCGATAAGCGGACTTTCACTTGAATCCCTTGTAAAATATGATGAGAAGCAGACTTACGTGGTATGGTGCCTTGACAGCTGGTTTACTGAAGATTATTCGGAAATTGTACCTCTTGACCCGAATGACATTATCTTCGAGGTGATCGAAGGCAAGGGCGTTGAGATACAGGTTTCTGATATCACCTTTGAAAATGCAGCTGTAAATGTCAACGTATCAGGTCTTTCTTCGTATTATGCAGCTGTTTTCGACAAGGAGAGCTTTAATGCGACGAATGTACTCGACAACCTCAATGCCGGTTCAAGTGCAGTCGGTGATCTGTACAGCATGCTGAATGACGATTTCTCGGGACAGCTCACCGAATTCGGCGCTCCGGAAGATGATTACGGCGAGATAATGCCTAATGAAATATTCCCGGGAACAACTTATATCCTGATGGTAGTACCGGTAAGGAATGCCGGTTCATACACTGAAGAGGACATCTATACATACGAAGTGACAATCCCTGCCATTACATTAGGCGGTTCCCTCAAGGTGGAATTGAGCGACATCACTGCTGACTACACTTCGGTATCAGCCATGGTGACTCCGTCCGACGGCTTCTACAAATATTATGTAACATATCTGGCAGAAGACAAGATCGGTGGCTACGAGTCAGACGAGGTTATGGTGGAATATCTGATGGAACAGACTGCAAGGACTGACGCATCATACAAGTTTACCAAGACAGGTCTTGCCGCAGGGGAGAAGGGCTACATAGTGGCCGTGGCCATTGACAAGGACGGCAATGCCGGAGAAGTGCTGCGTCAGGAGGTCACATCTGCTTCCATATCTTACAACGATATCGAAGTCACGCTTACTAAAGACCATGTCGGCATTACTGATGCGACGATAAGCTTATCCGGCAAGGGTGTCGTTTCATACCGCTATCTTTATACCAATGAAAACGGTTTGAAGATGTATCCGTTCGGAACTTACGCAGGCGGACGCGATGATGCCCAGATCGAGCAGGTGCTTGCCATGGACAGCTACTCATACAATACGAAGTATATAAATGAAGTAGGTGCGGACGGAGCAGCCGAGATAAATCTGAGCAATCTCAATTCCCAGATGGCATATTATGTCTTTGTTGTCGGTATCGACAGTGAGGGCAATCCTACGCATCTGGCTTCCTGTGACTTCAAGACAGTGTCCGTTAGGGATATCTATGCTGCTGAAGGTTCAGACAGGTACAATGCCAACTATGAAGCCAACAGGCCGAAGATAAGCAATGTCAAGATCAACAATACCGGTATCGGAGAAATGTCGGCTCTTCCTTCCGACTACAGCCTGCCTATTTCGTATGATGTCGAGGTAGGAGACAAGTGCGGCAGATATTGGCTGTCTTTCCAGAATCCGAACTATATCACCATAGACCCGGATTTTCCTGATGAGACAGCTCTTGCCATCATGTCTGATTCAAGGGCGGAGGTGTACTCTGATCCGCAGACTGCGACAGGTGTGGAGCATCCGGGCATATACAATAAGGGATTCGATAACATGTACCTTGTATGGGAAGATGATGAAGGCTACATCTATCCGCCTGAAATCGTCGAACTCAGCTCTATACTGCTTTCTGATGTGTTCGCTGCGGAAGGTTCCGATAAATACAATGCCAACTATGAGGCGAACAGGCCGAAGATAACCGTCAAGATAAACGGCAAGGCCATCAGTGAATACACTGCACTTCCGGACAATCCTACGGACAACAGCGGACCGTACAGGTTCTCGTTCGATGTCTCTGCAGGAAGCCAGTGCGCCAGGTATTGGGTAAGTTTCCAGAATCCTGCCGCAAGCGGAGTTGATCCTGACGATGCCTATCCGAACCGCATAGTGGCGGACATCCTGGCTGATTCCCGTCTGCAGGCTTATGACGGAACAACATCTGCCACTGACGTGGAGTATGGTACGGACAGCGGCTTCTATTATGACAAGACATATTCTGTCATGTATGTGATATGGCAGGACGCTGAAGGGTATTATTATCCTGCAGAGATAATAGATCTTAATGACCTGCTTGGCAAGTAGGCATATCAACTTGAGGGAGGCCGGCCCATTGGTTTGCGGACCGCCTCCCTTTTAATCCATTCAACGACCGGAAAGGTTATTGGACGAATTATAATATAAACAGATGAAAAGAATTTTTAATTTTATTTTTCTTATTGCGGTTTCCTCATTGCTGGTTTCAATATCATCATGCAAAAAGGATGGTCCGGCAGAAACGGAAGGCAACGGTATCAGCAATATCAACAACCCTTGGGAAGGGGACACTGTCAGCAGCTCGGGAGAGACTGTGACGATAACTTTCGATGCGGCCGCAGCATGGAACGCGGACCTGGAGCTTTCGGACGGGGGCGACTGGGCCGAAATTGCGGCAATGAACAACAACAGTGCTGCGGGACGCGGCTCTGTCCGGATTTATGTGGACCAGAACAGCAGTGATGAACGTACCATATCCCTGTACGTCACTGTAGACGGGTATCCGAGGACATTGCTGTGTGAGCTTGTCCAGGCTGCCGGGGATGCCGTGCTGAACGAATCTCTCAATTCGGCGATGCATGCTTATCTGAAAGAGAACTATCTCTGGAAAGACGAGTATAACCAGTTGGACGCTGAAGGCAAAATAGACCTTTCCGCCCCTTATACGGACTTCCTTTATACGAACCTCACCAAGATGGGGGATACGAACATCGAGGACGGCGGCATATACAGGGAATATTCCGTGTATGAAGGCGAGAGGTACATCTATTCCTACCTCAATGAAAGCACCTCTGGCGCCGCCGCTTTCAGCAAGGCTCCTGCTACCAGGGCAATGCAGGCAGGTCTCGGAATCGGTCCTACCAACTCTATCAGATGGGAGGCGACAAGCGATGCTGTAGTACTTGTGGTCGGCTATGTTTATCAGGGCTCTCCTGCGGCAACGGCCGGACTCAAGAAAGGCGACATGATCAATTCGGTCAACGGTACTACCATTACCATGTCCAATTATGCAAGGTACCAGCAGGAACTGTATTATACCACTTCAGGCTCCTATACCCTGCGTTTTGTCCGCCAGCAGCCTGAACTGGATGACAACGGGCAGCCTGTCTATGATGAAAACGGCAATTACAGGATAATGACCACCAACATGTCTGTCGATATCACCGCAGGCTCATACCAGTACAATCCGGTATTGACAAACTCGGTGATCCTGCTCGCTCCGAAAACCGGAGGTGAACCGCACAGGATAGGATATATGGCTCTGGAAAGTTTCGACTTGTCAGCCCAGTCTTCTCTTGAGTGGTCTTTGAACCAGCTTCTGCAGAACAATATCGAGGATCTCATACTGGATCTCCGTTTCTGCGTGGGCGGGGCCATGGAGCAGTGCCGTTACCTTATGACATCAATAGTGGGCTCCGCCAATCTTCAGAAGACTATGGCGAGGCTTGAATTCGCGGATGACGAGTGGGAGACCTGGACATTCGAGCGCAGCGACAATCCTGACGTGCACAATACCCTCGGGAACGGGCCTGATCTCGGGATAAACAGACTTTATGTCATCTGCTCCGAGAGCACTGCATCTGCTGCCGAGATTGTCATAAACACATTGAAGGGTATTGACTTCCCTGTATATACATTCGGCAGCCGTACGGAAGGCAAGAATGTCGGCATGACCACATCAGTCATATACAACAACAGCCAGACAAGATCATTCGAATTCGCTCCGATCACATTCCGCATCTATAACGCAAAGGAAAACAGCAGCGACTATGCGGACGGGATAGAGCCTGATTTCGTGGTGAATAACCAGAACACGATCCAGACATCGTCCGATGATATTGATTACATGTTCCCTTATGGTCCGAACGACTGGGAATGGTGGTTCAGGGAATATGCGGTAAGCTGGGCTGTCAGCTGGATAGTGGATGGAGAGAATCCTGACTGGGTGAACCAGTGGTATGAGGACAACAACAAGGGAACACCACCTGTTGTCACTTCTTCCTCAGTACGTTATCCTGGACCGCAGCTTTCTTCATCGGCATTTGCCGGTGCGGATACAAGGAGCGGCAGTCAGGCCGTGGGTACTGATGTCATTCCGCTCAGGCGCACATCGGTATCTCCTGTATTCGGCAGGACAGGCACCCTGATATACACTGACAATGTCATTGTCCTTCCGGATGATGACGCGGCTCCTGCAGACGCAGAGAAATAAACACTTATCATATAACCTCGAAGTGGACATGGCTTTGAACTGGGCTTATACCAACTGCCTTTTCGGTGTTGATCCGGAATGGTCCAAGGTAGCTCCCGGAGATGTGTCTATTGCTTCCATGACCAAGTCTGCTGTACCTTCTGTAGATGGTTCCGTTTTCAAGAAATTGCCGATGAAAAAAGAATTCGGCCGTTACGGAAACTTCATTTACAGTGACGAAGTCATCACTATTGATGCCGAATGACCCGATAATCTGACCTGACGCAGCGTCGGGTTTCTGCCCGGCGTTATTTAACATACTTAATTACGGGTGGAGGGTGGCCGGATTGTTCCGCCTGCCCTCCTTTATTTTTCCCTCAATGAGAGTCGGTTTTCATCAGAATCTTCCCTCATTGAGGGACTGTCATTTCCTGTATTGTAGAATCTCAAAAAAAGCGGAAAAACTTTAAAAAAGAGAAAAATATGC